>DATDFB010000236.1:0-19695 GCA_036522835.1 Thermoanaerobaculia bacterium | reverse complement strand
TATCTCTCCACCGCCTGCTGCCGTTCCATCCCGACCTTGTCCATGAATGTCTCCGTCCCCTCGGAAACACCCTCTGCCGGGTGAACTTGTGCACGATGAGCTGAGACGTCCTGCCGTGCACGATGAGCTGAGACACGTCACCTACCAAAACGCAAGTGGTTGAAACGCCCGAGATTGCGCATCTCGGGCGTTACTGCGTTCGGGCGATTTTCGCTCCGACTCTTCATACAACGCGCGGACGCTTCGCAGTACCATCTCCCGATGCTCACGCGATCGCTGCTTCTGGTGGCGCTCGTGGCCACGGTTGCCCGGGGGAAGGAGCTCCGCGTTCCGGGCGATTACCGGACCATTCAGGGCGCGATCGACGCGGCGGCCGGCGGCGACGAGATCGTCGTTGCGGCGGGCACGTATCACGAGCTCCTCGACACGGCAGGCAAAAAGATCGTTGTCCGGAGCAGCGACGGCCCGGAGGTGACGATCCTCGACGGCGGGAATCTCGGCCGCGCGATCCTGACCGCCACTCACGGCGAGACGCTCGCGACGACGATTCGCGGCTTCACGTTTCAGCACGGACGGGGCACGATCACGACCGCCTGCGGTTTTCGAAACGCGCATCTCGGCGGCGCGATCCTCCTTCTCAACGGCGGACTCTCCGTCGCCGACTGCATCTTCAAAGACAACGCCTCGGACGACGTCACGACGATCGTGGCCGGAGGCGCGATCTGCGCGTGCCGCTCCGATCTTACGATCAGTGACAGCCGGTTCGATCATAACGACGCTGCGTATGGCGGCGCGGTCTACTACAACACGCCGGTCTCGCGAGCCGCCACGATCGAGCACTCGACGTTCAACACGAACGGGCCCAACGGCGGCGCCATCAAGGGCTTCATCGCCGCCTCCGCATCGGTGACGATCGCCGACAGCACGTTCGATCGCAACCAGGGAGCGGCCGGTTCGGGGGTCGAGCTGGAGGGCTTTGACCGCGCCACCGCATTCGTCTGGGGGGCGACGTTCACCGGCAACGTCGCCACGCACGGCGGAGGCATCTACGCGTACGTGTCCAATTCGTCGTGGCTGTCGATCGCGGCCTCTACGTTCGACGGCAACGACGCTTCATTCGGTGCCGGAGCTTTCATCTCCATTGCCGGCACAGCCACGGCAGAGGTGGTCGAATCGACGTTTCGGAACAATCACGCCTCGTTCGGCGGTGGTCTGTTCGCCGGGTCGCAGGGCTCCGGCGCGCGCATCCGGTTGGAGCGCTCTCGCTTCACCGACAACGAAGCTGTCTCGCGGCCGGCTACCGGCATCTACGCTGACGGCTGCTACACCGACGGCCTGGCGCCGCAGGGCAACGGCCTGTACTACGGCGGCGGCGCGGACTTGCGAGCAATCAACGGCGGCAGCATCACTGTCGTCGGCTGCCTGTTCGCGGCCAACAAGGCGGTCCGCGGCGGCGGCGCGCACGCGTCGTCGTGCGCCGGTGGGACGGTGCGTTTCGTCAACACCACCATCGCCGACAACGGGACGAGCGGATTGCATCTGCGGCAGGGCTTTCTGAACAGCGCCGGGGACCTCGGTTCCGAGCAGATCGGCGTGACCAACTCGATCCTCTACGGCAACGGCGGCAATCAGCTCGTCACGGAAAGCGGACCGCTGGGCGGCACTCCGGCGGTCGAATACAGCGACGTTCAATCGGGATTTCCAGGCCGCGGTAACTTCGACGCGCCGCCGGGGTTCGCGGCGCCGCAAGCGCGCGATTACCGCTTGACGAACGGCTCGCCATGCATCGATGCCGGCAACAACGGCGCACTCGACCCGGGGACGAAGGTCGATCTCGCCGACCGGCCGCGCTTCGTCGACGACCCAGCTACGCCCGACCGAGGCCTCGGCGCCTCGCCTGTCGTCGACCTCGGCGCGTTCGAATTTCCGCTGGCGGCGCGCCGAAGAGCAGCGGGACGCCCATGAGCTGACACGGCAGTCGTCCGACGCGCTGACCGGCGCTCGATCGCGGAGAGTGCGCCCCGTTCACGGGAGGGCGGCGCGACAACGTCATCGTAATCCTGATCGCCAGCACCATGGCGAGATCCTGCGCGCTTCCGCGGTCAGCTCTGCGCGTCCGGCGCGTATTCCCCGGCGGACATCCCGAACGTCCACGCGACCGCTTCGTGCGCGGTGCGTACGTCCGGCGGCACGCGCAGGTAGTACGCCTTGAACCGCGCTTCGCCGGCGTAGTCGCGCAGCGGAATCTCCACCATCGGCGCGGTCGTGCTGATGACGTACGTATCGGGTGAAAACGCCGCCAGCGCCTCGGCTTTGCTCAACGTACCGTCGGCCTCGGGTGTAGGGTTCAATACGCGCACGACGACGAGGTCTTCTTCGTCGGCAACTTTCTTGCGGAAGAGCGTGCCGTAACGATCGCGCATCACTTCCTCGCCGCCACCCTCGGCGAGGTATCGCTCGAACCCGACACGCTCGATGAGAACGCGGCGCTCTTCGGCATTCAGGGTCCCCTCGATGCGCTCGATCGAGATCGACTCCGGACGTTCGATGGCGTCGCCCGGCACCACCACGCCGTGCCAGGCGTGAATCCCCCAGCCGTCCCGATAGCGCACCGCCATTCCGGTCTCATCGTGTAGACGGCCCTCTGCATCGAATGCGACGTGCACGGGCCGCTCGCTCGCAATGACGAAATGATCGAACGGCCACCAATAGTGACCCGTCCTCGCGATGTCCGCATGGCGCGCGGCAATGTCCGACAGCCCCGTCAGCACGAGTCCGCCGACGTCAGCAAGGAAGCGCTCCACCGAGGGAAACGCCGCCCAAAGATTGCCACCGCAAAAACCGACGTCCTTCAAGAAAATCCGGCGATCGAGCAGAGCCGATTGCAACCGGAGCGCGAGCAACAACTGGCTACAAGCCGCGTCGACGGGATGACCGACTCCTTGATAAACGGCGTCGTGAACCGAGCGCGAGACCGCCTGACGCACCGCGGCGCGAAGACTGCCCGATGCCCAATCGAAATGCACGGATTTAGAACAGTGCTCGGCCTCCAACGCCGGCCGGACAGTCGGATGGATCGGCGCTCCAGCCACCAATTCGCACGCATGGCGAAGAGCCAAATCGAAGGAGGAACGAACGTCATCGGGCGTGACCCTGAACGGACGTCCGCCGTGCGAGTCGTATAGAAAATAGCGGCCGATGCGCGCAGTCAGCTCGCCCAACAACGGCGAATCGACCCAGAGGAAATACGGCACCAGATGGAAGAACGGCGCGGTGGCCCGCTCGAATCGCGCGCGATGGACAGGCTGCGTACAGTTCACGACGTCGATCCACTCGCGCGCGTAGGAGGGCATCCGCTCGCGCTGCCACGGTGCGAGCTCCCGGATGAAACTCACCACGGCTCAGTCCTCGACCGACCGTGGTCCTTCGGGAACGTACTCGCGCTGGCGGCGCACCACCCAACGCGTTCCGGCAGGCAGTACGTGCGAGGCGTGCTCCTCATGCCGCAGCACGGCCTCGCTCGGAACGTCCAGGTAGCGGATGCCCTCGTCCACTTCGATCATCGAAACGTCGTCTTCGAAGATCGCGTGGGCGTGACCGGTCGCTTCGCCGTACGCGAGCACGACGCGGCCGGCATCGCGCGCGACGAGCCTCCCGCCCCGCGGAATCTGCTCGACCTCGACCAACAACACGTCGCCTTGACGAATCTGTCGCGGCATACGCTGCGCCTCGCGACAATTTTAACGATCTCCCGGTCTCGTTTGAAACGAATTACGCCCCGGCGACACTACCTGTAATACGGCCGCCCGTGCCGCATCTTCAAGTCGAACCTGATGGAGATTCATCCTTTGCGTAAACGGATATTCGTTTTCGCCGCAATGGCGGCGCTGTTCCTCTCGTCGCATGACATGTCCGCAGGCTTCCGCAGACGGCATCCGATCGATGCTCTGCGGCCGCTCCCCGGCGGACTCGGCGTCCTCCCCAAGCTTCCCGAGAATCCGGAGAACCCCATCACCCCTGCGAAGTTCGAGCTGGGACGGCAGCTCTTCGAGGACGCGCGTCTCTCCGGCGACGAGAGTCTCAGTTGCGCGTCGTGCCATCCGCGGGAGATGGCGTACGCCGAGCCCGTGCCGTTTTCGGAGGGCACCGGGGGAGCGCCCATGCCGCGGCACACCCCGACGCTGCTCAACGCCGCGTATTACCGGTACATCAACTGGGACGGCAAGTTCGCGACCGTTCCTCAGCTCGTCCTGGCGGTGCTGGCGAATCCGCGGAACATGAATATGCAGGACGAGGACGTTCTCATCGACCGCCTCGAATCGGTGCCGGCGTACCGCGCGCAATTCCGCGCGCTGTTCGGCGGCCGCCCCACCAAGCAGCGGGTGGCGCTGGCGATCGACGCCTACGTTCGCGCCCTGACGACGCCGAACTCGCCCTTCGACCGCTACGCCGCCGGCGACACCTTCGCGCTGACGGATGCGCAGAAGCGCGGGCTGGCCCTGTTCGTCGGCAAGGCCGAGTGCGCGATGTGCCACCGCGGCCCGAACTTTGCGGACGATCAGTTTCACGCGCTCGGCATCGGCGGCGACGACGCCGGCCGCTTCAAGATCACCGGCGTGGAAGCCGACCGCAACGCCTTCAAGACGCCGACGCTGCGCAACGTGGCCCTGACCGCCCCCTACATGCACGACGGCAGCCTGGCCACGCTGCGGCAGGTCATCGACTTCTACAACGCCGGCGGCGGCAACAACCAGCCGAAGTCCATGCTGCTGCGCAAACTGAACCTGACGGAGATGGAGAAGAGCGATCTCCTGGCCTTCCTGGAGTCGCTGAGCGGGACGGTCGAAAAGATGGAGATGCGCACGGCGGCGAAGTGATGGGCACCCGAATGGAGGTATTGCCCTCCTGCCGCTACTTGGTGCGATTTCGCATACTTTTTGCGGTCCTGTGCGGATCGACCGAGCGTGCGAGGAGTTCCTTCGGGATTGCGCGAATGTCCGGAAGCTGTCCGTACATACGACGCGGGCGTACCGGATCGATCTCGCGCGATTCGCGAGCTTCGCGGGGGCGGCGAAGGACGTCGCCTCCTTCGACCGCGCGGTGCTGATCCAGTACGTCGAGCACCTCTTCGCCGAGCATCACCTCAAAGAATCGTCCGCCAAGCGGCACGTGGCGTCGGTGCGGTCGCTCTTCCGATGGCTCGAAGAGACGGGGCACGTGACCGAGGACCCGTTCCGCGGCGCGCGCGTGCGCATCCGGCTGCCGCGCCGGCTGCCGCGCGTGCTCTCGCGCGCCGAGCTGGCCACGATTCTCGAGCATCCGGCGTCCGGAGACTTCGGCAGCATCACGGCGCGCGTAGCCGCGGAGCTGCTCTTCGCGACGGGCGTGCGCGTGGCGGAATTGGCCGCGCTACGCGACGGCGACATCGACCTCGCCGCCGGCGTCATCACCATCCTCGGCAAAGGAAGCCGGCAGCGGCGCGTCTACATCCCCGACGCGGAGATCCGCGAGCTGATCCTGGCCTACCGCCGCGCTCGCGACGCGCGCGAGCGGGAGAGCGATGCCTTCCTCGTCAACTCCCGCGGCGGCGCGGCGTCGCCGCAGTACATCCGGCGCCTGGTCCGGCAGCTCGGCGAGAAGGCCGCGCTCACGCGCCGCATCACCCCGCACATGTTCCGCCACTCCGTGGCCACCTACCTCCTCGAAGAAGGCGTCGACATCCGCTACGTGCAGCGCCTCCTCGGGCACCGCAGCATCGTCACCACGGAGATCTACACCCACGTCGCGGATGCGGCGCTCAAGTCGCGCGTCATCGAGCGGCATCCCCGCAAGTCGATCCTTCGCCGCACCTAGCTTTTTGCTACCCTCGCACGATGCTCCGGGAGTGGGACGCCTTCTACACCATCATGGGCTCCGCCGCCGCGGCCCTCACCGGGCTCCAGTTCGTCGTCATCGCCTTGGGCGCCGGATCGCGGAGCGTCCGCGACCTGGAGGCGGTCGAGGCGTTCGCGACGCCGACCATCGTGCACTTCAGCATGGTCCTCACCATCGCGGCGCTGATGATCGTTCCGCGGCATACGCCGCTCTCACTCGCACTCTGCTTCGGCGCGCTCGGCCTCGGCGGCGTGGTCTACACCGTCATCACGGCGCTGCGGGCGCGGCGGCAGACGGGCTACCAGCCGGTCTTCGAGGATTGGCTGTGGCACGTCGGGTTGCCGACGGCCGCATACGCGATGCTGCTCGTGGCCGGCATCGCCGGCGCGCTCTACTTCATCGCCGCGGCCGCGCTCCTGCTCCTGTTGATCGGCATTCACAACGCATGGGACTCCGCCGTGTACATTTCGATCCACCAACGCAGCGATGAGTGACGTGATCATTCGCAGAGCCGAGCCGCGCGACGCCGGGCCCCTCGGCCGCCTCGGCGCGATGCTGATGCGGACGCACTACGCGTTCGACGCGCTGCGCTTCCTCGCGCCGCACGCCGGCGTCGAGCAAGGCTACGCGACGTTCCTCGCCAGCCGCCTCGACTCGCCCGACGACTGCGTCTTCGTCGCCGAGCGCGGCGGCGCGATCGCCGGCTACGTCTTCGCCGCGCTCGAGCCGATGTCGTGGAAAGAGCTGCGCGGTCCGGCCGGGTTCATCCACGACCTCGCCGTCGTCGAGGAGGAGCGGCGGCACGGCATCGCCACGATGCTGATGGACGCCGCCGAGGCTTGGCTGCGCGAGCATGGCGCGCCGCGCGTCCTCCTCGGCACCGCGGCGCCGAACCACGCCGCGCAGGCGCTCTTCCGCCGTCTGGGATTTCGCGAGACCATGATCGAGATGACGAAAGAACTGGACTGATCCCCCCATGTGGTTCAACTCCTTCTCGTTCCTCTGGTTCCTCCCGACCGTCCTCGTCGTCTACTACGCGATCCCGAGCTGGCGCGCGCGCAAAGTCGTGCTGCTGGCGGCGAGCTACTTCTTCTACGCGTGCTGGAACCCGCCGTTCGTGCTGCTGCTCGTGGCCTCGAGCCTCCTCGACTACACCATCGGGCGTCTGCTCGGCACGACCGAGCGTCCGCGCACGCGCAAGCTCCTCGTGGCGGCGAGCTGCACGGCGAACTTCGGCGTGCTCGCGTCGCTCAAGTACGCGGCCTTTCTCCTCGGCACGTTCGATTCGCTGGCGCACGCTGTCGGAGCGACCTCGCTGTCGCCGATGCCCGCGTGGCTCGGGCGGATCGTGCTGCCGGTCGGCATCTCCTTCTACACCTTCCACGGCGTCAGCTACGTGCTCGACGTCTACCGCGGCCGTATCGCGCCGAAGAAATCGGTGGTCGACTTCCTCCTGTTCATCGCCTTCTTCCCGCAGCTCGTGGCCGGACCCATTCTGCGCGCCGCGCAATTCGTCCCGCAGCTCGAGAGCAAGCGCCACAACGACGCCGCCGACTGGATGCGCGGCGGGTATCTGATCATCCTCGGCCTCTTCCAGAAGATCGCCCTGGCCGACAACCTGGCGCCGCTGGCGAACCTCATCTTCGACGATCCGAAGTCCTTCAACACGCTCGAGCTCTGGATCGGCACGTACGCGTTCGCGTTCCAGATCTACTTCGACTTCGCCGGCTACTCGAACATTGCCATCGGCACGGCGCGCCTGCTCGGCTTCGCGATCCCGGAGAACTTCCGCATGCCGTACATCGCCGCCGGCTTCCGCGACTTCTGGCGGCGGTGGCACATCTCGCTGTCGTCGTGGCTGCGCGACTATCTCTACATCCCGCTCGGCGGCAGCCGCCGCGGTACGCTGCTCACGGTCCGCAATCTCTTCATCGTCATGGGCCTCGGCGGCCTGTGGCACGGCGCGAACTGGACGTTCGTCGTCTGGGGCCTGCTGCACGGCGCGTACTTGACGGCAGAGCACCTGCTGCAACCGCTGCTCGCGCGGATTCCGGACGCGATCCGACAATCGCGCCCGACGCGCGCGGCGGCCTCGGTCGCGACGTTTCAGTTCGTCTGCCTGGCGTGGGTGTTCTTCCGCGCGCGCAGCCTGACGGCGGCGGCGGCGATGCTCGAGCAGATGCTGCTGCCGAACGCGCTGAGCCTTCACTTCCACACGCCGGTGATCGTCTATCTCGCCGTCGGGCTGGCGGCGACGGCGGCCGCACTCTGGGCCTCCGGCCGCGATCTGCCGCGGCGCGTGCCGGCGTGGGCCTGGGGCGCGAGTGCCGCGATCATGCTGTTTCTGACACTGTTCACGTGGGGCGATGCGAACGAGTTCATCTACTTCCAGTTTTGAGCGCGCCGCCGCCGCGGCGTTCGCGCTGGTGCTGGCCGCGCTCACGGTCTCGTACGAGCTCCTCGTGCGCCGCTCCGAGGCGCGCTACGGCACGCGGCCGTCGGCGCTCGTCTCGCCGCGGTTGCCGAAGATCGAAGCGCTGGCGGCCGATCTCGCCGCGGGCGCGCGCTACAGCGTGTACGCAATCGGCACGTCGCGGACGGAAGAGGGTCTCCGCAGCGACGTGCTCGGTTCCGCCTTCAACCTCGGCATGTCCGGAGCGTCCCTCCTGTCGGGATTCGAGGCGCTGGAGCTGCTCGGCGAACGGCCAAAGCTCGTCATCGCCTGCGTGTCGCCGATGGACTTCTCCGGGCTGTTCGTGCGGCAGGGCGCAAGCCAGATCCGGCTCGCGCGCGACTCGATCGCGCCGCGGATGCAGGCAAGCGCCGCATCGCCGGCGACGGCCGTGCGCGAGCTGACGTACGCGATGCTCCACGGCGCCGCGCCGCATCGCCGCCGCAATCTCGGGCAGTGGCTCGACCGCTTCCGCCTTCACGGCGATCTGCTGCAATTCCTCAACAACGCCGACGCGGCCGCGCCGGACGAGAACCTCCGGATCCGCGGCTGGCTGGGCGTGCCGCGCATGGCCACGCCGGAGACGTTTCGCGAGCTGCGGCCAGCGTCATCGATCGACGACTACCGCGCCGCGCACGAGCCGTACTACGCGCGCCTGCAGCAGGCCGTCGTGCGGCAGCGGGCGCGCGGCAGCGAGGTCGTATTCGTCCGCTTGCCGATCGCCTCGGTGCCGCGGCAGCTCGAAGACGCCGCCGGCTTCGACGCCGACATGCGCGCGTTCGCCGCGCGCTGCGGCGTGCGCTACGTCGACGGCAACGCGCTCGCCGGCGAGACGTTCCTCCGCGACCGGCGCAACTTCGTCGACGGCGGCCACCTCAACGTCACCGGCGCCACGGCCTTCTCCCGCGCGCTGGCCGCCGCGCTGCGGCCGAAGCCTTGACGTCACGGCTTCGTTGCGAACGTCGCACGCGGCTGCCACGCTGATGGCCGCGCGCGTCACGCATCCGCGCCGATGCGCGGCCGCGGCGGCAGCGGCGTGGCCACGACGGCGCGGTAGTCGACCGGCAGATACACCGTGAACGTCGAGCCGTCGCCGTAGGTGGAGCGCACGTCGATCGTGCCGCCGTGGAGCTGCACGAAGCTGCGCGCCAGCGGAAGACCCAGGCCGGTGCCGCGCTTCTGCGACGCGCGCGGATCGCCGACCTGGTAGAACTGCTCGAAGATGCGGTCGAGCTCCTGCGGCGGGATGCCGATGCCGCGGTCCTGCACTTCGATGCGCACGGAGTCGCAGCCCAGGATCGAGTCGGCGGCGGCGACGCGCGTGACGGAGAGGTGCACGAACGCGCCGCGGTGCGAGAACTTCACGGCGTTCGACAACAGATTCAAGAGCACCTGCTTGATGCGCGCCTCGTCCAGCCAGACCTCGCCCATCGCCGCGTCGACGCGCGTGACGATGCTGATCCCCGACTGCGCCGCGATCCCCTTCATCACCCGCTCGACCACGGCCACCGTCTCGCGCAGGTCGAATGCGTGCGCGTTGAGCTCGAGCTTCCCCGACTCGATCTTCGACAAATCGAGGATGTCGTTGATCAGCACGAGGAGGTGATTGCCGGCGGTGCGGATGTTCTCGAGGAAGCGGTAGAGCCGCGGCGCGAGCGTCTCCTTCGTCGTCTCGAGCAGAACGCCGGAGAAGCCGATGATGGAGTTGAGCGGCGTGCGCAACTCGTGCGACATATTGGCCAGGAACTGATTCTTGGAACGGTCGGCGGAGAGGAGCCGGAGGTTGGTCTCGCGCAGCTCGTTCGTCCGCTCGGCCACGCGCGCCTCGAGCGCGGTGTTGAGGCGCTGCAGGTCGTGGTAGAGCCGGGCGTCGTCGAGCGCGACGGCGGCCTGGTTCGCGATCGCCGTGAGCAGCACGACGTCGTCCTCGGTGAAGGCATTGAAGCGATAGCTCTGCAGCGAGATCACGCCGAGCATGTGCTCGCGGGCGATCATCGGCACGCCCAGCCACGACTTGGTGGCCAGACCGTCGTCGTAGACTTTGAGACCGCGCACGCGCGTCTCCGCCGGGCTGCCGATGCGCAGCGGCCGCCGGTTGGCGACGACCCACGACGTCAGCCCTTCGCCGAGCGGAAAGCGGAACGGCGGCAGGAACGTGCCGTGGTCGACGCGCAGCACCGAGTGGAGCTCGCCGGCCTCTGTGTCGACGAGGGTGATGTTCATCATCGCCGCGTCGATGACCTTGCTGCACTCGTCCCAGATCGCCGGCAGCAGCTCGTCGGTCGAGTAGCGGCGCGACACGCTGTTGCCGATGCTGCTCAGCGACGCCAGCCGCTGCGCGAGCCGCGCCTTGTCGGTGCGTGTCTGCGCCAGCCCCCGCCCCATGATGTTGACGATCACGCCCGTCACCGCCGCGGCGAGCACGCCGCCCCAGCCGATGCCGCCGTACGAGAACGCGGTGAGGATCGCGTACGGCAGGGTGATCATGTAGATCGCGCAGTCGACGACGCCGAGCTTTGCCGAGGTCTTGATCGAATAGCCGAGGGCCAGCTCGACGCGGCTGACGATGAGGTTGTTGGCGACGACGAAGACGACGGCGAAGAGGACGATGCGCGCCGCCGCGGCGCCCGACGGCTGCAACACCGGCACCGCGCCGCCGGCCCATTCGTAGACGAGCGCGGCGAGCACCGCCGGGATGCCGTACGTGCCGAGGATGCCGAAGGTGCGCCACCATTCGAGCGTCGGGTCGCCGGCGTCGATCTTCACCGGACCGATGCGGGCGATGGCGAGGAGGCGCGCCGCCACCGCGCAGCCGACCGCGATCCACGCCGTCATCAGCAGTCCCAGGAGCGGAAAGATCGCCAGGACGGCGGTGACCATGAGCGAGACGAAGATCTGATCGCTCAGCGGAAACTTCAGCAGCGCCAGCGTGAAGGCGAACGCGACGAGGATCGTGACGAGCACGGGCGCGGGCGGGCCGAGCGCGCGGAGGATGCGGGCCGGCTCATCGAGACGCGTCGCGGTGAGCCACGCCAGCGCCAGCAGGCCGGCGGCGCCCTGGCGCAGGAAAACGCCGAGCGCGCGTTTGCGCGACGCGGGCGAGCGTTCCGTCGCGACTAAAGGCATTGCTTTTCTCGAGGAAGCTGCCATGGTAGCACCGCTATGTCCGAGGTTTGGCCGGAGCTGCACTACGACGACTGGGCCGGCACCTGCTCGACGCTCCACATGTGGACGCAGGTGGCCGGCAAGATCCGCATGGCAAAGACGCCGCCAGTCAATCACTGGTGGCACGTCCCCCTCTACGTGACCTCCCGCGGCCTCGGCACGTCCCCCATCCCCGACGGCGCGCGCACGTTCGAGATCGACTTCGACTTCGTCGATCACCAGCTCTGCATCTTCACGACGGACGGCCAGCGCCGCGAGCTCGCGCTGCGGCCGATGAGCGTCGCCGACTTCTACGCGCGGGTGATGGCGGCGCTCGCGGAGCTAGGCATCGACGTCACCATCAACACGACGCCGGCGGAGGTCGCCGATCCGATTCCGTTCGAGCAGGACACCGTGCATGCGTCGTACGACGCCGCCGCGGTGACGCGCTTCTGGCACGTCCTCATCGCCGCCTGCCGGGTGCTGGCGGAGTTCCGCTGCGGCTTCCTCGGCAAGGTCAGCCCGATCCACTTCTTCTGGGGCGGCTTCGATCTGGCGGTGACGCGCTTCTCCGGCCGCCGCGCGCCGCCCCACCCGCCCATTCCGGGCGTTCCCTTGGCGATGGTGCGCGAGGCGTACTCGCACGAGGTGTCGTCGGCGGGATTCTGGCCGGGCGCGCCCGGCGTCGACGCGACGTTTTACTCGTACGCGTATCCGGAGCCGCCGGGTTACGCGGAGGCAAAGGTCCGCCCGGCGGCGGCGTTCTACAGCAACGACCTGCGCGAGTTCCTGCTGCCGTACCACGCCGTGCAGCGCGACGACGATCTGATGGCGTTTCTCGAGACGACGTACGAGGCCACCGCGGCATTCGGCGAGTGGCCGCGCGAGATGTTGGAGCGGTGACTCAGAAGTAGAAAGTCACGCTGAGCGCCGAGCGAAACGTAGAGAAAGTGTGCGCGTCGTAGCGGATCTCGCCGAAGTCGCTCGTGCACCTCTCCGAGAAGTTGCTGTAGTTGACGCCGGCGGAGCCTTCGATACTGACGCGCTTGGCGACGAAGTATTCGACGCCGCCGCTGAGCGATCCGAACGGTGAGCTGATGTGGCCGCAGCCCGGCAACTGCGTGCGCCGCATCGACGCGTCGAGCTCCACGAACGGCCGCAGCTCCTCGGAGACGAACACGCGCCGCACGCCCGCACCAAGCGTCCAGCTCGTGATGCTGGGATGCTCCACGGTGCCGACGGCGATGCCGTTGTTAGCGTGCGAGACGCCGAAGATGCCGAGGACCATCCACTGCGGCGAAACGATGCGGCGCAGCGCCACCGCGTTGTCCCCTGACCCGATCGAAAACGTGAGGCCGGTCTTCCGTTCCGGCGGCGGCGACTGCGCGAAGAGCGGAACGGCGGCGAAAAGGAGCAGAAGACGAGCGGATCGGCGGAGGCTCATCCGCCCATGCTACGCCTCGAACTGCGTCTTCGGCTTGTGCAGCGCCGGCAGGCGGTCGAGGCGGAACTGCTTCGGCACCTCTTTCCCGGCCACGATGGCGTTCGCGGCGATCTCGCCCAAGGCGGGCGAGAGCTTGAAGCCGTGGCCGGAGCCGCCGCCGAGGAGCCAGACGTTCTTCGCGTGCGGGTGGCGGTCGACGATGAGGTTGCCGTCGGGACTGTTCTCGTACTGGCACACCTCGGCCCACAGCAGCGGCGCCTTGGCCAACTGCGGAAAGCGCTCGGCGAGGAACGCGCGGGCGCGCTCGACGCCTGCGGGCGTGGCCACGCGCGTCATCGTCGTCGGATCGATCGTCTCGCCGCGCGTGTCGTCGGCGATCTTGAGCTCGCGGCCGTCGATGCCGGGGATGCCATAGACGATGCGCTTCCCGAAGTCGATCCAGATCGGCAGCTGCCCGGCGTGGAAGCGATCCGTCGGCGCTTCGAAGTAGTAGACCTCCTGCCGCGTCGGGCGCACCGCGCCGTCGATGACGTCGGGGAAGAGCTTGCCGAGCCACGGGCCGCAGGCGAAGACGTAGACGTCGGCGTCGACGCGGCCGCCGATGTCCGTGCGCAACGGGGACATTTTTTCGTTCGCGATCTTTCCCGGCGCGACGCCCGCAATGGCGTAGCGGCCGCCCGCTTTGCCGAAGGCGTCGCGCACGGCACCGCAGGCCTTGCGCGCGAAGAGCGCGCCGGCGCGGTGCTCGAAGTAGACGCTCTTCACGCCGCGGAAGTCGATCTGCGGATAACGCCGCTTCGCCTCGTCGATCGTGAGCGCGTCGACGGGAAAGCCGAGCCCGCGCACGATCGGCAGCGCGGCGCGGACGTAGCCGTCGTCGCCGCGCATCATCCAGAGGACGCCGGTCGGGACGTAGAGTCTCTCCGGATCGGCGGCGTCGAGCGACTCCCACAGCTCGAACGAGCGCTTGACCATCTCGGAGTAGACGCGGTCAGCGCCGTAGATCGAGCGGATGACGCGCGTCGTGCCGCCGGAGCTCGACTTCGCGTTGCCCGGGCCCCACTGGTCGACCAGCGTGACGTCGCAGCCGAGCTTGCGGAGGTGAAAGGCCGTCCAGCCGCCGAACGCGCCCGCGCCGACAACAGCGACGCGCGGCCGCGATGCCGCGCCGAAAAGCTCCGGTGCGCCGAGGGCTGCGAACGGCAGCGCCCCGGCGCACCGGAGGAACGTCCGGCGGGAAACCGGCATCAGAAGGTGACTCGAGAACTGATTCCGATGGTACGCGGTTGGTTCGTGAGGTAGCTGACGCGGGCGCGGAGGCCGCGCTCGCGGTCGAGCGAGAGCAGCGCGCGCTCGTTGGTCACGTTGTTCACGAACAGCGCCGTGTCCCATCGTCCATAGAGCAGACCGATGCGGAAGTTGACGAGGTCGTAGGCCGGCAGCTTCGGATCGAAGGTGAACGTGCCCTGCGTCAGCGGGCCGCCGATCGTGCCGGTGAAAGTGAGCAGGTCGACGACGGCGGGATTGCCGAGGTCTTCGTCGCCGACCTGCGTGTAGCGGTCGCCGATGTGCTGGTAGACGCCGGTGGCGTAGCCGACCCACGTCCGCACCGGCCAGCGCAGCGTCGCCGCGGCGGCGAGCTGCTCCTCCGGCACGCTGGGCATGCGATCGCCGCTGCGGATACCCGCGACGACGGTGACGTTGCCCTTGTCGTCCGTGGAGGTGACGGTGGAGCGGAGCTTCGAGTCGGTCTTGGTCGCGGAGACGGCGAAGTCGAAGTTGTCGGTCGGCGCCAGCTGGAATTCGACCTCGGCGCCGGCGCTGCGCGCCTTCGGCACGTTGAAGACGAGACGCGACGAGCAGGTGCCGGCGGTGACGGTGGCCTGCAGGTCCTTGATGTCCATGTAGAAGGCCGCGACGTTGAGCGAGCCGCGGCCGCCGGCGATCTTCGACTTCGAGCCGACCTCGTAGTTCCACAGCGTCTCGTCGTTCCACGCATCGTGGCCGCCGAAGGTGACGAGGTCGGCCGGCGTGCAGAGCGAGACGTTGAGCGGATCGTTGATGCCGCCGAGGCGGAAGCCTTTCGAGATCTGCGCGTTGAGGCGCGTGGCCTCGGAGAGCTTGTAGCTGGCCATGATGCGCGGGGCGATGCCGTTCGCGCTCGCGGAGCCCGGCTGGATCTGGGGGTTGCCATCGTTGTCTTCGCCGAAAATGCCGTCGAAGATCTGCGTACGGCTCTCGCTGTAGTCGTACCAGCGCAGGCCGCCGGTGACGTCGAGCTTCGGCGTGACGGAGAACGTGGCCTCGCCGAAGAGCGCGCTCTGGCGATCCTTGTAGCGGAGGTCGGACCAGAAAAGGCCGTCCGTCGGGGCGATGGCCTTCCCGGCGGTGGGGATACCGCTCAGCGCGGTGAAGCCCTTGACCAGCAACTGCTGGCCGTAGTTGCGCCGCGAGCTCGAGTAGAAGCCGCCGACGACCCACTGGGTCTTCCCCACGCCGCCGGCGAGGCGCAGCTCCTCGGTGTACCCATGCGCTTTCGTGGCGTCGTCGAGCGGCGCGTCGAGGGTGTAGATGTTCGGGGTCAGGGGGATCGTGCCGCCGGTGATGCTGGCGGTGAGGGCGGTGGCGTCGCGCAGGACGTCGACGTCGCGGTTGGTGTAGGAGGTGATCGACGTCAGCGTGGAGCCGCCGAGGTTGTATGTGACGTTGACGTCGCCGAGGAGGAACTTGTCGTTGAAGGGCTCCTCGAACTGCGTGAACTGCTCGTAGTTGCCGAGCGTGACTTTCGGCCGCGTCGTCGTGAACGGGTTCGCCAGGATGTTGAAGATGTCGGCGCGGTTCCAGCCGTGCATGTTGACTTTCTGGTAGAGGAGGCGCGGCGTGATGGAAAGCTGGTCGCTCGGCTTGTAGAGGTACGCGAGGCGCGCGCCGGCGCGGTAGCCGTCGTTGACGTCCTTGTTCGTGCTGAGGTTCGGCTGCACGGCGTCGATGTAGCCGCCGTAGCTCGTGTAGTAGCCGACGAGGCGCAGCGCGCTGGTGGTGCCGAAGGGCGAGTTGAGGGCGAACTTGAGGCTGCCGCCGGTGCCGCCGCCGTTGATGCTGTCGGCGGAGAGCTCGGCGACGGTCTCGTGGAGGCCGATCTTCGGCGCGTTGGTGATGTAGCGCAGCGTGCCCGACTCCGAGCCGGAGCCGAAGAGGGTGCCCTGCGGGCCGCGCAGGACCTCGACGCGGTTGAGGTCGAAGAGGTCGATGTCGGGAGTGAAGAGGGACATGGAGATGACGGACTCGTCGAGGTAGACGCCGACCTGCTCCTTGACGCCGGGCTGGTCGCGGACGATCTGCCCGGAGGAGACGCCGCGCATGGCCACCTGGCTCTGTCCGGGGCCGAGGTTCTGGACGGAAAAGCCGGCGACGTTGGCGGCAATGTCTTCGATGGTCTCGGCGCCGCGGTCGCGGAGCTCGGACTCGGTCGGCGCGGCGATGGAGATCGGAACTTCCTCGACGGTCTCCTCGCGCTTGCGCGCGGTGACGACCATCTCCTCCGTCACCTTCGGCTTTTTCTCTTCCTGCGCGCTGGGGGTTTTGTCGTCTTTCTTCGGAGTCTGCTGGGCGAGCAGCGGCAGGGTGGGAAGGCCTAGGGAGAGGACGACTGCAGCGATGGCAGTTCGAGTGACGAGGGTTTTCATGGGCCAGTGTCCCCCTTCGTTTTCCGTTTTGTTGCTGTTGAGCCTGTATTGTCCGCCGCGGGCGCGCGGGCGGTCAAGCCGCGGAATGCCGCGGCGGCGGGAGGAGTTGTTGCGGTCTCGCGCGGCGTAGGTTATCTTCGCCGCCGCCTGCCCTGAAGGCCCCTAGCTCAGTTGGTTAGAGCGCCACCTTGACACGGTGGAGGTCAGCGGTTCGAGCCCGCTGGGGCCTACCATGCAAACCATTCATGCCGCTCGGGTTCGGAAGACCGAGCGGTTCTTTTTTTGCCTTCCTTCGGCGGAAAGTGTTCACGCAAGTGTTCACCGGGTCCGGGTGGGTTGGAAAACGTGGCCTGTTGTGCGTCAACGAAGCTGCGTCTGCTAGAGTGGATACATGGAGCAGAACCTCCGTCGGCGACTTGCGAATCAGTTCGCATCCGGCGAGGCCATTCTGTTCACTGGCGCCGGTTTCTCGCTGGGAGCACGAGCGCAAGGCGGTGCGCGTTTGCCGACCGTGCGGCAACTACGCGAGGCACTCTGGCCTCTTGCTTTTCCCAATCAACCATTCGACGAGCGATCTTCGCTTGCCGACATCTTTGACGTGGCCACTCGTCAGGCGGGGGGGCGCGTCAGTGATCTGCTGAGAAGTCTCCTCACGGTTACGACAACTGATCTTCCGGAGTCGTACCGCCTTTGGTATTCGATGCCTTGGGCGAGGATTTACACCTTAAATGTGGATAACCTCGACGATGTCGTTCAGGTCGCCTTCACGCTCCCGCGTGCGCTTCGGACCGTCTCGGCGATAACGAGCGGACTGCCGCCCTCAGACGGCAAGCTCCTGAGCGTTCACTTGAATGGTCGCATCAGCGAATACCCCGACATCACGTTCTCTCAACGACAGTACGGAGAGCGAACCGCCCGGCCCGATCCGTGGTACCAGCATCTCGTCACAGACCTCGCCGGCCATCCCATTGTGTTCGTTGGCACCGAGCTGGATGAACCACCTTTGTGGCAGCAGATGGAACTTCGACGCGCAAGGGAGCGGCGTGTTCGAGAACTCCGGCCTGGCTCATACCTCGTCACGCCTTCACTGTCGCTCGCGAGGCGCGCAATGCTGGAGCAGTTCAACATTCAGCTCGTCGAGATGACTGAAGAGCAGTTCGCCGTGGACGTGTTGGACCAGATGGACGAGGCGAGACAAAAAGGACTCGCAACGATAGCGCTAAGAGAGGAGCGGAAACCTGGCCGACGACTCTTGACGCCTGTTGCTGAGCTGCGTTCAGAGCAAGATGATCGCACCGCCGAATTCCTGATCGGTCGACAACCTACGTGGGCCGACATCACCACAGGTCGTGCGGTGAAGCGTGAGTTTGAAGATGATCTTCGTGACCGCATTCGCAAATCCGGTGCGCGCGTGGTCGTGGTGACCGGAACGGCTGGTGCTGGCAAGTCGACGACATTGATGCGTGTGGCCCTTGATGTTGCCAGCGAGGCCCAGAACGTTGTCTGGCTCGACTCCGATACTGATCGACACCTGTACTCGATTCGAACCGATGTTCGCGACGCGAAGCCAGACGTGCTCGTCATCGACGACGTCGATAACTTCAACGCGAACACGGCAACACTCCTGCGCCAATTGATTACGGATAACAAAGAGCTCTTGGTGCTTGCCACAATGCGGAGCACCCGATTCGATCGTCTCGACATCGAAGGGAAGCTCGGAAAAGATCTTCTGACATACACCGTACCACACCTGGGTGACTCCGATATCACACTGCTACTCGATGCGCTCACCAATGCAGGCCGTCTCGGGTCGCTTCGCGGACTAAGTCGCCGCGATCAGGTCAAGGCATTCAAAGATCGTTCGGGCCGGCAGTTGCTGGTCGCAATGATCGAAGCGACTTCCAACGAGCGTTTTGAGGAAAAGATTGATCGGGAATGCAAGGAATTAGGAAATGAGGTCGGTGTAATTTATGCGACAGTTGCCCTAGCAACCCGACTTCGAACATTCGTCACCAAAGATGAGATTCTGCTCGCGATCAATGATTCGTCGAACCAGGGTTTGAATGCGATTGACGGGCTAATTACGCAGCGACTCCTTGTTGTCAGCAACGGGAATGAGATTCGTCTTCGTCACCGGGTCATTGCTGAACGAGCGACAGATTACTACCGGCTCAACGGACAACTCGCCGCGGCGGTTGAAGGCCTTCTTTGGACGATGGCAACCAAGGCACATCCAGAACTGCCAAAGCACTCACGCGAACACAAGCTGCTTCGACACTTGATGAATCATGAATCCATGATCCAGACGATGACAAGTATCGAGAGCGCGAGAGGTGCTTATGAGCTGATCGACGAGTTACAGCGTGACAACTACCACTACCTCCTTCAGCGCGGCAGCTTTGAGGTTGAGGTCGGCGATCTTGATTTAGCGAAGAATTATCTGGATCAAGCTCGCGCTCTCGCGCCAACCGACTACAAGGTACAAACCGAATGGGCGTACATGTCGCTAAAACGGGCGTCGATACATGCGTCGACGCAGTGGGCTCCGGAAACGGCACGCGAAGCCTTAGGTGAACTGCAGGATGCAATCACAAAACGAGGCAAGGACGACGCATACCCATACCACGTAATTGGGAGCCAGGGACTCAGTTGGTTACGACGCGCAATTATCGGACCCGACGAGCGAGGGCGCGAATTCGCCGCGCTACTCAGCATCGTTCGCGAGGGCGCCAACTATCATCCCCGCGCTGCCGACCTGCGGCAACTCTGCTCCGATCTCGAACGCGAGTATCTGATGATCGCAGTACCGCAAACGTCTGAAGCGACGCCGAAGCACTAGTGGAGTGTAAGCGTGCAATTGGGACCACAAGACTGTTGTTCTCAACTGCATGGAAAAGCTGGAACTCAAGCGGTCGGATCGAGAAGAGTTGGAGCGTCGGGCTCGGAGCAGGAAGGTTCGGGCTGAGGATGCACGCCGAGCGCGATTGATTCTGCTCTTGGCCGAGGGTGAGCCGTACACCTCGATCCAGTCGAAGTTGAGGTGCAACCGGAGCTACGTGAGCCGTTGGAAGGGCCGATTCCTTGAAGGAGGCATC
>DATDFB010000235.1:0-13235 GCA_036522835.1 Thermoanaerobaculia bacterium | reverse complement strand
CGACGACGAGTTGCGCAGCCGGCTCGAGCACGAGGCCCGCGCGGCCTCGGCGCTGAATCATCCGAACATCCTCACCGTCTACGACGTCGGAAAGCTCGGCGACGATCACTTCATCGCCGCGGAGTACGTCGACGGCATCACTCTGCGCCAGCGCATGCAGCGCGGCGAAGTTCCGCTCACCGAGGTGCTGAACGTTGCCATTCAGATCGCCTCGGCGCTCGCGGCGGCGGAAGCCATCGGCCTCGTCCACCGCGACATCAAGCCTGACAACATCATGCTGCGCGCCGATGGCTACGTGAAGCTCCTCGACTTCGGTCTGGCGCGGCTCACGACCTCGGAAGTGAAGAAGAAGAGCGGGCCGATGACCATCCGCGGCACCGTCTACTACATGTCGCCCGAGCAGCTCCGCAGCGCCGAGGTCGACACGCGCAGCGACATCTGGAGCACCGGCGTCGTGCTCTACGAATTGCTGTGCGAGCGCCTGCCGTTCGAGGGCGTGAACGCGCCCGACGTCGCCGGCGCCATCCTTCGCGCCGAGCTCCCGCCGATGACGCGGCGCAGCGGCGCGTCGCTGCCGCCGCGCCTCGCCGCCATCGTGCAGCGCGCGCTGGTGAAGGACAAAGAGCAGCGTTACCGCAGCGCGCGCGATCTTCTCGATGACCTTCAGCAGTTGCGCACCGATCTCGAGCGCGACGCCGCCGCGGTCATCGGCAGCGCCGCGTCGCAGAGCGCGCCGACCGAGGAGATCCACTTTGCGATCGCGCCGCCGTCGAATTTGCCGCATCCCTTGACGCCGCTCCTCGGACGCGACGCCGAGCGCGACGACGTGGTCAGTTTGCTGCGACGCGACGACATCCGCATCGTCACGCTCACCGGCCCGGGCGGCACGGGCAAGACGCGGCTCAGTCTCGACGTCGCCGCGGAGCTGCTGCGCGACTACGCCGACGGCGTCTGGTGGGTCTCCCTCGGCCCGATCCTCGACTCGCGCCTCGTGCTCTCCGAGATCGCCACGGTTCTCGGCGTGCACGAAGGCGGCGTGGCGCTCTCCGACGCCGTGAAAAGCGCGCTGCGCGGCCGCACGATGCTTCTCGTCCTCGACAACTTCGAGCAGGTTCTCGACGCCGCGCCGGCCGTCGCCGACGTTCTCGGCGCGGCGCCGCGTGTCAAGGCCCTCGTCACCAGCCGCGCGCCGCTGCATCTGCGCGGCGAGCGCGAGTACGCCGTACCGCCGCTCATCCTCCCGCCGCTCGACCTGCCGCTCGCGCCCGAGGCGCTGACCGAATACGCCGCGGTGCGGCTGTTCGTCGAGCGCGCGGCTGCCGCGAAGAGCGACTTCTCGGTCACGCCCGACGACGCGCGCGCCATCGCGGAGATCTGCGTCCGTCTCGACGGTCTCCCGCTGGCCATCGAGCTCGCCGCGGCGCGCATCAAGCTCCTCCCGCCGCGGGCCATGCTCGCGCGCGTCGGCAGCCGCTTCAAACTGCTCTCGAGCGGCGCGGTCGATCTGCCGGAGCGGCATCAGACCATGCGCGCGGCGATCTCGTGGGGCTACAACCTTCTCGACGACGCGGAGAAAGAGCTCTTCGCAACGCTCTCGGTTTTCCGCGGCGGCTTCTCACTCGAGGCGGCGGAGCGCCTCGCCGGCGACGACGTGCTCGACCGCCTCTCGTCGCTACTCGACAAAGCCTTCCTCCGCCGCGATCCGGCCGGCCGCGACGACGCGCCGCGCTTTGTGATGCTGGAGACGATCCGCGAATACGGCCTGGTGTGCCTCGACGAAAGCGGCCGGCGCGCGCAGGTGGAGCTCGCGCATGCGCGGGTGATGACGCAGTTGGCCGAGGAGAACGAGCTGCAGAGCGACATGCTCGGCGCCGACGCCGACAACTTCCGCACCGCGCTCGAGTGCGCGCTCGACGCCGGCGACGCCGAGCTGGCGTTGCGACTCGGCGCGTCGCTCTGGTGGTTCTGGTACCTGCGCGGCTTCTACAACGAAGGGAGGCGCTGGCTCGATCGGACGCTGGCCATGCGCGGCGGCGAGGAAGTCGAAGTCCGTGCCAAGGCGATGACCGGCGCCGGCGCGATGGCATTCTTGCAGTGCGACTACGACAAGGCCACGGCGCTGCTCGATGCGGCCATCGACTTCGCCCGCGCGCACGGCGATCCGATGAGCCTCGCGCAGTCGCTGCAGTTCCGCGGCAGCATCGCCCGCGAGCGCGCCGAGTACGAGCACGCCATCGACTTACATCAGCTCTCGCGCACGCTGTGGGAAGAGCTCGAGGACCGCGCCAACGCCGGCCGCTCGCTCAACTACATCGCGTTCTCCTCATGGCTCAACCGCGACTTCGCGCGTACGTTCGAGCTGTGTGAAGGAACGCTGCAGCTCTTCCGGGCCCGCCGCGACGTCGAAGGCGTGGCGTGGTCGCTCTTGAATCTCGCCGCGGCGCATTTCTACTCCGATCGTCTATCCGAGGCCGAGGGGAAGCTGGAGGAATCGCTGGCGTGGTCGCGCGCGGGCGGATTCAAGGAAGGCATGGCCTGGTCGCTCAATCTCCTGGGACTCGTGCAGCGCCGCCGCGGCGACGGCGGCGCGAGTGTCCTCAAGGACAGCCTGCGCATCCACTGGGAGCTCGGCGACCGCTGGCGCACGGCGAGCCTCCTCGAATCCCTCGGCGGCGTTACGCGCGACGCGCGCCTCCTCGGCGCCGCGGCCGCGCTGCGCGCGCAGCTCGGCGCGCCCGTGCCTCCGGCGGAGCGCGTGCAGGTGGAGGTGGACGTGGCCGAGGTGGGAATCGAGGAGTGCGACATTGACGAGGCGATCGGGATGGCGCTGGATTGTTGACAGCGCCGGCATGGCCGGCGCACTCCACATTAAGATCTCTCCATGCGACTCTTTCTTCTTCTCTCTGTTCTTGCGGCCGCCCCGCCGCACCTTGCCGAAAAACAAACCGCCGCGGCAACCATCGACGCGCACGCGGCGCAGCTCACCGCGCTGAGCGACGAGGTCTGGCGCTACGCGGAGACGGCGCTGCAGGAGACGAAGTCGTCGAAGGCGCTCGCCGACTTCGCGGAAAGGCAAGGCTTCAAAGTCACGCGCGGCGTGGCCGGGATGCCCACCGCCTTCGTCGCGGAATTCGGCAGCGGCAAGCCGGTCATCGGCATCATGGGCGAGTACGACGCGCTGCCGGGGCTCTCGCAAAAGGCCGAGCCGGCGCGCGCGGTGATCGACGCCGGCGCGCCCGGGCACGGCTGTGGGCACAACCTCTTCGGCGTCGGCAGCCTCGCGGCGGCGATGGCGGTCAAAGACCTGATCGCCGGCGGCAAACTGCACGGCACCGTCAAATTCTTCGGCACGCCGGCCGAGGAAGCGGTGGGCGGGAAGATCTACATGATGCGCGACGGCGTCATGAACGGCGTCGATGCCATGCTGGCGTGGCATCCGGACGACGAGACGCGCGCCGACACGAAGTCGACCCAGGCCATCGTCGACGTCACCGTCGAATTCTTCGGCCGCGCCGCGCACGCCGCGTACGATCCGTGGAACGGGCGCAGCGCCGTCGACGGCCTGGAGCTCTTCACGCACGCCGTCAACATGATGCGCGAGCACATCCACCCGAGCTCTCGCATGCACTACGCCATCGTCAAAGGCGGCGACGTGCCGAACGTCGTGCCGGAGTACGGCAAGGTCTGGATCTGGATGCGCGACGAGAAGCGCGAGCTCGTCGACGAGATGCTCGCGCGCCTGCGCAAGATGGCCGCCGGCTCGGCCATGTCGGCGGACGTCGAGTCGAAGGTCACGGTCAACGGCGGCGACTGGAACATGCTCGTCAACATGACCGGCGAGCGGTTGGCGCAGACGAACCTGGAGTGGCTCGGGCCGCTGTCGTTCACCGCCGAGGAGCAGGAGTTTGCGAAGGCCATCCAGCGCGCGAACAAAATCGAGGAGAAGGGGCTGAACGGGAAGGTCAAGGAATTCGACGCGCATCCCGGGCCGGCCGAGGGTGGGTCGACCGACGTCGCGGACATCAGTTGGAACATCCCCACGATTCACCTCTCCGTCGTGACCGCGGCGGCCGGCGCGCCGTGGCACGGCTGGTCCGTCGTGGCGTGCGGCGGCATGTCGATCGGGCACAAGGGAATGATCTTTGCGGCGAAGGCGCTGGCGGCGACGATGGTCGATCTCTTCGCCGACCCGGCGAACGTGAAGGCGATGCGCGACGAATTCGCGAAGACGAGCGCGGGCGTGACGTACAAGGCGTACGTGCCGGAGGGGCCGCCGCGGCTGCCGACGGCGAGCAATTGATGCGATGTTTCGAAGGGCGCACGCTGTGCGCCCCTACCGGTAGGGGCGCATAGCATGCGCCCGACGAAATTCGCCGGCGCTGCCGCTGCCGCGATCGTTGCCTCGGCGGCGGTCGAGCGCGCGTTCGTGGCCGCGCCGCGCTATCGCGGCCCGCGCAGCGATCACTTCGACGGCGAGCGTTTCCACAACCTGCACGAGGGGTGGCAGAGCGAGCTGGCCTTCCTGCGCTGGCAGTTCTCGCGCAAGCGGGGCTACTGGCCGCCGTTTCGCGAGATGCCGTGCGGCCCGCCGCCGCCCGCGCGGGTGAGCGGCGGCGCGCTGCGGCTGACGTTCGTCAATCACTCCACGACGCTGATTCAGATGGACGGCGTCAACATCCTCACCGATCCGGTGTGGTCGCGGCGCGTGTCGCCGGTGCCGTTCGCCGGACCGCGGCGGCACCGCCCGCCGGGCATTCACTTCGGCGATCTGCCACCGATCGACCTCGTGCTCGTCAGCCACAATCATTACGACCATCTCGACGTGGCCACATTGCGGGCATTGCAGCGGCGCCACCGCCCGCGCATCGTCACGGCGCTCGGCAACGCGCGGCTGATGGCGCGGCACGGCATCGAGGGGGCGCACGATCTCGACTGGTGGCAGGCCGTGCCGGTTCCGGCGAGTGGCGCCCCTCACCCGGCGCCTTCGGCGCCACCCTCTCCCAGCACGCGGGGAGAGGGATTGGTCGTCACGTGCGTGCCGGCGCGGCACTTCTCCGCGCGCGGGTTGTCGGATCGCGACCGCAATCTCTGGAGCGGCTTCGTCGTCAGCGGGCCGTCGGGGCACGTCTACTTCGCGGGCGACACCGGGTGGGGAGCGCACTTCGAGGCCATCGGCGCGCGCTTCGATCCGATTCGGCTGGCCCTCCTGCCGATCGGCTCGTACCTGCCGCGCTGGTTCATGCAGCCGGCGCACATCGATCCCGCGCAGGCGGTGAGCGCGCACCACGCGTTGGGGGCGCGGACGTCGATTCCGGTGCATTACGGGACGTTTGCGTTGGGGGATGATGGGGAGGAGGAGCCGGTGGAGGAATTGCGGGAGGCGATGGGAGAGGCGAGGTTTGTGATTTTGGATCATGGGGAGGGAGTGGACGTGACGTGAGGAATGCAGAATGCTGAATGCAGGATGCAGAATTGGCCTTGAATTCTGCATCCTGCATTCTGCATTCTGCATTCGCGATGACACTGCACCGATCCATCGGCCGCGTCTCCCACGCCATCCTCGACTACGCCTTCGCCATCCTCATCGCCATCGCGCCGCGCGTGATCGGTTTCAGTGGGCGGCAGGCCACGTGGTGCTACATCCTCGCCGCGCTCATCGCCGTGCTGGCGCTCCTGACGCAGCTCCGCGTCGTCGGCTTCATGAGCCACGGCGTCGTCGAGCTGATGCTCGCCATCGTCATGGTCATCCTGCCGTGGATCGCCGGCTTCGCGCGCGGCGTGCTCTCGCGAAACTTCTACCTCTTCATGGGCGTGCTGCTGATTGCGCTGTGGGCGCTGACCGACTTTCGAAGCGTGCGAGCTGCCGGTCGTGCCAGCGGCCGAGGAGGAGCGGCGCCGCCAGCGCCCCCACCAGCGCCGTAGCCATGTCCTCCTGCGTATCCCACGGATCGCCTTGCGTCCCCAGAAAGGCGTCGGCGCGCTCGCCGGTGAAGAGCGCGGTCTGCCATTCGAGCAATTCGTACGCGGCGCTGATGCCCAGGCAGACCAGGACGATGA
Source organism: Thermoanaerobaculia bacterium (assembly GCA_036522835.1). Taxonomy (GTDB): domain Bacteria; phylum Acidobacteriota; class Thermoanaerobaculia; order Gp7-AA8; family Gp7-AA8; genus DATDFB01. The sequence continues at coordinate 7,178 of DATDFB010000235.1, read as the reverse complement.
TGGCGTAGAGCCAGCCGCGGCTGCGCACGACGTTGCGGCGCAGGAAGAGCTCGCGCGCGATCATGGCCGGGACGAAGCCCTGCGCGAAGTGGCCGATGCGGTCGTAGTCGTTGCGCGCGAGATGAAAGGCCCGCTTCATCCAGAACCCCAGCGGCACCTCGGCGTACGTGTAGTGCCCGCCGGCCATGAGGATGACGGCGTGCAGCGTCAGGAGCGTCAGGAGCAGCGTCGTGAGCGGGAAGCGGCGGTGCGTCGCGGCGATGATGGCGATGCCGATGAGGGCGGGGAAGACTTCCATGAACCACGTGAAGTAGTCGTGCGGCCGCACCGCCGACCAGACGAGCACCGCGAAGAAGAGGACGAGAAGCGCGGCGTTCGTCCGGGACATCCGGGGAATGCTACTTCTTCTTCGAGCTCTTCTTCGACGACTTCTTGCTGCTCTTCTTCGAGGATTTCTTCGACGAAGATTTCTTCGACGAAGATTTCTTCGAGGACTTCTTCGACGAAGACTTCTTCGACGGCACCTTGCCGCCTTCGCGCCGCGCCTCGGAGAGCCCGATGGCGATGGCCTGCTTCCGGCTCGTCACCTTCTTGCCCGACTTGCCGCTCTTGAGCGTGCCGTGCTTCCGCTCGTGCATCGCCTTCTCGACCTTGTCCTGGGCTTTCTTCCCGTACTTCGATGCCATGCGTTCCTCCTTGCACGCAAACTTGTGCAAGAAGCGCGCGCGCATCACTTGTCGACGTACGTCGAGCGCGCGAGCACGTACGCGCCGCGCCGGGCCACGCCGACTTCGATCGCGTGCGTGCCGCGCGTCTTCATCTCCGGCTTGCGCACTTCGAGCTCGTAGTGGCCGGCGAGCGTGCGCTTCAACCGGTCGAGCGCGAGATGCGGGAAGTTGTGCGTGCTGGCGTAGAAGCCGCCGGTGTCGCCGGCCACCTTCTCCAGTCCGGCCGCGAGCGAGTGAAAATCCGCCTCGGTGAAGTCGATCGAAAAGACGCTCACGCGCGCCATCTCCAGCGCCTGGCGCGCGATCCAGTAGTTCGGCGCCATGTGCACGCCTTCGCGGCTGAAGCGCCCCAGGCCCCAGCCGAAAAGGATCAGCGACTTGGGGCCGGCGATGTTGAGGAGCGCGTTGCCGATCTCGATCAGCGCGCGCTCCGGCGAGGCGATGTCCTTCAGCGCCTCGGGCTTGAGGCGCGAGCCGAGTGCCGGCAGCGGCACCTTCTGCGGCCACGGCGGATCGCTCACGTACAGCGCCTCCTCCATGGCGTTGGCGATGTCGTGCTTGTTGCTCGTGAAGTCGAGGCGGAATTTCAGGTGCGAGTCGAACGACAGCACGGCCACGCGGTCCTCGGGCTCGAGCCAGTCGAGCCACTCCTCGTTCATCGACAGGAGCTTCATCTGCCCGCGCACGCGCACCGAGTTGCGGGCGAAGTCGGTTTGATAGAGGAAGACGAGGAGGCGGCCGCGCTGCGGCTGGGGGTTGCTCGGCGTCGGCGCGGGCCCGGGCGCGGCGGCCGCGCCGGCCGTCTCGTCGATCTCGCGCTGCGTCTCGGTGTCGGCGATCCAGTCGGCCGCCTCCACCTTCGCGGGCTTCCCGTCGATCGTCACCTTGAAGTCGGACGGTTTCAGCCCGGTGATCGGATTCCCCTCGGCGTCGGTGACGCGCGCGTCGACGATCACGCGCTCGACGGTGATCTGCTCCTGCAACTGCGGCTGTTGCATCGAAGCGGCGAACAGCAGCGCGGCGAGCATGGGCGCAGTTTAAACTTCGCGGTCATGCGCAGGCCGCTCTTCGCTCTGATCGTTTTCCTTTTCGCCACCGCCGCCACCGCCGCGCGCTTCGACGAGCTGTTTCTCGACAAGACCATGCGCGTGAACTACTTCCACACCGGCAACCGCGGCGACGAAGTGATCGCCCTCAACTCCATCGTCTCCGACGGCCCGTGGCCGGGCAGCCGCACGCATCTCATCGACACGCTGAACCTCGGCAATTACTTCTTCGAAGTCGTCGACCGCACCACGAACCAGCCGATCTACTCGCGGGGCTTCGCCTCGGTCTTCGGCGAGTGGGTGACGACCGACGAGGCGAAGGAGCGCGCCGGTACGCTCAGCGAGTCGGTGCGCTTCCCGTGGCCACGCAAGCCGGTGCAGCTCGTCGTCAAGCGCCGCGACAAGAGCGGCGCGTTCCAGCAGATCTGGTCGACGCTCATCGATCCTGCGTCGCGCTTCGTCAATCCGGCGGACCGCAAGACGGCGGGCAAGGTCTGGAGCGTCGTCGACAACGGCGCGCCGCCGGAGAAGGTCGACATTCTCGTCATCGGCGAGGGCTACACCGAGGCGGAGCTGCCGAAGTACCACAAGGACGTGGAGCGCATGGTCGGGAAGCTCTTCGCCACGGAGCCGTTCAAGAGCCGCAAGAAAGACTTCAACGTGCGCGCCCTCGACCTGGTCGAACCGGCCAGCGGCGTGCATCGCCCGCGCACGCACGACGACCGCCGCACGCTCACCGGCGTGCAGTACAACATCTTCGATTCGGAGCGCTACGTGCTGACCCTCGACGACGAGCGGATGCGCGACATCGCCTCGTCGGCGCCGTACGACTTCCTGGAGATCCTGGTCAACGAGAAGACCTACGGCGGCGGCGGGATCTTCAACGACCAGGCGACGGCGTGCGTCGACTCCGGTTTTGCCGAGTACATCTTCGTGCACGAGTTCGGGCACCACTTCGCCGCGCTCGCCGACGAGTACTACACCTCGCCGGTGTCGTACGAGACCACCGGCGGCTCGGAGCACCCGGAGCCGTGGGAGCCGAACGTGACCGCGGACGGCGCGCATCCGAAGTGGGGGGCGGACAAGGACGTGCCGCTGCCGACGCCGTGGGAGAAGGAGGAGTTCGAGAAGCACAGCCGCGAGGTGCAGAAGGAGCGGCGGCATTTGCGCGAGATCAACGCGCCGGAGTCGCAGATGGACGCGCTCTTCACGGCCGAGCGCGAGTGGGAGACGAAGTTCCTCGGGTCACAAAAATACGCCGGCAAGGTCGGCGCATTCGAGGGCGCGGCGTACGAGGCGCGGGGGCTCTACCGCCCCGAGGTCGACTGCATCATGTTCACGCGGGACGAAGTCGGATTCTGCCGCGTGTGCCGGAAGGCGATCGAGCGGATCATCGACGAGTATTCGAAGTGACGGGAAGGTCCAACTTGGGCGGCCGCGAGAACGGCACCGTGTAAAACCGCTTGCGGATCGAGCCGAATGTGCGGCCGGCCGCAAAGCCCTTCATCAACGCGTATCGCGGGAGGGCGGTGGTGAGCAATTTGTAGCGGCTGTCGACGTCGCCGTAGAACATTTCGGCGGCGTCCCGGCACACTTCCAGGTCGTGCCTGAGCCCGCGAATCCGCGATTTGAACAGGTCCAAGGCCCGTTTCGCGTCGCCGCCGCTCGCGGCGATCGCCGCCGCGGCGGTCTGCCCGCTGACGATGGCGTAGTAGATCCCTTCTCCCAGCAATGGATCGACGAGGCCGGCCGCGTCGCCGACCAGGAACGTGCGCAACGAGTGCGGCCGGTAGGCCGGGCCTCCGAGCCCGATGGGATGGCCGACGACGTGGCGCACTTCGCTCGATCCCGTCTTCAATTGCGCATACTTCCGCAGGCCTTCCAGCGTCACCACGCCCTTGTGCGGCAGATTCGTGTACACGCCGACGTTCAGGTGATCGCGTTTCGGAAATATCCATCCGTATCCGAATGGCACGACCCCGAAATCGAACTCCATCTCGTAATGCTCGCGCGTGTCCACGTGGCACTCGATCGCGAATCCCGAGTACCCTGCCGGAAAATCTTGCGTGAGCCGGGCCACGGCGCTGTTCGCGCCGTCCGCGCCGATGAGAAATTTGCCGGTGATGTCGCCGGACTCCGTGCGCAGCGTCACGCGCTCGGGCTCCACGTCGATCGCGCTGATTTTGCCGATCTGGATGAACGCCGCGCCGCGCGCGCGGGTCTGCTCCAGCACATACGCGTCGAGATCCGCGCGCACGGTCATCGCGCAGATCGGATCGTCGCTCAGAAATGTACGCGTCGTCTCCGTGCGCAGGCCGACGACCAGGTTGAAGCACACCTCGCGCACGACCGGGGCGACGGAGAACCGCAATGCCGCGAGCGACTTGATCGTCAGCGCGCCGGCGCACGCTTTCGTTCGGGGGAATTGATGCCGGTCGAGCAGCGCCACGCGCTGTCCGGCCGCCACGAGGTCGTAAGCCGCCGCGCATCCGGCAGGTCCGGCGCCGACGACGATGACGTCATAGTCGACGGTCACAGCGAGCCAACCTCCTTGACGAGCGGCGCGCCGCCGAGATACGAGCTGAAGAACCACTCGGCGACCTTCAGCGTCGCGGAGAAGCTCGCGCCGAACTCTGTGAGATCGATGGTCACGTTGGGCTCGTCCATGAGAGCCGCATCCGCCAGCGCGTTGACCGTCCCCATCAGAACGAAAACATTTTGCGGGATGCGGCGAACGTTGTGACGCAGCCACTCGATCATCTGCAGGGCCGCCGTCTGGTCCCGCTGTACGGTGCCGCCTTCGCGAGCCACGATGTATTGAAGAATGTGATGAATGATCGTGCGATTCTTCAGCAGCGCCATTTGCGGGTCATCGCCGAAAATCCTGATCGCAGCCGAATACTCGCTGACGTTCCACGGCACGGCCGGCGCGCCGAGGCGGCGAATCGTCTCTTCCAGGTGCTCGACACGCTTGCGCAAGGCCTCGAGTCCGTCGACAGGCTCGTACGAGTCGACGAAGAAGTGCTTGAACGGTCCCCGTCCGCCGCGCCGTATGGCCGCCTCTTCGGCCATGTATTCCTGGTAAAGGTTGTGGGCGTGGGGGCCGGCCGCGCGCAGCACGACGTCCGGGTGCAATGTGATCTCCTCGGCGACCCGCCCGCCCATGCGGCTGATGTACGAGCTGGCACGGTCACAGAGAATGCCCAAGATCCACCGCAGCGGCGCGCTGACGTCGTCATTATGGATGACGGCCGACCCCGAATACGCCAATTTGTCGTCCGACGTACGGCGATATTCGAGCGTGGACACTCCGCTCAGGCCGCGGCGAAAGAACCGCCCTTTGGTGGAATACTCGAACGTGCCGTGGTCGATGCTCGCGCGCGTCGCATAGAGATGCCATTCTCCATAACCGCCGAATCCTTTGCCGTCCCAAATCGGCTCGGGACCCGGACCGACGCGGGCAGCTCGAATCGGACCGCGCGCAATTGCATAGAGAACGTCCCAGTTCGACCACAGGAATGCCACCGCCGATGGCGAGGCATTGACGATGAAGCCACCGGAGAGCTCGAGCTTCTTGCTTCCCATGTTGTGTTGGAGGCGCAGCCGCATGCGGCGACCGCTCGGGGAGTTGAGCATTTTCAGCGGCTTAGGTCAAGGCGAGGCGGATCCGGCCGCGGTGCTATACTTCCAACTCATTGATTTTCAAGGGCATGGAGTCCGTACTGCCGACGGCGATCACTGCGGCCAGCGGCCTTTTCATCGCTGTTCTGACGTACCGGCTCGGCCGGAAAACGGAGATCAACAAGGCTCGTTTGGAGAAGGGCTGGCCGCTCGCTCAAAAGATCGCGGTCACGATGATCGAGCTGAATCAGATCGAGACTCGGCTGGCGCGCTCGTTTCAGCGCAATTTCGCGAATCTGACTGTGGACGAGGGCGCTGCGTATTTCGATCGCGAGCGGGACGGTCTGTACAAAGAAGAAGCCGGCGAGATCGATCAGCTCGTTCAGAAGCGGCGCGAGCTTGCCGCAGCGAGCCGGGAGGCGCGTATTTATCTGAATCCCGACGACCTTGATCGCATCGAGCAATATCTTGCCGTCGGCGATTTCAATTGGAACACCGCTCCGCCGTTTTTCAGTTCATTCACCGCCGAGTTCTTCCGAAACCTGCTGGATCGAAAGAACATCGGCCGCCGTGCGAGGCTGTTTCGCAGGATCAAGCGCCGCCTCAATCGGATCCATGAAGTCCGCGGATGATCGCACTCGAGTGCCCATGGGCCTCGTGAGTGCGATCGGGGAACGCGTTGATGAGGCCCATGAGCCTCGCGCTTTCGATCGAACGACGGACTCACGCATTCCCCGAGGTCGTGAGCGAGGCCTATGGGCCTCTTTCGAGTGCCCATGGGCCTCGTGAGTGCGATCGAGGAACGCGTTGATGAGGCCCATGGCCTCCTTAGTGCGATCGGGGAACACGTTGATGAGGCCCATGGGCCTCGTGAGTTCGATCAGACGACGGACTCACGCGTTCCCCGAGGTCGTGAGCGAGACCCATGGGCCTCCTTCGAGTGCCCATGGACCTCCGGAGTGCGATCGAGGAACGCGTTGATGAGGCCCATGGGCCTCGCATTTTCGATCAGACGACGGACTCACGCGTTCCCCGAGGTCGTGAGCGAGGCCCATGGGCCTCTTTCGAGTGCCCATGGGCCTTCATGAATGCGATCGAGCGGCACATTCGAGTGCCCATGGGCCTCATTTCATCGAAGCAAGCGCGGGCAACTCCCCCGCCGCCTCGCACGCCACCGCCCGCCCCGCGGGCGCGCGTCCCAGAATTGCCAACGCGACCCGTCCCAGCGGCAGCACCTCCGCCGCCGCCCCGCGCGCGATCGCTTCCTTCGGCATCCCGAACACCACCGACGTCGCTTCGTCCTGTGCGATCGTGTACGCGCCGGCGTCGCGCATCTCGCGTAAGCCGTCGGCGCCGTCGTCGCCCATGCCGGTGAGGATCACGCCCGTGGCGCTCGGGCCCGCGGCTTGGGCCACGGACCGAAACAGCACGTCAATGCTCGGGCGGTGGCGCGACACGAGCGGGCCGTCCGTCACCTGCGCGTAGTAACGCGTGCCGCAGCGGCGCACCATCGTGTGCTTATTGCCCGGCGCGATGAGCACGCGGCCGGGCGAGATCACGTCGCCGTACGCCGCTTCCTTTACTTCCACCTGCGCATGCGCGTTGAGCCGCTGCGCGAACGCCGCCGTGAACCCTTCGGGCATGTGCTGCACGACCACCATCCCCGGCGCGCCGGGCGGCAGCGACTCGATGATCTCGCGCAGCGCTTCCGTGCCGCCCGTCGACGCGCCGATGGCGACGATGTGCGGGGCGGGGAGGAGCGGCAGCAGCGGGCGGGGGAGGG
>DATDFB010000234.1:0-33999 GCA_036522835.1 Thermoanaerobaculia bacterium | reverse complement strand
GTGGGGGAGGGCGGCAGCGTGGCCATCACGGTGGAGGACCGCGGCCCCGGCGTTTCCGCGCGCGACGTCAAGCATCTCTTCGAACCGTTCTACCGCGGCCGCGGCGCCGAGCGCACGCGCGGCAGCGGCTTGGGGCTCGCCATCGTGCAGCGCATCGCCGCGGCGCACGGCGGCACGATCGAGATTGCGCGGCCGCGGCAGCACGGCGCCGCGTTCACGCTGCGCATCCCCGAGGTGCAGCATGCCTGAGCTGCGCCGCCGGATCCTCATCGTCGAGGACGAGGACAGCCTCGTGATCACGCTGCGCGACCGGTTGCAGAGCGAAGGCTACGACGTCGAGGTCGCGTTCGACGGCGACGCGGCGGTCGACCTTGGCTCGCAGCCGCGCTTCGACCTGATCGTGCTCGACGTCGCTCTGCCGCGAAAGAACGGCTACGACGTCTGCCGCGATCTGCGCGCGCGGCGCGTGCAGACGCCGGTGCTGATGCTCACCGCGCGCGGCCAGGTCGTCGACCGCGTGGTCGGACTCAAGCTCGGCGCCGACGACTACCTGACCAAGCCGTTCGACATGAGCGAGCTACTGGCGCGCATCGAGGCGCTGCTGCGCCGCGCGCGCAGCGCCGCCGCGAGCGCCGACGCCGTCGTCTTCGGCAGCGTGCACGCCGACTTCCGCAGCGCCGTCGTGCAGCGCGACGGCCGGCAGGTCGAGCTCTCCGGCCTCGAGCTCAAGCTGCTGCGCTACTTCGTCGAGCATCGCGGCGCGCTCTTGACGCGCGACGAGCTGCTGGAGAAGGTGTGGGGCTACGAGGCCATGCCGGTGACGCGCACGGTCGACGTGCACGTGGCCTCGCTGCGGCAGAAGCTGGAGGCGAACCCGTCGCGGCCGCAACACTTCGTGACGGTGCACGGGCTGGGCTACAAGTTCATGGGCTGATCTGGAGTGCGGCGGCCATGCCGCCGCTGTCCGTCGCACTCCACATGATCCGCCGCGAGCCATCGTCGAGCACCTCGATCGAAATCTCCACGTGCGAGTCCTCGAAGGCCGCGAACTCCTCCTTCGGCCACTCGATCAACTTCACGCCCGGGCCGGCGAGCATCTCCGGGATGCCGATCTCCAGCCACTCGCGGCGGTTCTCGCTCAGGCGATAGCCGTCGATGTGGATGATCGGCGCGCCGTTCGCGACCGGGTACTCATGCACGATGGCGAACGACGGCGACGACACCTCGCGCGGATCGGCGCCGAGCTCCGTGGCGATGGCGCGCGCGAGAAAGGTCTTCCCCGCGCCGAGGTCGCCGACGAGATGTACGACGGCGTCGCGCGGCAGCGCGCGGGCGATCTCGCGGCCGGCCGCTGTCGTCGCAGCTTCGTCGGGGCAGAGGTACGTCGTCATCGCAGTTTCTGAATGGCCGCCGGGATCCGCTCCGCCAGATCCATCGCCGCCAATCCCGTGTCTCCCATCTCCTCGGCGAGGAGATCGCCGGCGAAGCCGTGCAGGTAGACGCCGGTGCATGCGGCATCGAACGGGTCGACGCCGCGCGCGAGCAGCGCCGCGATCATGCCGCCGAGGACGTCGCCCATGCCGCCGCTGGCCATGCCGGGGTTGCCGGTCGGGTTCACGTTCACATGCCCCTCGGGATCGGCGACGAGCGTGTGGTGGCCCTTCAGCACGACCACGCACTTGCAGACGCGCGCGGCTTCGCGCGCGGCGCCGATGCGGTCTTCATTGACGGAGTGCCCGAGCAAGCGCGCCAGCTCGCCCGGATGCGGCGTGATCACGCTCGCCTTGATCTCCGCGGCGCGGCCGGCGAAGGCGTTCAGCCCCGAGGCATCGATCACCAAGGGAGGGCGCACGCCGTGCGCCCCTACCAGCTCGCGGACGAAGGCGTAGCTGTCGTCGGTGTCGCGCAGGCCGGGGCCGACGAGCACGGCGTCCTTCGACTTCAAGAACTCGAGCACCTGCGGGATCACCGTGCGCTCCATCGCCACGACGGGGAACGTCATCGACTCGATCGATCCCGCATTCACGAGCGTGGCGGCGTCGACGTCGGTGACGACGGTGACGAGCCCCGCGCCGCTGCGGATCGCGCCGCGCGCGCACATCACCGCCGCGCCGCTGCGTCCGAGGCTGCCGGCGACGATGGCGACGTGGCCGTACGTCCCCTTGTGCGTGTCGGCGAAGCGCGGAGCGAGGTGCGGCCGCACGTCGGCCGGCGTCGTCAGCGACAGCGTCACGTTCTCGTCGCCGACCGCCGCGCTCGGAATGGAGATGTCGGCGACGATCACTTCGCCGCATTGCATCGCCGCCGGCTCGAAGACATGGCAGAGCTTCGGCGCGGCGAAGGTGACGGTGACGGCGGCCTGCACGCACGGCTCGAAGGGAAAGGCGCTCGAGGCGTTCGCGCCGCTCGGCAGGTCGACGGCGACGATCGGCAGGGCCATCTCGTTCATCGATCGAATGACCTCGGCGTAGATGCCGTCCGGCGCGCGATTGAGTCCGGTGCCGAAGAGCGCGTCGACGACGACGTCGGCGTCACTCGCCCGCACGAGCGCCTCGGAGAGCGAATCGCCGTCGACGACGTCGAGCATCGGCACGTTGAGCCGCTCGCAGATCGTGAGGTTGACCTTCGCGTCGCCGCTGTATTTGGCGCGGTCGCCGGCGACGATGACGACCGGCACGACGCCGCGGTTCTCGAGGTGCCGCGCCACGGCCAGGCCGTCGCCGCCGTTCGCGCCGGTGCCGCAGAAGATCGCCGCGCGCTCGATGTCAGGGAAGCGCTCGAAGATGGCATCGACGACGGCGACGGCGGCATTCTCCATCAGCAGGAGCGAGGGGATGCCGAACCGCTCCGTGGCGCGGCGGTCGATGTTGCGCATCTGTTCCGAGGTCACGATCTTCATGGCGCTCTTATGGAGTGCGGCGGCCATGCCGCCGCTGTCAGAGCGCCGGCATGGCCGGCGCACTCCACATTCTGCATTCAGACGCCCCATTCGCGCAGCAACCGTGCGAGCTCTCCTTCGCCGCCGTACGCGCGCAGGTCGTCGACTCCGTCAAGATCGCGGCGCAACGGCAAGACCGCCACGGTGGTCTGCCACGTGCGGATCTTCGCCATCGTCTCCGAGAAGACGCGGTCGGTGCCCCACTCGACGTCCTTGAAGATCGCGCTGCTGAACGCGGCGGCGCGGCAGCCGATGAGGTAATAGCCGCCGTCCGCGGCCGGGCCGACGACCCAGTCGCACGAGTCGAGGAGGCCGGCGGCGTGCTCGACGAGCTCGCGCGTAATCGACGGCTCGTCGACGCCGATGGCGACGATCTTCTGCGTCCAGTGGAAGAAAAAGCGCTCGGAGAAGGCCATGCAGAGGCGGTCGCCGAGGGTGTCGCCGGTCTGCATGGCCAGGGCGTAGCCGTTGAACGCTTCCGCCAATGCGTCGCCGTTGGCCGATTCGGTCGGCGCCCACAGCACTTCGATCTCGAGATCGGCGGTCGACGCGCCGAGATTCGCGAAGAGGTCGCGCAGCATGGCGTCGTAGAGCGCGAGGGTGCGGTCGTCGCCGAGGTCGCGGGCGAGGCGCGTTTTGACCTTGCCGCGCTCCGGCAGCCGCGCGAAGACGAGCAGCCGGTTCGGCGGCGGCGGAATGGTCTCGAACATTGCGATGCAGTTTATGCTCAGCGCATGGTGACGATCGCGCTGCTGACGGACTTCGGCACGCGCGATTCGTACGTCGCGGCGGTGAAGGGGGTGATCGCCGCGCGCTGCGACGCGCGGATCGAGGACCTCACGCACGAGATCGCGCCGTTCGACGTCTTCGGCGCGGCGTGGTTCCTGCGGGACGTCGTTTCATATTGGCCTGCTGGGACGATCTTCGTCGTCGTGATCGATCCGGGCGTCGGGACGACGCGGCGGATTCTCGCTGCCCATCGCGACGGCAAGACGCTGCTGGCTCCCGACAACGGCGTGTTGACGTTCGTCGGCGGCGAGGTTCACTCGGTCGAAAACGAGTCCTTCTTCCTTCCGAACGGCAGCAACACCTTTCACGGGCGCGACCGCTTCGCTCCGGTCGCCGCAGCGGTCGCGAGCGGCACGCGCCTCGAGGAGCTCGGGCCGCGCGTCGACGACTTCGTGCGCGTCGACTACACGCCGCCGTCGTACGGCGACGACAAGATCGACGGGACGATCGTCGCCGTCGACCGCTTCGGCAATCTGATCACCGACATCGAAGCCGCGAAGCTCAACTTCGACCCTCTCCTCCGCTCCGGCCGGCACGTCGTCGACCGCCTGGAGCGCAACTACGGCGACGCGAAGGACGGCCCGTTCCTCATCGCCGGCTCCACCGGCTGCATCGAGCTGTCGGTGGCGAACGGGAGCGCGGCAGAGCTCTTGCAGCTTCCGCGCGGCGAGAAGGTATCGATCACGCCGAAGTGAAACTGCGCCGGTTCCTCGCGCCGCTCTTCGCCGCGCTGGCAATCCTCGTCGCGCTTCTTTTCCTCGTGGCCTGGCTGCCGCTGCGGCAGGCGCGCGAGGCGTGGCGCGCCGGCCACGACGCCGACGCCGTCGCCACGGCGGAGCGCTGGTCGCAGCTTCGCCTCTGGCCGGCGCGCTATCACCAGCTCCTCGCCGCGGCGTACCTCACCGCCGGCAATCGCGCCGCCGCCGAGCCGCATCTGCACGCGATGGGTCATACCTCGATCATCGATGAAGAAGAGGTTGCGCGGCGATTGTTCGCGCGCGAGCGCTACGACGACTTCCTCGCCTACGACGCCGCCGCGCGCGACGGCCGCGCCGCGCTCTACCACGCCGCCGCGCTCGCGGCGATGAATCGCACGGCCGAGGCGATGGCCGTACCGATTCCCAATGCGGATCCCCAAAAGCTCGCGTATCTCAAACGTGCCATCGCGCAGCCGGAGCGGCTGCTCGACCGCAACGATCAGCCGCTCGGCGCCGACTTCGCGCCGCTCGCGGCGTCGCTGCCGCGTGGCACGTCGATCGTCGAGACGACGCTCGACCCCGTCGTGCAACGCGCTGCGCTGCAAGCTCTCGGCAGCTACCGCGGCGCGATCGTGGCCATTGATCCGCGCACGAACGAGCTGCTGGCCATCGCCTCGAGCGCGAAGGAGAACCTCGCCATCGAGCGGCAATACGAGCCCGGCTCGGTGATCAAGATCCTGACGGGATTGAACGCGCTGTCGAATCGCGTGGAGATGAAGTTCCCGTACGTCTGCACGGGCGAGCTGCGCATCGACGGCCGCCGCTTCGGCGACTGGGTGCCGACCGGCCACGGGACGCTGAACGGCATCGACGACGCGCTCGCCGTCTCCTGCAACGTCTTCTTCGCCGACATTGGCCTTCATCTCGGCCGCGATGGCCTGCAGCAGTTCATGAAGAGCGCCGGCTTCGACGGGCAGACGAACACCGGCGTGATGGAGGTGCCGCTCGGGAAGCTCCTCGAGACGCCGTTCAACAATTTCGAGACGGCGTTCCTCGCGATCGGGCTGAAGCACGAGTCGGTCAACGCGTTCCATCTGGCGATGCTGGCCTCGGCGATGGCGAACCGCGGCGTTCTCACTCCGCCGCGGCTCCTCCGCGCCCGCCGCTCGCTCCTCGGCGATGTGATCGCGCTGCCGCCCGCGCAAGGACACGTGCAGCTCGGCTCGCGCGAGGCGGCGGAGACGATGATTCGCGCGATGCAGGCGGTGGTGACGAACCCGCGCGGCACCGGCCGCCGCGCCGCCGTCTCCGGCCTGACGATGGCGATGAAGACCGGCACCGCCGGCGAGCGCGACAGCGGCCTGGAAGCGCTGATCATGGCCTTCGCGCCGGTCGAGCAGCCGCGGATCGCCTTCGCCGTAATCGCCGAGGATGCGGGGCCGGCGGAGATCGCCGGAGCGAAGATCGCGCATGATTTTCTGGAGGCGATTCGGCCGCGGGTGCAATGAAGGGCGCAGGGCGCAGTTGATGTTTCTGCCGGTGCGCGTGCCTCAGCAAGGCAACCCCCTGCGCCCCGCCCCCTGCGCCCTGCCCCCTATAATCAACACAATGGCTACCGGTCGTGAACGCCGCCGCGCCGAGCGCGTCCCCACCGCGTCGATCCCCGTGCAGCTCTCCGACATCAACGGCGAGCTCATCGACCTCAGCCTCACCGGGGCCGCGGTCGTGCACCGCTCGCCGATCAAGGCCGGCACGGCGTGCACGCTGATCTTTCCGAGCTACGGCGGGATCTACATCCCGTGCGAAGTGATCCGCTCGGTCGTGCAGGTGCGGCGCGGCGACAAAGGGCCGGAGTACGTCTTCCGCTCCGCGATCTCGTTCGCCGAGATGGCACCGGAGCAGGAGCAGCCGCTGCACGAGTTCCTGCTGATCCAGATCGACCGGCTGCGCCAGCACCAGGCCGCGGCGGCTACGGCCGGCGGGCCGAATACTCGCTGAAGATCCCGAGCTCGACGTGGCGCTTCACGTCCGCGAATCCCGCTTCGCCCATCGCCTGCAAAATCGCCTCGGGGCGGACGCAGGTACGGATCGTGTCCCAGTAGTAGCGCATCAACGTGCCGGCCTCGCGGTTGCCGCTGCGCACGCGCGCCACGAACGGTACGACGCGGCCGAGGTAGAGGCCGAGGAAGGCGCGCGCCGGCGCGGACCTCGGCGCCGTCAACTCCAAAACGAGTAGACGTCCGCCGGGCTTGAGCACGCGCAGGCATTCTTCGAAAACGCCGCGCAGATCGGCGAAGTGTCGCAGCGCGAAGCCGATGGTGAGAAAGTCGAATTTCTGCGAGGCCACCGGCAGCGACTCCGCCTTCGCCTGCACACGGTCGAGCTTCGTCCGTCCCGCGAGCATCATTCCGATCGACGGATCGAGGGCGACGATGTCGACCTCGTTCTTCGTCGCCTCGAGCGCCGCGCGAGCGACGACGCCCGTGCCGCTGGCGACGTCGAGCATCGTCATCCCTGGCTGCAGCCCGTTGCGGAGCACGGCCTCGCGGCGGTAGCGGTCGCCGGAGCCGAAGGACATGAAGGAGATGGTCCGGTCGTACCACGGCGCGGTGTCGTCGAAGATCGTGCGGACGAAGCCTTCGCGCTTCGAAGCTTCGCCGTAGTAGTCGTTGAGCGGGGGATGGGGAACGAGCATGCGGTGCGCAGCTTACCGCACGTCCTTGGCCGGCTCCCGGCGCCAGCGCTGCGCAATCGGCATCTGCCGGCCGCTGCCGAAGGCCTTCGACGACACGCGGATCGTCGGCGCGGCCTGTCTTCGCTTGAACTCGTTCGTGTCGACGAGCTTGAGGAGGCGCGCGACGAGGTCGCGGTCGAAGCCGGCGGCGGCGATCTCGTCGACCTCCTTCCACTCCTCGATGTATAGCTTGAGGATGGCGTCGAGCACCTCGTACGGCGGCAGCGAGTCCTGATCGGTCTGATTCGGGCGCAGCTCGGCCGACGGCGGCTTCGTGATCGACGATTGCGGGATCACCTCGCCGTTGCGGTTCAGCCAATCGGCGACGCGGTAAATCATTGTCTTGTAGACATCGCCCAAGAGAGCGAGTCCGCCGGCCATGTCGCCGTAGAGCGTGCAGTAGCCGACGGCGAGCTCCGACTTGTTGCCGGTCGACACCACCATCGCCCCGGTGCGGTTCGACCAGGCCATCAGAATGTTGCCGCGGATGCGGGCCTGTACGTTCTCGTTCGTGATGTCAAATTTGTCTACGCCGAAGAGAGTTTTGAACGCGTTCGAATACGGGTCGTAAATGTCCGAAATCTGGACGACGTGAAAGGCGATGCCGAGGTTCTCGGCGAGCGCGCGGGCGTCGTCGATCGAGCCTTGCGACGAGAACTGCGACGGCATGGCGATGCCGGTGACGTGCTCCTTGCCGAGCGCCTCCACGGCGATCGCCGCGGTCACGGCGGAGTCGATGCCGCCGGAGAGGCCGACCACGACGTCGACGAAGCCGCATTTGCGGATGTAGTCGCGCAGGCCGAGGATCAGGGCCAGGCCGATCTCTTCCTCGTCGCCGAGGGCGTGGACGGAGTCGCAGCGCTCGCCGCGCAGCGTCACCAGGGCGCTGTGCTCCGCGAACGCCGGCGCGCAGAAGATCGTGTCGCCGTTGGCGTCGATCACGATCGACGAGCCGTCGAAGAGCAGCTCGTCGTTGCCGCCGATCTGATTGACGTAGACGAGCGGCGCGCCGTAGCGGCGGGCGATGCGCGAGAAGAGCTCGTAGCGCGACTGGCGCTTCCCGGCGTTGAACGGCGACGCGGAGATGTTGAGGAAGACCTCGGCGCCCTGGCGCGCGAGCTGGTCGACCGGGTTCTCGCAATAGAGCTTCGTGCCGAGGATCTCGTCGTCGAACCAGAAGTCCTCGCAGATCGAGACGCCGGCGCGCATGCCCTTGAGCTCGATCGCCTGCTGGCTCTTGCCCGGCTCGAAGTAGCGAAGCTCGTCGAAGACGTCGTACGTCGGTAGGAGCATCTTGTGCTGTTCGAGGAGCTGTTTGCCGTTCTGGGCCACGATCGCGGCGTTGTGCAGCGGCTTGCCGCACCAGCTCACGTTGGGCGTGATGCAGCCGAAGATCAAGGCGACGTCGCCGGTCATGGCGATGAGCGACTCCTTCACTTCGGTCGCCGCCTGCACGAAGACCTGGCGATCGAGAAGATCGCGCGGCGGATAGCCGGTGACGGAGAGCTCGGGCACCAGAACGACGTCGGCACCGCCGCGCACGCCGTCGTCGTACGCGCGACGGATGAGCTCCGCATTCGTGCGCAGCGCGCCGACGGTGGGGTTGATCTGGCCGATGTGGATTTTCATCGCTAGAGCCAACGATACTCCACGGCGAACGGACCCTCGCGCGCGGTCGATCTTGATCCTAGGTAACGCGCTGACGCGGCCGGGCCATCCCCGTGGTCGAAAGTTCGCGTTTGCCGTGCTCGCCTCGAATTTGCAAAGATGAATGACGCGAGGTGTGCAGATGAGTGACGATTTCGGGACGGTGAACGTCCGCCGCGGCGAACGCGCGCGGGAGATCGAAGTTCTTCGGCAACACTATCGCGGGCACCGCGATGCGCTGGCCCGCCTCGCCGCCGACGCGCCGACCGAGCAGCTCGCCGCGGAGTACCACCGGCTGATCGCGTCGGTCGATGACTCGCTGCGCAAGCTCGACGAGCTCGAAGGGCGTCCGGCCACGCAGCCGGGCACGCGCCCGGTGCCGCCGCCTTCGGCGACGTCGCCGGGGATGCGGCCGCTATCGTCGGCATCGTCGGAGCCGGTCACTGAACCGCAACGGTACGTCGAGGAGCCCGCGCCTACGGGCGGCGGCGCGCGCACGCTGCTGATCATCGGCGTCGGCCTCTTGGTGATCGTCGCCATCGGCTATCTGATCTGGCGCGCCAGCCGCGACCGGCGTCCCGGCGCGACCACGACGACGAGCACCGTCGTCGAGCAGCCGGTGACGCCGGCGACGGCCGACACGATCGCCCCGGCGGCCGCACCGCTGTCAACCGCGACGGTCGTGCCGGCAGCGACGCCCGCGGGCGCGGAGTCGCTCAAGGTCACGCCTGCGCTGGCCGACTACGGCGTCGTGCGCAAAGGAACGCGCGCGGTGCGGCAGTTCGAGCTGACGAACAGCGGCGCGGGCGAGATCGCGTACGACCTCTCGCGCTCCACCTGCCACTGCCTCTTCTACGCCTTCCACTCGCCGGTTGCGGCGCATGGAAAGGAGACCATCACCGTGACCGTCGACGGCGCCAAGGCCAAGGCGGGCCCGGTCGATGAGCAGATCTCGGTGAAGGCGAAGAAGGGGACGGCGGTATTCGGGACGATCGAGGTCCGTGCTGTCGTCAAGTAGAAGCGCGCTCGCCGCGTGCGTGCTGGCACTGGCCACGACCTGCGCGACGGTTCCGCATGCGCGCCGCGCCCCTCGCATCGAGGAGCTCACGCTCGACGAAAAGATCGGGCAGCTCTTCGTCGTCGATGCCTGGGGCGTCTTCGTGAGCGAGTCGTCGCCGGCGTACAAGCGGCTGCTCCATCACGTTCGCGACAACCACGTCGGCGGCTTCATGTGGCACGTCTCGAACGTCTACGAGACCGCGGCGCTCGACGAGCGATTGCAGGCGGAGTCGCGCGTGCCGCTGCTCATCAGCGCCGACCTCGAGTCGGGCATCGGCATGCGCTTCACCGACACGACCTTCTGGCCGTGGGCGATGGCCGTCGCGGCGACGGGCGACCCGTCGCTGGCCGAGGCCGAGGGGCGCATCGCGGCGCGCGAGGCGCGGGCCATCGGCGTGAACCACATCCTCGCGCCGGTCGTCGACGTCAATATTGATCCGGACAATCCAGTCATCAACACGAGGAGCTTCGGCGAGGACCCGCAGGACGTCAGCCGCTTCGCCACGGCGTTCATCCGCGGCGTGCAGGGGGAGCACGTCCTGGCCTGCGCGAAGCACTTCCCCGGCCACGGCGACACGCACGTCGACTCGCACCGTTCGCTGCCGGTGCTCGACGCGACGCGGGAGCGCCTGGAGCGCGTCGAGCTCGTGCCGTTCCGGGCCGCGATCGCCGCCGGCGTCGGCTCGATCATGCCCGGCCACCTGGCCGTGCCGGCGCTCGATCCGACGCCCGTGCCGGTGCGCGCCGGCGACGCTCAGAACAAGTACGGCGCGACGGCGGCGGAGGTGACGCAGAACGGCACATTGCCGGCCACGATCTCGAAGCGGATGCTCGACGGCCTCTTGCGCCATGAGCTCGGCTTCCGCGGCCTCGTCGTCACCGACGCGTTCGACATGGGCGGTCTCACCGAGCACTTCGACGCCGGCGAGGCGGCGGTTCGCGCGATCGAGGCGGGGGAAGACCAGATCCTGATCTCGCCCGACACCGACGCCGCGGTCGCCGCGGTGAAGGCGGCGGTGAAGAGCGGGCGGCTGACCGAGGCGCGCATCGACGAGTCGGTGCGGCGGATCCTCGCGGCGAAGGCGTTCGTCGGGCCGACGGCCGGCGACATCTTCACGACGCTCGACTCGCAGGAGCATCGCGATCTCGCCGCGACGATCGCCAGGCGCGCCATGACGCTCGTGCGCGAGGCACCCGGCGCGCTGCCGATCGGCAAAGAGGCGAAGGTGAGCCTCGTCGTCGTCAGCGAGTTTCCGGAGAGCGGCGCGCCGCTGCCTGACTTCGCGCTGGAGCTGCGCCGGAGGCTGAAGACGCCGCCGCAGGTGACGCTCGTCGACGCCCGCACGCACGAGCACGAGCTGCCGCAGATCCTCGCCGCCATCGAGCAGAACGACGTCGTGATCCTCGCGTTGGCCGTGCGCGCGCGCTCCGGCGCGGGACAGATCGCGGTGCCGGAGAGCGCGCGCAAGCTCGTCGCGCAGATCCGCAAGCCGGTCGTGGCGATCTCCTTCGGCACGCCCTACCTGCTCCGCGAGATCCCCTCGGTCGGCACATATCTCTGCGCGTACGGCATCCAGCCGGTGATGCAAGTGGCGGCGACGCACGCGATCTTCGGCGAGGCGGCGGTGACCGGAAGGTTGCCTGTGACCATTCCGGGGTTTGTGCGGCGGGGCGAGGGGGTTCAGAGGAGATGGGGTTCTTAGTTCTTGGTTCTTAGTTCTTAGTTCGACGACGTTCTCCGGCGACACGCCGCTGGCGGTGACGCTCGGCGCCTTCTACGCGCGCGTCCGGCCGGGGTGGCGGCGGTTTGTGGAGTGCGCCGGCCATGCCGGCGCTGTGAGAGCGGCGGCACGGCCGCCGCACTCCACAGAGTTGTTGGCGGAATGCGGCGACATGGCCGGCAAATTTTCTGTGTCGTCTCGCCCTCCTCCTTGCCTCTGACCGTAAATTCTGATTGACTGACCGCGCGTTCAGCGCGATGAACTGATGGCCTCGAGCAAGTCGAAGGAAGAAGTCGTCCAGGAATTCCGGGTCCAATCGATCCAGGAGGCCGCCATGCGGGTCATTGCCCGCAAGGGGATGGCTGCGGCGACGATGCAGGAGATCGCGGACGAGGCCGGAGTGGCGAAGGGGACGATCTATCTCTACTTCCGCGACCGCGACGAGCTCGTGGAGAAGACGTTCGAGAGCGCCATGTCGCAGTTGCACGCGCGCGTCGACACGGCCATCGAGCTCGACGTGCCGTTCGACCAGAAGCTGCGCGCGATGCTCGGCGCCGTTAGCACATTCTTCCGCGAGAACCGCGAGTTTTTCAGACTGTACATTTCGATGCGCTTCCCCGAGGGAAGCCCGCAACAGCAGCGCCGCCAGAAACGGACCTGCCAGCCGCAGTACCAGTCGCGCGTGCAGCGCGTCGCCGAGGTCCTGCAGCAGGCCATGGACCGCGGCGAGATCGGCGTGACCGATCCGCGCCGCCTGGCGTTATTCATCATCGAAGGGAGCAATGCCGTGATCATCGACCGGGTGATGTCGGAGGCGCCTTCGTCCGTGGACGACGACGTCGACTTCCTCACCGCCACGATCCTCGGCGGAATCAAAAAGTGAAGCGAATCATCTCGATCGTCGCGCTGGCGGCGGCGACGTCCGCCTCGGCGCAGACGCACCTGACGCTGCAGGAAGCGCTCGGCCGCGCGCTCCAGGTCAACAACACCATCGAGCGCTCGCGCGCCGAGGTGGGCGTGCAGGAGGAGAACCGGCGCTACCTCTTGTCGCAAGTCCTCCCTCACGTCAGCGCCACCGGCAGCGCCATCCGCAACAGCGAAGAAGTGTCGTTCGGCAGTGGCAGCGACGCCCGCATCATCCTTCCGGGCAACGACTGGAACTACCGCGTCGTTCTCTCGCAGCCGGTCTACGCGGGCAACCGCGAGCGCCGCGCCTACGAGCAGGCCAAGCTCGGCATCGCCAACGCGCAGCAGGGCGTGGCCGGCACCGAGGACGCGGTGCTCCTGCGCGTGGCGTCGAACTATCTCAACGTCGTCAACGCCGACGCGCTCATCGACGTCGAGCGGAGAAACATCGAGCTGGCGCAGAAGCGGCGCGCGCAGGCCGAGGCGTTTTACCAGGCCGGAGAGGTCACGAAGGTCGACATCCTCCGCGCCGAGACGTCGCTCAAGGCCGAGCAACGGCAGCTCGCCGCGGCGCAGCAGACCCGCGAGAACGCCGTCAGCCGCCTGCGCGCGGACCTCGACCTCGAAGGCGACATCGCCGTCGACCGTCCCGCCGGCGCCGCGCCGGCGCTGCCCGACGAGTCGAGCCTCGTCGCGCGCGCGGTCGATGCGCGGCCCGACGTGATGGTCGCGCAGAACAACGTGAAGACGGCCGAGCTCGAAGTGCGCAAGCAGCGCGGCTTCTGGCTGCCGACGGTCACGTTCGACGCCGGCTGGATCAGCCAGAAGTCGGCGTTCCCGGCGTCGAAGTACGGCTACGGCGCGTTCCGCTTCAGCGTGCCGATCTGGCAGTCGGGCGAAGTGGAAGCGCGCGTGGCGCAGGCCAAGGACCGCGAGGAGCAGGCCAAGCTGACGCTCGAGGAAGCGAAGACGACGGCGCGCGAGGACGTGCGCCAGGCCATCGTCGACCTGCGCGCGGCGGAGACGTCGCTGCAGCTCGCGCGCGAGCAGCAAACCGCGGCGGAGGCGGAGTACGCGGAGACGTTCGAGCGCTACCGCGCTCAGGAGGCGACGTCGCTCGACCTGGCCGCCTCGGAAGCCTCGCTCGCCGACGCGCGTCGCGCCGTGGCATCCGAAACCTTGAACCGCGATCTGTCGCAGCTGCGCGTCTGGTACGCCGCGGGTGCATTGAAAGACGCAGTCGGAGCAAAGAAAGAATGAAGCGATCCCTCGTTCTGATTACCATCACCATCGCGGCGCTGGCGTGCGCGAAAAAAGAAGCGGCGCCGGTGCAGGCGAAAACGCCGCCGCCGCTGCCCGCGGACGTCGCCAAAGTTTCCGATGCGGTGACGGCGACGACGGCAACGGAGGCCGCGTCGGCCGGCATCGCCAGCGAGGCCGGAGGCACCATCGTGGCTACGGGCGAGTTCGTGTCGCCGGTGCGCTCGGAGCTGTCGGCGAAGCTGCCCGGCCGCGTCCAGAAGATGTACGTCGACGAAGGCTCGCTGATCAGAAGAGGACAACCGCTCCTCGAGCTCGAGACCGATTACACGCGCATCAACCTGCAGCGCGCCGAGGCCGACTCGCAGCGCGCCGCCGCGGCGGAGGCGGACGCGGAGCGCGACCTCAACCGCAAGAAGGAGCTGATCGCCAAGGACTCGATCCCGCGCGCGACGTTCGACCGCAGCGCTTCGGCCTACGACCAGGCCAAGGCCGCGCACGCGGCGGCCGTGGCGCAGGCGTCGATGTACCGTCAGCAGTTGACCGACTCGGTCCTCCGCTCACCCATCGACGGCGTCGTCGCCGAGAAGCGCACGGACATCGGACAGCGCCTCGGCGACAACACCGTGGCCCTCGTCGTCGTGCAGACCTCGCCGCTGAAACTGCGCTTCCGCGTGCCGGAGAAGTACCTCGCGCAGGTGCACCGCGGAGAGGACGTGAAGGCGACGGTCGATCCGTATCCGGGACAGATCTTCACCGGCCGCGTGACCGTGGTTGGAGGAGTCATCGACCCGGCCACGCGCTCGTTCACCGTCGAAACGGAGTTCCCGAACAGGGACGGGAAGTTGCGGCCGGGGCTGTTCGCCCGAGTGGAGATGCAGTGATGTGGAGTGCGCCGGCCATGCCGGCGCTCGGACAGCGGCGGCATGGCCGCCGCACTCCAGAAGGAACCCATGCACAAACTTGCTGAACTCTGCGTCAAACGTCCCGTCTTCGCCACCGTTCTCATCTTGTCGTTGGTGGTCGTCGGCTGGTTCGCCTACCAGCAGCTCGGCGTCGACCGCTTTCCGAAGGTCGACATCCCGACGATCACGATCACGACGCGCCTCATCGGCGCGGCGCCGGAGGAGATCGAGACCGACATCAGCGACAAGATCGAGGAGGCGGTCAACACGATCAGTGGCGTCGACGAGCTGCAGTCGATCTCGTCCGAGGGGACCTCGCAGGTCATCGTCACCTTCGTGCTCGAGAAGGACATCGACATTGCCGCGCAGGAAGTGCGCGACAAGATCAACACCGTGCTGCGCGACCTGCCGAAGGACGCCGATCCGCCGATCATCCAGAAGATCGATCCCGACGCCATCCCGATCCTAGGCATCGCCATCTCCGGCCCGGCACCGATCCGCGAGGTCACCGAGTTTGCGGACAAGAAGCTGCGCCGGCGCCTCGAGTCGATCAACGGCGTCGGGCAGGCCCTCATCGTCGGCGGCCGGCCGCGGCAGATCAACGTCGTCGTCGACACCGGGAAGCTCGCCGCCGTCGGCGTGACCACCGCGCAGCTCGTGGCGGCGCTGCAGTCGCAGAACGTGCAGATCCCCGGCGGCAAGGTCGAGCAGGGGCTGCACGACCTCACGCTGCGCACGTACGGCCGCGTGACCGATCCGCAGGACTTTGCCAACATCGCCATCACCACGAAGAACGGCTACCCGATCAAGATCGGCGACGTGGCGCGTATCGAGGACAGCGTGCGCGACGCCGAGTCGATCGCCAGCGTCGACGGCAAGCCCGCCGTGGTCATGAACATCCGCAAGCAGTCGGGGACGAACACGATCGAGGTCGTGGAGCGCCTGAAGACGCGGCTCGAGGAAGTGCGGAAGGACCTGCCGAAGGGCTGGCAGATGCAGATCGTCCGCGATCAGTCGGACTACATCCTCGCCGCCGTCAACGCGGTGAAGGAGCACCTCATCCTCGGCTCGCTCTTCGCGGCGCTCATCGTCTGGTTCTTCCTCTCCTCGCCGAAGGTGAGCGAGGCGGCCGCGCTCGTGGCGGCGACGATGGCGGTCTACTTCCTCCTCTTCGGCTTCGAGGAGCTCGTGGCGCGCCTGCCGGTGCTCCACGTCAGCGTACTGGCCTTCTTCGTCTTGTTCATCATCGGCATGTGGATCGCGGCGCAGTGGCGGCTGCGTACGGCCGCGCGCGTGGCGATGGCCATTGCCGCGCTGCTCATCGCCGCGGCGGTGCCGGGCGGAACGCTCGTCGTCAGCCCGGTCCGGCTCCTCGGCGTGCTCGTCGCCTTCGGCATGTTGATGTACTTCTTCCGCCGCTCGCGCCCGACCGTCATCTCCGCCGTGGCCATTCCGAGCTCGATCATCGCCACGTTCGCGGCCATGCGCTACGAGAATTTCACGCTCAACGTCATCACGCTCCTGGCGCTGACGCTGGCGGTCGGCATCGTCATCGACGACGCCGTCGTCGTGCTGGAGAACATCTTCCGCTTCATGGAAGAGAAGAAGCGCTCGCCGCGCGAGGCCGCGGTCGAAGGGACGAAGGAAGTGGGCCTGGCGGTCATGGCCACGTCGCTGTCGCTCATCGCCGTCTTTCTCCCGGTCGCGTTCATGGCCGGCATCGTCGGCCGCTTCATGCACTCGTTCGGCGTGACGATGGCCATCGCCATCGCCGTGTCGCTCCTGGTCTCGTTCACGCTGACGCCGATGATGTCGTCGCGCTGGCTGCGTCCCGAGGATCTGCACCACGGGACGGCCACGCGCGAGCACGGGATCTACGGCGCGATCGAGCGGACGTACCTGCGCATGCTCGACTGGTCGCTGGCGCACCGCTGGGTGATCGTCGTGGCCATGCTCATCGCCCTCCTCTCGATCGTGCCTCTCGGCATGGCCGTGAACAAGAACTTCCTGCCGCAGGACGACGAGTCGCAGTTCCAGATCACGGCGCGCGCGCCGGAGGGCTCGAGCCTGCAGACGACGCAGACGATCATGGAGTCGATCGCGGCGCGCGTGCGGCAGCTCCCCGAGGTGCAGACGACGGTGGTGACGATCGGCGACGATCCGCAGGTCACGCAGAACCTCGGTGCGATCTACGTCAAGCTCGTGCCGGTGAAGAACCGCAAGCGGACGCAGTTCGACATCATGGCCGAGGTCCGCCGCAGCATCCTCCCGCAGTACGCGCGGCTGCAGCTGCGCACGCTCGTCGGCCAGGTCAACGCGTTCGGCGGCGGCGTGAACACGGACATCATGTATTGGATCGGCGGCCCCGATCTGAAGCAGCTCGAGAAGTATTCGGCGACGCTGCTGGCGAAGCTCAAAGAGATGCAGCCGATGGGCGTCGTCGATCCCGACACGAACCTCGTCACCGGCAAGCCGGAGCTGGCCGTGCGCATCGACCGGCAGAAGGCCTCGGATATGGGCGTGCGCGTGCAGGACATCGCCTCGACGCTGAACGTGCTCGTCGGCGGCCTGAAGATCACCGACTACTACGAAGGCGGCGAGCAGTACGAGGTGCACGTGCGCGCGCAGCACGAGTACCGCCAGGATCCGCAAGGAATCAGCCAGGCGGAGGTGCCGGCGCAGGGGCGCAACGTGCAACTGCGCGACGTGACGTCGATGACCGGCGGCTCCGGCCCCGCGTCGGTCAACCGCTACGCGCGCCGGCGCCAGGTGCTGCTCACCGCGAACATGGCCCCCGGCCACTCGGCGCAGGCAGTCATGGACAAGCTGGTGGCGGAGACGAAGGCGCTGAACATGCCGCCCGAGTACCAGACCGGCTTCACCGGCCGCTCGCGCGAGCAGGGGCGCGCGTTCCGCAATTTCATGTTCGCGTTCCTGCTGTCGATCATCTTCATGTACCTGATTCTCGCCGCGCAGTTCGAGAGCTGGATCCACCCGGTGACGATCCTGCTGGCGCTGCCGCTGACGGTGCCGTTCGCGCTCTTCTCGATCCTGATCTTGAATCAGTCGCTGAACATCTTCTCGATGCTCGGCGTGCTGGTGCTGTTCGGGATCGTGAAGAAGAACGGGATTCTGCAGATCGACCACACGAACGGTCTGCGCGCCGAGGGGATGCCGCGCCCGCAAGCCATCCGCGAGGCGAATCGCGACCGCCTGCGGCCGATTCTGATGACGACGTTGGCGTTCGTGGCCGGCATGCTGCCGCTGGTGGCGTCGAGCGGCACCGGCGCCGCGACGAACCGCGCCATCGGCTCGGTGATCATCGGCGGGCAGACGCTGGCGCTGCTCCTGACGCTGCTGGCGACGCCGGTGGCGTACTCGCTCTTCGACGACATTCAGGAGCGGGCGCGCGCCCGGAAGGCGGAGCGGGCGGCGGAGGCGGAGGTGGCGGAGGCGGAGCCGGCGTAGCAGGGGTCAGGTCTTCAGTTTCCAGTTTCTTATTCGGAGCAACTCGCGCGCATGTCTGCAAATAAGAAACTGGAAACTGAAGACCTGACCCCCTGCTACTTACTGAACCGTGCCGCGGCACTCCTGAACCGCCGGTGCGTTACTTCAGCGCGACACCGTTCGCGTCGATCGCTCCGATACGGATGCTGCCCAGCGTCGTGTTCGGCCGGAGCACGTACAGCCGCCGGTCCGGTGCGTAGGCGAACCCGACCCAACCCTCGGCGGTGCTGGCGACGCCGGCGACGGTGAGGTCGGCGGCGGCGAGATCGTTGGGATCGAGCTTCAACCACGAGGGGGACGCCGTTGCGGCCTCTTTCGATGCCGGTGCCGCCATGATGCCGGCGAGCAAGCGGTCCCACGGCTCGTCGGTGGCGAAGATCGAGAGGCGCGCGGCTGGCGGCGGCGACAGCTTCCGGCCGGTGACTTGCGCGAGCATGCGCACGACGTCGCGCGCGTCGGCGTCGTGGAGCGACATCGAGATCGGCTCGCCGGTGTAGTTGCCGGCCGGCAGCGCAACGGGCGCGATGCCGGCGGACTTCAGCGCCGCGAGCGCTTCCGCGAGCGTCGCACGCTCGAAGTCGATGTCGACGCGGCCGCTCATGGTGCCGTCGACGAAGAAGCCTTCCTTCGTGGCCGCGTTCAGCGCGAGAAAGACATCGGCGGAATCGACGCCGCGCAGGTGCATCGTCACGTTGCCGCCGCTGCCGCGCGCGGCGACGTGCACCGCGGCCGGCGCCGGTTTCCTCGAGCAGGGCGTGTCGTCGCCGAACATCCTTCCGGCGGCGAAGTTCATCTCTTCCGCGTCTTGCGGCTTGACGCGCAGCGCCGCGGTGAAGGCCTGGCAATCGCCGCGCGGCGCGAAGTCGAGGCGCAGCACTTCGAAGCCGCTCGTCTCCAGCGCCGGCTTCAGCGCCGCGCGCGCGGCGCCGCCGAGGAGCACGCCGTTGATGCGCGTTTCGCCGCCGGCGCGGATCTCCGTCACCGCGACGGCCTTTCCTCGAATCCCGTCCTCCAAAGAGCCGATCGCGTTCAGCACGCGCCGCGGATGGAAGCGCTCCTCGAGCGACTCGATCGTCGAGAGAATCGCACGCAGCTCCTGCAGCCGTCCGCGCATCATCGACGCCGGATCGCGATAGGTGCCGAGCACGTACGGCGCCTCGCCCGCCCACCGCGCCAGGGCGATGCGCGCCTGGAACGCCACACGGCCGTCAGGCCGCGGCGTGAGGCGCAGCGATTCGAGGTCGTAGAGGTTCGAAATGCTGGCGACGCTGAAGAAGAGCTGCACGTCGCCGAGATGCTCCGCTCCGCGCAGATCGAGGCGAATCAGCTCCACGGGCGACGGCTTCCCGTCCGGCAGCGGCACGCGCGTCGTCGTCTCCGGCGGCGCCGGCGCCAGCTCGTACGCCACCTTCATCCTCTCCGCCTTCGGCCGGAGGTACTTCTCGAACGTGGCCACGTCGTCGGGGATGCGCGCGCGCTTCTTCCCGATGGCCAGCTCCAGCTCGAACAGGTCGTCCTTCTCGTCAGCGCGCGCGGCGCCGGCGACGGCAAGGACGACGATCGCGCCGGCGGCGGCGCGATGCAGGCGGGAGATCACTCCACAAATTCCACTGTGTTGCCCAGGAGGTGCACCGAGCAGCGGGCGTCGCGATAGATCCAGATGCTCGCGCCGGGGCCGCGCGTGTCTTCGTCGGAGCGCTTCTCGTCGGGCTTCCCGGCCTTCTGCTGCACGACCTCGCCGCTCATCCCCTTTTCCACCGCCAGGCAGCCAAAGGCGTTGCTGTTGCCGGCCGCCGATGCGGCGACCTTCGTCGTCGCCTTCGACGGCAGGGCCATGGCGAAGATCACGATCCAGGCGACGGCGAAGACGCCGCTGCTGACGCCGAGGAACAGCGGCTTGCGGCGGAGGAGATGCACGACGGCGAAGGCCATCCACTGCACGAGCGCGAGGAGCGCGATGATCGCCGCGATGGTCATGAGTCCCTCCGGCCGAAGTGAATGCCGGAGTCTTCCGGCTCGTAATCGATGATCGGCGGGTTCTCGAACACGTGCGCGGCGCTGCGGCCCCAGGCGCGCATGTCGGCGTCGAACTTCGCCAGCGAGCCGCCGCTCAAGCGCTGGACCGCGTCCTCCGTCGTGGCGCCGTCGCGGAACGCCGCGATCAGCTTCGTCACGCCGGCCGGGCCGTACTTCGCCTCCACGTAGCGGATCGTCGTCTGCGACTCGATGTAGGCCTGCTCGATCATCTCCGGATCGGGCGAGCCGCGCAGCACCGCGTCGAGCAGCGTCACCGCCAGCAGCTTGTCGTCCGTGTACATGTTGAACGCGTTCGGGCTGTACGACTTCATCTCGATCCGCTGCGCCAGCCCCTCCTGGAACCAGTGCGGCGCCTGCCCGTGCGTGGCCTGCGCGAGCATGGCGTGCAGCAGCTCGTGGCTGAGAATCGTCACGACCGGTGGGCTGAAGCGGTCGACGCCGGCGAACGGCAGGGTGATCTTCCCTTCGTAAAACCCTAGGATGAAATCGCTGCCGGTGTAGGTCGCGCGGAAGTCGCGCCACTCCAGCACGTTGATGATCACCGGTTTGAAATTCGGCACCGGCACCCACTGCTGCAGGCGGGCCAGCTCCTTCTCCAGGATCGCGCCCATCGTCTCGGCGAAGCGCGGGCCGGTCTCCTGCGGGTAATGAATCTCGAAGTGCGGCGTCTTGTAGGTGAGGAACGCGTTCGCCAGGCGCTTGTTCATGTCGAGCTGGCGGAGGCGGTCGTCGAGCGAGCCGCGCTGGCGGATGTTCTGCGCGCGCTCGAGGAGCTTCATGGCCGCGTCATACTCGTCGAACGAAGCGAGACGGTTGCCGAGGTCCGCCAGTGCCTGCGCGTCGTTCTTCCGCTGCAGCACGCGCGACGTCGCCAGCGAGACCATGACCTGCTTGGCCTCGGCCACATGTTCGGTGCGCTCGAGGGCCATGCTGCGCAGGAAGAAGAGCTCCGGCGGCATGTGCTCTGCGGCCGGCGTGACGCCGTTGGTCAGCGTGACCAGGTCGTCCCAGCGGTTGTGCGCAGCGAGCGCGCGCGCGGCGCGGACCATGCGCCGCCGCAGCGCCGGCGACGCATACGCGCCGGCGTTGGCGCTGGCGAGGAGCTGCGGCACCTGCTTCATCGCCCGCACGTCTTCGTCGCGCTGCCATGTGGCGGCGTCGACGGCGAGCGCGAACGCCGGCGCCAGCGAAGCGCCGCCCGGCACGTCGAGCTCCTGCTCGCCGATCTGCAGATGGAGGAAGCTGCCGGAGATCGACGGCCACGCGTTCGCAGGCAAGACGATCGTGCGCGAGCCGAGCTCCGGCGCCGCGAACGACGCCTCGGACGGCGTCGCCAGGCTGACGGTCTGCGCCATCGTGGCGCTGCGCAGCACCGACCAGAGCACGGCGGCTTCGACGAGGCGGGCGCGCTCGACCGGCCGCATCGCCCACGCCGTCTTCAGCTTCGCCTCGGCGTCCTGCTGCTTGTTCTTCGCCGCCAGCAGCATGGCCCGGATGTAGTAGACGTCGGCGGAGCGCGAGCCGATCTCCTCGGTTCGTTTGAGGTACTCCGTGGCGCGGTCGTCGAAACCGAGGGCCATCAGCGCCTGCGCCGTCTCCATCCAGAGGCCGTCGCGGCCGGGCCCGAGGTTGATGGCGCGCTCGAAGGCGAGAACGGCGTTGGCGTCGCTGCCGTTGAGCAGCGCCAGACGCGCGCGGACGATTTCCGCAAGGGGGATGTCCGAGGGGGAGGGAAACGCGGCGAGCGACTTCGTGGCGTTCTCGGTGCGCGTCTGCTGCAGTTCCCACTGCGCGCGCCAGACGTTGACGACGTCGTTCTTCGGCGCCTTGGCGAAGAGCGCGTCGGCCTCGGCGCCGCCGGCGGCGATGGCGCGGCGCAACGGCAGCAGCGCGGCGAGACGTGCGTTGCCGTCGCGCTTCACCGGCGCTTTCACTTCCTCGACTTGTTTCTGTGCGAAACCGAAGCGCGGATCCTTGATGATCGCCATCGCCGCCGCGCCGACGGCGATCACGAGCGCCGCCGGAATGAGGATGCGCGAGAGGCCGTCGCTCGTGAATGCGCCCGCGCCGGCGAGCGCCGCCGCGAGGATGGCGAGCACGATGACGATCGCCGCGGGGGGGAAGCCGCTCGCCGCGTCGGCCTTCACGGCCGGCTCGGGCGGCAGCGGCGGGAAGATCGGAGCCTTCGCCGGCTTCTCGCCGAGCATGTGGATGTTCTCGACCTTATAGGCGTTCCCTTCCTTCGTCAGGTCGAAGATCGCGGCGTCGTCGACGCCCGACGGAAACTCGACCGCGAAGATGGCCATGCGGTCCGCGACGGACGGGACGACCGTCTGCAGCTCCCACGAGGCGCCGGCGGGCGGCCCCAGGCGGACTTCGATCTCTTCGAGCTGCGCGGCAGGCGGGAGGCGCCGCAGCGGCGACGTCGCCGCAAGCTGCTCGGCCACGGCCTGCGGCCCGCGGTTGAGGTAATCAACGGCAATCTGGACGGCGGCGCGCTCCGCCTCGGAGATGGGACGCGGCGTCGCCAGCGCGCTGCCGCAAAGCAGCGCGACCAGCAGCCCCACCGCTGCTCGGGACAAGTGGCGCATAGAGGTTTCCTCTAGTGATGGACTCCGGACCGTAAAAGGGATGGCGGATCGTACTGCAACGGCGAAGGACTTGACAAACGCGACAATCGACTGTATTAATGCATCGATACAGTAGGACGGTCCAATGTTCGATATCAAACCAGCTGACGCTGCCCCCATCTGGCGGCAGATCGAAGAAGGGATGCGGCGGCTCATCGCCGTCGGCACGCTGTCGCCGGGCGCGGCCGTGCCGTCGGTGCGCGATCTGGCCCGCGACCTCCGCGTCAATCCGGCCACCGTCTCGCGCGCCTACCAGCGCCTCACCGAGGCGGGCGTATTGAGCGTGAAGCGCGGCGACGGGACGTACGTCGCCGACGAGCCGGCGCAACTGAAGAAATCGGAACGACACGAGATCGTGCGCGACGCCGCCACGCGCTACGCCGGCACGGCGATCTCCGCCGGCGTGGGCTTCGACGAAGCCGCCGGCGAGCTCGAGGCCGCGTACATGCGCCTCGAGCGCGAGCACAGGAGGAGAGCATGAGCTCCGACAACATCGTCAACATCGACGGCCTCACGGTCCGTTACGGCCGCAAGACCGCCGTCGACAACGTCACCATTGCCGTCCCGCGCGGCTCCGTTTACGCGCTGCTCGGCCGCAACGGCGCCGGCAAGTCGTCGCTGGTCCGCTGCCTCCTCGGGCAGCAGAAGCCCGCCGCCGGCGCGATCCGCCTCTTCGGCGAGGACGTCTGGCGCCGCCGCGCCGCGCTGATGGAGCGCGTCGGCGTGGTCAGCGAAGACGCGGACGCGCCGCCGGAGATGCCGGTCGCGGCGCTGTCGCGCTTCTGCGCGCGGCTCTACGCGCGCTGGGACGACAAGCTCGTCGCCGATCGCCTGCGCCGCTTCGGCATCGCGCCGGAGACGCGCTTCGGCGATCTGTCGAAGGGGCAGAAGAAGCAGGTCTCGCTGGCGTTGGCGCTGGCGATGTCGCCCGATCTTCTCGTGCTCGACGATCCGACGCTCGGCCTCGACGTGGTCGCGCGCAAGTCGCTCTTCGAGGAAGTGATCTCCGAGCTCGCCGACCGCGGCATCACCGTCCTCGTCACCACGCACGACCTCGGCGGCATCGAGACGCTGGCCGATCGGATCGGCATTCTCAAGGACGGCGCGTTGATCCTCGAGGAGGAGATGGAGGCGCTGAAGTCGCGCTTCCGCCGCATTCGCTATCCCGCCGCCGTGGCCCGCGCCGTCGTGTCGAACTTCGATCAAGTCGAAGCGCCGGTGGACGCCGAGGTCACACCGATGTCGCTCGAAGAAATCTTCATCGCCGTTGCCGGCGAAGGAGCCCAATCATGAGTCACGCAATCGCCATCGCCGGCCGCGAAGTGGCCGAAAAACGCTTTGTCTTCCTCGCCGCCGCGGCCTTCGCCGCCATCGCGGCCATCATGCCGCTGATCCCGGGCGTCCACGACGGCGCGGAGGCGGTCGTCATCACGGCGACGATCCTCGCCACCGCGTTCGCCGCGGGACTCGCGGCCATCCTAGGTGCCACCATCGTCGGCCGCGACATCGCCGCGGGACGCATGTCGTTCTACTTCGCGCGCCCGGTCGGCGGCGCGGCGATCTGGTTCGGCAAGCTCGCCGCGGCGGCGGTGCTCGTCGTCGTGTCGTTCGCGATTGCCATGGCCCCGGCGCTCGTCGCCGGGCCGATGACCGTCAAGCGCATCTGGAGCGGCAGCGTCGTCGACGTGACGATGGTGATCGCCGTGGCCGCGGTCGTGCTCTTCTTCCTCGCGCACGCGATCGGAACGATGATCCGCTCCCGCTCGGCGCTCATCGCCGCCGACTTCGCCGCGGCCGCGATCGTCGTCGGCATCGTCTGGCTCCTCGTGCGTCCGCTGCTGTCGGGCCACGCGATCCAAGCGATCCTCGTCCTCGGCAAGGCCTTGGCGTGGGCGCTGCTCGCCGCCGCCGTCGCCGCGGGCGCGTGGCAGCTCATCGACGGGCGCAGCGAGCGCCGCCGCAGCCATCGCGCGTTCTCCACCGCGTTCTGGGCGCTCGTCGCGGTGGCGCTCATCGCCGCGGCGGTCTTCGTCGGCTGGATCGTCTCGGCGTCGCCGTCGGATCTGCACGGCCGCGTCGGCGCGATTCAGGCGCCGCAGGGCGACGCCGCGATTCTCAGCGGCGACACGGTTCATCGCTTCGACTACCGCCCGACGTTCCTCGGCGGCCGGCACATCAACACCGTTGCCTGGGCGCACTTCGCGCGCGACGGCCAGCGCGTCGTGACGATGGAGATGATCTCGCCGCTGTCGCCGGCGAGGGAAGTCGTCACGCGCGACGCGGCGAACGGCTGGAGGGCCACGCCGACGAAGATCGTGTTCAGGCAAGGGGTGTGGCCGGCCATCGCCAGCGACGACCTCTCGCGCATTGCCGCGGGCGAGCAGGACATCCTGACGATCTACGACGTGGCCTCGAGCCGCGTTCTCGGCTCGTTCAAGCCGCACAACGCCGCCATCCGCGGGATGTTCTTTCCCACGCCGGACGTGCTGCGCGTCTATTTGGCCTCGCCGTCGCTCGACGTCGTCGAATACGACGTGAGGACGCGCACGCTACAGAAGTTGGGCCACATGGAGAGCGCCAAGCCGATCGCCGGGCTACGCGTGTCGCCGGACGGCACGCGCGCCGTCATCGTCGACCGAGACCACAAGGCCATGCTCTGCGATGCGCGCACGCTGCAGCCGATCGCTCCGGCCGCGTTGTCGTCGCGGTTCCTTCTCGATGGGCGTCTCGTCGATGTTCCGGGGCGGGACCTGGGCGAGATCGCGCCGGGCAAAGTGCTCGTCTGGCGCGAGGGCGGCTCGACGGATCTCTACGACGTCAGCGCCGGCAAGATCGTCGCGCGCGGCGACGGACTGACGCCGGCGTGGTTCGAGTTCTGGACGGGCGATCCGCGCCCGCAGCAGCGGAATCCGAACGGTTATTTCCTGACGAAGGACGGGAGGCTGACGCGGTGGAACCCGCTCAGTTCTTGACGATCGCGCCGTCCTTCATCACGAACACGACCTTCTCGAGCGTCGTGACGTCGTCGAGGGGGTCGCCGCGCACGGCGACGATGTCGGCGAGCAGCCCCGGCGCGATGGCGCCGCGGTCGGCGACGCCGAGGAGGTCGGCGGCGGCGAGGGTGGCGCTGCGGATGGCGTCGAGCGGCTTCATGCCGAAGCCCACCATCAGCGCGAAATCCTTCGCGTTCTGGCCGTGCGGGAACACGCCCGCATCGGTGCCGTAGGCGATCTTGATCCCGCTGCGCAGCGCCTTCGGGAACATCTCGTTCGACGCCGCCAGCATGGCCGCGCCTTTCGACTGGATGAACGCCGGCAGCGGCTTGTCCTTCTGCGGGCGCTGCGCGTAGAGCGTCGGCACGAGGTACGTGCCGCGCGCCTTCATCAGCGCCATCCCCTCGTCGTCGAGCTGCGAGCCGTGCTCGATCGAGTCGACGCCGGCGCGCACCGCGGCGAGGATTCCTTCGCGGCCGTGCGCGTGCGCCGCGACCTTCACGCCGTTGCGGCGCGCCTCCTCGACGATCGTGCGCAGCTCCTCGTCGGAGAACTGCCGCGCCGTGGCCGTACGCTCCAATCCGAGCACGCCCGCCGTCGCCGTCAGCTTGATCACCTCCGCGCCGTGCTTGAGCTGGTAGCGCACGGCGAAGAGGAGATTCGCCGGACCGTCGGCGACGCCCTGCTTCGGACTGAGCTCGAACACGCCCTCGGGGTAGCCGACGTTGTCGCCGTGCCCGCCGGTCATGCTGATCTGATAGCCCGACGGCGTGATGCGCGGCCCGACGATCACGCCGCGCTCGACGGCGTTCTTCAGCGCGACGTCGATGAAGTCGTTCGACCCGCACGAGCGCACCGAGGTGAAGCCGGCCATGAGCGTGGTGCGGGCGTTCTCGGCGGCTTGGATGGCGTGGTCGACCGGGCCGGCCGAATCGGGGTCGAGGCGGCTGCCGCGCTCCCCGCGCCCCACATCGAGGTGCACGTGCATGTCGAAGAGACCCGGCAGCAGCGTGACGTCGCCGAGGTCGACGAGCTTCGCGCCCGCGGGCGCGTCGCGGCGCACCTCGGCGATCTTGTTCCCGTCGACGACGACGACCGCGTTCTCGACGATCGTCCCGGCGCGCACGTCGAGCAGGCGTGCGGCGCGCAAGGCGAGCGGCTCGGCGTGCGCGCTCGCGGCCAGGAAGAGAAGCGCCAGGAGAGGGCGCACGCTGTGCGCCCCTACTTCGTCAACGCGTTTTTGGCGCTCGTCACGAGCGCGCTGAACGCGGCGGCGTCGCGCACGGCCAGGTCGGCCAGGACCTTGCGGTCCAGCGTGCTGCCGGCGGCCTTGAGGCCGGCCATGAGCTTCGAATAGCTGATCCCGTTCAGGCGCGCGGCGGCGTTGATGCGGGAGATCCAGAGCTTCCGGAACTCACCCTTGCGATCTTTGCGGCCGGCGAAGGCGAAGTTGAGGCCGCGCTCGACCTGCTCCTTCGCGATGCGGTGACCGCGCGACTTCATCCCGTAGTAGCCCTTGGCCAGCTTCAGGATCTTGGCGCGGCGGTTCTTTCTCTTCGGACCTCGTTTGACTCTCGGCATGAGACATCTCCTCGTTCGTGATTCGTTTGAGCGGCCGGGTCAGGAGGTTTGGTACCGCGGCGCGCTCGGCAACGCTTCCTTACAGGTAAGGAAGCATCTTCTTCACGGTCTTCTTATTCGCAGCGGAGACCTCGGTCTCGTTGGCCAGCGTGGCTTTCCGGCCCGGCGACTTCTTGGTCAGGATGTGCGAATGGAAGGCGTGATTCCGCTGAATTTTCCCGGTGCCGCTCTTCTTGAAGCGTTTGGCGGCGCCGCGGTGCGTCTTCATTTTCGGCATGGCTCGTCCTCAAACCGGCTTCGGCTGTGGTGCATTCCTCTCAGTGCGCCTTCGCCGGCGCGATCACGATCGTCATCCGGTTCCCCTGCACGTCGGGCACGGCGCTCTCGGCCGCGCCGTAGTCCTTGACGTCGGAGAGCAGGCGGTCGAGCACGGCACGGCCGAGCTCCATGTGCGTCATCTCGCGGCCGCGGAAGCGGATGGCCGCCTTGACCTTGTCGCCGTGCTGGAGGAAGCGGATCACGTTGTTCTTCTTGAAGTCGAAGTCGTGCTCGTCGATGCGGGGGCGGAACTGCACCTCCTTCACCACGATCACCTTCTGCTTTTTCTTCGCCTCGGACTGCTTCTTCTTCTGCTGGAAGACGTACTTCCCGTAGTCCATGATCTTGCAGACCGGCGGGTTGGCGGTGGGGGAGATCTCGACCAGGTCGAGGTCCTTCTCCCGAGCCATGTCCTGCGCCTGCTGCAGCGGGACGATGCCGACTTGCTTTCCTTCGGCGTCGATCAGCCGGACTTCCGCGATGCCGCGGATCATGTCGTTGATTCGTGATTCAGGTTCTGCTGGCTTCCGGTCAAATCGCGAGAATCGGCGTGGCGGATAGATACGAACGTCCTCCTGGTTGTCTGAAAAAGTGAGCAAATCTACGGGATAACTCCCAGCAAAGTCAACGAGACGCCCTCCGCATTCCCGCTCGCTTTTTGGAACGCGCGCTGCACGCCCGTCCGGCATGACGCTTCCGCCTTGCTGGACTCCCCCCGAGGACGACCCTCCCGATCCCTCCCGCCGCACCTTCCTGATCGGCTCCGCCGTCGCCACCGCCGGCGCCTTCGTGCTCCCCCTCGTGGCCGAGGAGCCGGCAACGAAGGCCGATCCAAACGTCATCCCGGTCACGCTCAACGTCAACGGCCGCGACCACCACCTCCGCCTCGATCCGCGCACGACGCTCCTCGACGCGTTGCGCGAGCACCTCGACCTCACCGGCACGAAGAAAGGGTGCGACCAGGGCGCGTGCGGCGCCTGCACGGTGCTCATCGACGGCCGGCGCATCAACTCCTGCCTCACCCTCGCCGTGATGTGGAGTGCGGCGGCCACGCCGCCGCTGTCGGAGCGCGGACATGGCCCGCGCACTCCGCAAATCGTCACCATCGAAGGGCTCGCGCCCGACGACCGCTTGAGCGCCCTCCAGGCCGCCTTCATCCGCAACGACGGCTTCCAGTGCGGCTACTGCACGTCGGGCCAGCTCTGCTCCGCGTCGGCGCTGCTTCGCGAAGGGCACACCGCGAGCGACGATGAGATCCGCGAGTGGATGAGCGGCAACGTCTGTCGCTGCGGCTGCTACGTCAACATCGTCGCCGCGATCAAGGAGGCTGCGCGTGCATCCGTTTGAGTACCATCGCGCGGCGACCCTGGCGGATGCCACGCACGCGAAGGGCCGGTTCCTCGCCGGCGGCACGAACCTTGTCGACCTGATGAAGGCGAACGTCGAGCGCCCCGCGCAGGTCGTCGACATCAACGCTCTCCCGCTCAATGCCATCGAGGACGTCGCCGGCGGCCTCCGCATCGGCGCGCTGGCGTGCATGTCCGACGTCGCCGCGCACCCGCTCGTGCAGAAGCGCTTCCCGGCGATCTCGCAGGCGCTCCTCGCCAGCGCCTCGCCGCAGCTCCGCAACGCCGCCTCGATCGGCGGGAACCTCATGCAGCGGACGCGCTGCCCCTACTTCCGCGAGCTGATCTGGACGCCGTGCAACAAGCGCGACCCCGGCAGCGGCTGCTCCGCGCTCGACGGCGACAACCGCATGCAGGCGGTCCTCGGCACCTCCGACCACTGCATCGCCCTGCACCAGTCCGACCTCGCCGTCGCCGTCGCCGCGCTCGACGGCGTGCTCACGCTGCGCGGCCCGAGCGGCGAGCGGAAAGTGAACGCCGTCGACTTCCACCTCCTCCCGGGCAAGACGCCGCAGATCGAGCATGATCTGAAGCCCGGCGAGTTGATCGTCTCGCTCTTCCTTCCCGACGCGCCGCACGCGCAGCGCTCCGCATATCTGAAGGTGCGCGACCGGACGTCGTACGAGTTCGCGTTGGCCTCGGCCGCGGTCGGCCTGCAGATCGAGAACGGCGTCATCCGCGCCGCCCGCATCGCCTTGGGTGGCGTCGGCACGAAGCCGTGGCGGTCGCGCTTCGCCGAGGCGGCGCTGGTCGGTCAGGCGCCGTCCGAGCGGCTGTTCCGGGCGGCGGCGGAGGCGGAGATGAAGTCTGCGAAAGGGCACGGCATGAACGACTACAAGATCGAGCTGGCCAAGCGGACGCTCGTCCGCGCTCTCGGCGATCTCGTCGGAGGTGCAGCATGACGCGCGATGGCTGGGGGCGCACGCCGTGCGCCCCTACCGAATCACGGCACACTGGTAGGGGCGCACGGCGTGCGCCCTTCGTGATCGTCCGAGGTGTCGCATGATCGGCGAAGCCCGCGACCGCGTCGACGGACGCGCCAAGGTCACCGGCGGCGCGCGCTACGCCGCGGAGCACAACGTTGACGATGTCGTCCACGCGGTCGTCGTCGCCGCCACCATCCCGAGCGGCACGATCAAATCGATCGACGCCACGGCGGCGAAGAAAGCGCCCGGCGTCATGGCCGTCCTCTCGCATCTCAACGCGCCGAAGCTGAAGCCGCCGCCGGCGCAGTCACAGGGCGGCGGTCAGCCCTCGGGCAACTTCGCCGAGCCGCATTTCATCCCGTTCAGCGACGGGACGGTGCACTACGTCGGCCAGCAGATCGCCGTCGTCCTCGCCGACACGCTCGAGCATGCAACGCACGGCGCGGAGCTCCTGAAGATCGCCTACGACGCCGCGCCCGCGCGCACCGACATGAACGCCCTGCGCGCCGAGGCGACGGAGAAGGGCTCGCAGCAGGCGCCGCCGTTCACCAAGGGCGATCCCCTCGGCGCCTTCGCCACGGCGCCGGTGAAGGTCGACCACGTCTACCGCACGCCGTACGAGCATCACAACCCCATCGAGGCGCACTCCATCGTCGTGGCGTGGGACGGCGACAAGGTCACTTTGTGGGACTCGTCGCAGAACATCTTCGCCGTGCGCCAGACGCTCGCGCAGTCGTTCGGCATCCCGCGCGAGAACGTGACGGTGAAGTCGCCGTTTGTCGGCGGCGCGTTCGGCAGCAAGGGCTCGATGTGGCCGCACGTGCTCATCGGCGCCCTGGCCGCGCGCGTGGTCAAGCGGCCGGTGAAGCTCTGGCTCCCACGCAAGCAGCTCTTCTTCACCAACGGCCACCGTCCCGAGACCGAGCAGCGCGTGGCCCTCGGCGCGACCGCGGACGGCAAGCTCGTGTCGCTCATCCACGAGGGCATCAGCCAAGGCAACAAAATCTCCGACTACAACGAGCGCTTCACGCGCCCGACGCGGACGATCTACGCGTCGCCGAACATCCGCGCGTCGAATAAGGTCGTCGAGCTGAATGTCTCGACGCCGACGTACATGCGCGCGCCGGGCGAGAACCCCGGCATGTTCGCCATCGAATCGGCGATGGACGAGCTGGCGGCGGCGCTGACGATGGACCCGATCCAGCTCCGCCTCGTCAATCACGCCGACGCCGATCCCACGGATGGCAAGCCGTGGTCGAGCAAGTCGCTCAGGGAGTGCTACACGCGCGGCGCGGAGTTTTTCGGCTGGTCGAAGCGCACGCCCGAGCCGCGTTCGATGCGCGACGGGCGCCTGCTCATCGGCTACGGCATGGCCAGCGCCACGTACCCGTCGCACCGCTCGCCCGCGTCGGCGCGCGCGCGGATGAACGCCGACGGCACGGCCGTCGTGCAGTCCGGCACGCACGAGATGGGGATGGGCACCGCGACGGTGATGGCGCAACTGGCCGCGGAGACGCTCGGCCTGCCGTTCGAGCGCGTCCGCTTCGAGTACGGCTCGACCGAGCTGCCGCAGGCGCCGATCTCCGCCGGCTCCATGACGGCGGCGAGCGTCGGCACGGCGGTCTTCCAGGCGGCGGCGGCGCTGAAGAAAAAGCTCGCCGAGCTCGGCCCCGGCGACGACTACGCCGCGCTGCTCCACGCGCACTACCTGCCGTATGTCGAGGTGCAGGTCGACGCCAAGCCCGATCCCGAGGAGCAGAAGTATTCGTCGCACGCCTTCGGCGCGCACTTCGCCGAGGTGAGCGTCGATCCCGACCTGGGACTGGTGCGCCTGCGGCGGATGGTGAGCGCCTTCGCCGGCGGCCGCATCCTCAACGCCAAGACCGCGCGCAGCCAATACCTCGGCGGGATCGTGCAGGGCATCGGCATGGCCCTCCTCGAGTCGACGCACTACGACAAGCGCTTCGGCTCGTTCACGAGCATCAACCTCGGCGAGTACCTCATGCCGGTCAACGCCGACATCCGCTCGATCGACGTGATCCTCGTCGAGGAGGACGACCCGCACGTGAACCCGATCGGTGCGAAAGGCATCGGCGAGATCGGCATCGTCGGCGTGGCCCCCGCCATCGCGAACGCGGTGTACCACGCGACGGGGAAACGCATTCGCGATTTGCCGATCACGTGTGACAAGTTGCTGTAGAGGCGTGGAAATATCAGCGAGTTCGCTGAGAAACGAGGCGTTGTTGCTGCCGGTTTCAGCGAGTTCGCTGAAAATTGCGCTGTGCTTGCCGACAAATGGGACGCATTCGCCAGCAATTTCAGCGAACTCGCTGAAAATTTAAGCAATTCGTCTGGCAACTTCAGCGAGTTCGCTGAAAATGTTAGCGAGTTCGCTGACAAATTATGCAGCCATCCTGACAATTTCAGCGAGTTCGCTGAAAACGCGACGTCATTGTCAGCAATTGAAGGTGCATTTGTTGGCGATTTCAGCGAGTTCGCTGAAAAGCGAAGCGTGCGTGCTGGCAATTTCAGCGAGTTCGCTGGGCCTGCCTTCGCCGGCGGCCGCATCCTCAACGCCAAGACCGCGCGCAGCCAATACCCGGCGGGATCGTGCAGGGCATCGGCATGGCTCTCCTCGAGTCGACGCACTACACAAGCGCTTCGGCTCAGTCACGAGCATCAACCAACCTCGGCGAGTACCTCATGCCGGTCAACGCCGACATCCGCTCGATCGACGTGATCCTCGTCGAGGAGGACGATCCGCACGTGAACCCGATCGGCGCGAAAGGCATCGTCGAGATCGGCATCGTCGGCGTGGCCCCCGCGATTCGCGAACGCGGTGTATCACGCGACGGGGAAGCGCATTCGCGATCTGCCGATCGCCCGCGACAAATTGCTCTAGGCGCGCCGACCGCCCCGCCTCAGGGGTACGTGCCGCTGGAGCAGTACGGGGTGTCGGTGCCGGGCAGCCATGTCGGGCGCGGTATCGGCCACATTGGCAATTCTTTCGGGTCCTTGTCGAGCTCGAGATCCGTCGCGCAATAGTGAAGCAGGTAGTCGCGTGTGCAGCACGGCGCCGGCTCGCGCGCGGCGTTGCTGATCTCGATCGTCGCGTTCGGACGGATCTCGGTTTTCGCCGTGCTGCCATCGAAGGGCATCCATACCAGCAACGCGGGCTGTCTGTCGTCCTGAAGCTCGAAGGTCGCTTTGACTTGGTTCGGAAACTTCGGATCGTGGACGATCGAGAGTTTTTGACCGCCGAAGAAGTCTACATACGCCGCGGCTTTATCTCGTTTGAAGTGATTGATCGCGTCAAGGTCCAGGTTTGGCCGCGGCGGTTCGGTGAGTTTCCACACCGACGGAAGGTCGCGAAGAGCGATCGCCGGCGGCGGATTGACCGTGGGGTTCTCTAGAACTTGCTCGAAACAGATCGCGACATGCTTCAAGGACACTTCTCGGAAATCGTTCGGGGCATCGACGGGCGACCACTCTTCGAGCTCGTGCACCGTGCCGCGTTTGTAGCGCAGCAGCGGGTAATGCCGCGGGATGATGTCTTTGAGTGCTTGAGGCAGTTCGTCCCAAAGCGGCAAGAACACGCGAAATTGCGGGTCCCGGCCATGGACGGGACGCAGGTCGATGTCTCCCGGCGCACCGGAATGCGGCGACCCCTTCACCAAATGCGTACACACCCCTTTGAAATGAATCGCGATCTCAGCCATGGCTCCTCTCCTCAAAACGGAAT
Organism: Thermoanaerobaculia bacterium; assembly: GCA_036522835.1. Classification (GTDB taxonomy): domain Bacteria; phylum Acidobacteriota; class Thermoanaerobaculia; order Gp7-AA8; family Gp7-AA8; genus DATDFB01. The sequence continues at coordinate 202 of DATDFB010000234.1, read as the reverse complement.
CGCATTCGTCATCACCCCCACCGCCCGCCACCCGTCGCGGTGGGCGGCGATCTCCGCCAACTGCGCGCGGCGCACGGCCTCGGCGGGCTCGACGCCGGCGGCGAGTTGCCTGTGGATCTCGCGGAACAGCGCCCGCGCGTCGGCGTCGCCGATCGGGGTGAGCGTTCCGACCACGTAGCGCGCCCCCGCGGCCAGGAACGCG
>DATDFB010000233.1:0-13437 GCA_036522835.1 Thermoanaerobaculia bacterium | reverse complement strand
CGTGCCGCCGGCGCGGAGAGCGCGCTGGACCGGATCGTGGACACCTTTCTCGCGACATCCGCCGAGCGCGTGACGACGTTGCTGGACGCGCTCGCCCGGGGGACCCCGGCGTCCGTCGCGCGCGCGGCGCACGCGTTCAAGTCGAGCGCGGGCGCGATCGGCGCGACGGGGCTCGCCATGTTGCTGGACGACGTGGAAACGGCAGGCCGCGCGGAACGATTGAGCGACCCCGCGGATGTCGCGCGCCGGGTGCAGCACGACGCCGCGGCCGTCGAGACGGCGTTGCGCGCCTACCGCGCCAAAGCGGCGGCATGATCGTGACGCTCGCGACGGCCACGCCGCCCAGCGTCGTGCTGACCGGCGCGGGAAGCTGAGCGCGCATGGCGCGCATCATCGTGATCGATGACGATGCCTCGTTACGTCTCACGATCCGGCGCGCGCTCGAGAAAGAAGGGCACGAGGTCCGCGAGGCGCCCGACGGCGCCAGCGGCATCGCTCTGCTCGCGACGACTGCGGTCGATCTTCTGATTACCGACGTGTTCATGCCAGGCCAGGACGGCATCGTCACGCTGTTGCAGATCCGCAAGGAGCACCCGGGTCTGAAGGTGATCGTGATGTCCGGCGGAGGGCTGGACGGGCGGCTCGATCTGCTCGCGGACGCCGAGATGCTCGGCGCCACCCGCACGCTCCGCAAGCCGTTCGGCGTGCAGGACCTGCGGCGCGTGGTGAAAGAAGTGCTGAACGAAAAATAGCGGGCCCGAGCCGAGGGCCGACCCACGATTGCTATGCGCTCAGCACGCTATTCACCGCGGCCATGAGCTCTTTGGGTGTGAACGGCTTCGGGATTGTGCGGTTCGCGCCCAGGAGCTCCATGTCCTCCAGCAAATTGAGCAGGCCGTTACCGCTGCCGCCGGACATCGCGATCACCTTCAGTTTTGGAAATGCCTTCCGGAGCTCGCGCAGCGTCTCGATGCCATCCTGGCGCGGCATGAACACGTCCGTGATGACGAGATCAGGTGCGTCCTCGGCCAGGGACGCGATTCCCAGACCTCCATCGCTCGCGAGCTTGACGGTGTGGCCCCGGGATTCGAGCGTCCGGCGCACGGTTTCGCGGACGTCCTCGTCGTCATCGATGACCAGGATACGCGCCACGGCTCAGGGTCTCCGTGAAGTCGGCGCTGTGCCCCAATCACGTGCGGCGCAATCGGGGCAAAGGCCATGGCTGAACTCGGCGTGTGAATGCTCGCGCACGTACGACTCCACTGCCTCCCACTTGCCGTCGCCATCGTGGATACGCTTGCAGCTCGAGCAAATGGGCAGGATGCCGCGGAGAGTCTTCACCTCGGCGAGCGCCGCCTGCAGCTGGCTTACCAGCTCGTCCCGCTGCTGGTCCGCGAGCTTCCGCTCGGTCACGTCGCGCGCGTTCACGACGATCGCGGCAATCGCGGAATCATCCAGGAGATTGCGGCCGACGCCTTCCAGGAAGCGCCACGAACCGTCCTGGTGCCGGAAGCGGTACTCCATGCGCCGCGTCGCACCCGGCTCGGCGATCCCCTCCATCACCGCACCCATCACGGCATCGAGGTCATCGGAGTGCACCAGCTCGAACATCCGCTGGCCGAGGATCGCATCCGGTGCATAGCCCAGGACCCGCTCCATGGATGGGCTGGCGTAGAGCAGGCGCGTCTCCATGTCGAGCAACACCACGATGTCGCTCGACTGCTCGGTGAGTGTGCGGAAGTATCGCTCGCTCTCGACGAGCGCGCGTTCGGCGGCGGACAGGCGTTCCATCAGGAGGTCACTCCGGGTCCCCAATCGCGAGCCGCGCAATCGGGGCAGATCCCGTGACTGAACTCGGCTTCGCTGTGGTCGCGCACGTACGACTCCACGGCCTGCCAGTCACCTTTGTCGGTGTGGATGCGCTTGCAGCTCGCGCAGATCGGGAGAATCCCCTCCAGCACTTTCACTTCCGCCTGCGCGGCGGCGAGCTGCGCTTCGCGCTGGCGCATCGCGGCGGTGCGGGCTTCGACCATTTCATTGAAGATCACGGCCAGCACGCCCAGCTCGTCCCGGCCGCGCGCGACGAGCGGCGCCGGGGTCTCGCCGCTGGCGAACTGGGAGTTGGCGGCGGCGAGACGTTCGATCGGCCGCACGAACCCGCGGCGGATCACAAGATGCGTGGCCGCGCCGATCGGAATCAGCAGCGCGACGAGGATGGCCATCTCGGCCCGCAACTCGTGGCGCACTGCCGCGTCGGTCAGCTCGAGCCGCATCTCGACGCCCGCCGCGGCGACGATGTCGGTGTGCCGCTGCGCGTCGTACGATCCGCGCAGTGAGCGATTGCAGCGCAGGACAGGCTGGTTACCACTGGTGCCGTAGCTGCACGTTCCGTCCACCGCGCCGAGCAGTGCGATGAGCGACGCCTCGCCGACCACATGCTCGGGACTGCGCGAGTCGGCAATCACCAGGGAGTCCGCGCCGATCACACTCACGCGGCTCACCGCGGGAAGCTTCTGCGCAAAGCGATCGATGATGGGGTCCAGGGCCCCGACGTGCTGCAGCTCGGGATGGGTGCTCAGCATGTCCTCGAGGACCTGCAGCAGACTCTCCGCCGATGTTTCGACCCCGGCGTAGAGCTGAGCGCGCAGCGCGAGGTAGCGGGGCAGGGCGACCGCCGCCGCGATCGCGAGCACGCTCGCGACCTGCAGGACCAGCGCTTTGGTGGCGAGCGACGTGCGGCGCCGCTTCATCCTCGCCCCGTGCGCGGTCGCATGCCGACGGCCGTGAGCACCGCGCCCGCCAGGGCGAGTGTGAGACCGATGTAGCGGGAGCCCCACAGGTATTTCCAGCGCTCGGCGCGAATCTCCAGGATGCGGGTGGTCAGATCGTCGCCGGCGGTCACGCCGGTCCATTGCGCGATCGCCGCGAGGGGCCGGCCGGTCACCGAGTCATGGATGTAGTCGCCGGAGGGGCAGCCCTCCTCGAGCTTGACTTGCTCGCCCGTGGCGGGCTCCACCCAGATGCGATAGTAGAACTGGTCATCGAGGCAGCGAATCACCTGGCCGGCCGCGACCCGCAATCCGCCGAACGTCCCGCGGCTGTTGGCGTACGCGACGGTCTGGTCGAGCGGGCCGCGATACGAAAACACGAACGTCGGCAGCCCTTCGAGCACGTCGCGCCGCTCGAACTTGAGCGCGATGCCGCTCACGTAGTTGCTGCGGAACCGGTACGTGCGCGGCTCGACCTTGCGGGGAAAGAGCGCGATCGCGCCGCGGTGGCGGGCGTCGGTGTGCGCGCCCGTGCGCGGATCGATGGTGTCGCGCGTGACGTACTCGAATACCGGGTTGCCGGTGACCGGATCGCCGACGGTGTACCGCTCCTCGAGCTCGATCCAATCGGGCCTGCCGGCCTCGCTGATGACGTGCTGCGCACGCTCGTAATGCTCGACCTTGCCCGATCCCCGGAACGCGCCGGTGACGGGGTCCGGCGCGTTGGCTGAGCCCACGTACTGAACCCTGGTGGACCAGCCGGGGGGCACGCGCTGCGTCCAGCGCGGCGAAACGCCGAACTGCCAGATTCCCGCGAGCACCAGGAGTCCGATCCCGCCGCCGAGCGTGGCGCGCGCGCTCATGCCTTGCCCGTGGGTGCGTCCAGGACTTCGCGCACTTTCTTGGCCAGGGTCGCGGGCGTGAACGGCTTCTGCAGAAAGTTGAGCCCCGGTTCCAACATGCCGTGGTGGACGATCGCGTCGTCTGTGTACCCTGAGACGTACAGCACCCGCGTGTCGGGCCGCGACGGCTCCAGTTGCCGTGCCAGCTCGCGACCGCTCGCGCCGGGCATCACGACGTCCGCCACCAGCAGATGGATCGGTCCTTTGTGTCCCGCGGCGGCGGCGAGCGCTTCGGTCGCATTGCCGGCCTCGAGCACCTTGTAGCCGAGCTTTTCCAGGAGCGCCTTGGCGAGCGGCCGGAGCATCGTATCATCCTCGGCCAGGAGAATCGTTTCATGGCCCGCGACGGAGCCCGCCTCTTTCGGCCGGATGAGCGCTTCCGCGGGCGCGTTGACCCGGGGCAGGTAGACCTTGAACGTCGTGCCCCGGCCCAGCTCGCTGTAGCACCAGATATAGCCGCCCGACTGCTTCACGATCCCGTACACGGTCGACAAGCCGAGGCCGGTCCCTTTGCCGCGCTCCTTCGTTGTGAAGAACGGCTCGAAGATGCGCGCCTTGACCTCGGGCGTCATGCCCATGCCGGTGTCGCTGACGGCGAGCATGACGTACGGACCGGCGACGACCGGCTGATGGAGCTCGGCATACTGCTCCGTCAGGTCGGCGTTGGTCGTCTCGATGATCAGCTTGCCGCCCGTCGGCATCGCGTCGCGGGCGTTGACGACGAGGTTCATGATGACCTGGTGCAGCTGGCCGGGATCGGCGCGGACGTTCCCGATCGTTTTGCCGAGTGCGAGCCGCAACTCGACGTCCTCGCCGATCACGCGCCGCAGCATTTTCTCGAACTCGATCACCAGGTCGTTGAGCTCGAGCACCATCGGCTCGAGGACTTGCTGCCGGCTGAACGCGAGCAGCTGCCGGGTGAGGCCGGCGGCGCGCTCGGCCGCTTTGCGTACTTCGGCGAGGTCCTGCTGGGCGGAGCTCCCCGGCGGCAGCTCCTCCCGCAAGAGATCGACGTAGCCGAACACGGCGGTCAGCACGTTGTTGAAGTCGTGCGCCACGCCGCCGGCGAGCCGGCCGATGGCTTCCATTTTCTGCGCCTGGCGCAGTTGGACCTCGAGCTGATTCCGTTCCGTGATGTCTTCACCGATGCTCAGCGTCCCGGTCGGCCGGCCCGCGTCGTCGCGCAGCACCGTGTTGCTCCACGCGATCATCCGCTCCTGGCCGTCCTTGGTGAGGACCGCGTTTTGATAGTGGGCGTGCGCGTTCTCGTTCAGCAGCTCGCGGAACGTCGTCGTGAGGAGCGGACGTTGCGCGGCGGGGAGGAACTGAAACCAGCTCTTGCCCAACACGTCAGCGGCCTGATAACCGGTGGTCGCCAGGTAGAACGGGTTGACGTAGTCCACGTTGCCGTTCGCGTCGAGACCCAGGACGATCAGATTCACGGTGTCGAACAGCGTGCGCGCGCGCGCTTCGCTCTTGCGCAGCGCCATCTCGGCGGTACGGCGCTCGGTGATGTCGCGAACGGTCCCGAGCATCCGGCCGTCCGGCAGAGGCCGGGTGTTCGTTTCGACCGTGAGCAGGGTGCCGTCTTTGCGCTGGAGCGGGCGCTCGGCCATGGTCGGCACGCCGTTGCTGACACGCTCGACACGGCGTAAGGCGTCGTTTCGCTCCGCGACGGGGTAGGTGTCCGCGACCTTCAGATCCAGCAACTCTTCGCGCGTGTAGCCCGTCAGCTCCGTGGCGCGCGGGTTCGCGTCGACGAAATGACCCGCGGCGTCCGCGATGAAGACCGCGTCTCCGATGTTCTCGAGAATCGTGCGGTGATAGACCTCGCTCTCCTGGAGCGCGCGTTCAGCACGTTTGCGATCGGTGATGTCGGTGCACACGCCGGCGATCCGGTAGACTTCGCCGGCGTCGTTGCGGACCGGCACGGCGTGCGCCAGCAGCCAGCGGACCGTTCCGTCGGGGCGAATCACGCGGAACTCGACGTCGCCGGCGTATTCCCCCTTGCGGTTGCGCTCGATGCTGGCAAAGAGCGGTCCACGATCCTCTTCCGGGATCGGATCGACGAACGATCGCGGATTGTCATAGAGGCTCTGGCAACTGCGGCCCCAGATGGCTTCGTACGCCCGGTTGATGTAGATCGTGTTCCGGTATTCCGCGTCCTGGATGAAGAACACCTCTTTGATGTTGTCGGCCAGCTGGGTGAAACGCTCCTCGCGCTCGCGCAGCGCCTGCTCGGCGTTCTTTCGGGCGGTGATGTCCTCCTTGAGTGCCAGGAACCTCGTCACCGCACCCGATCCATCGCGAATCGGATACACCCACACGGCATCCCAGTACGCCGTGCCGTCCTTCTTCTTATTGAGGAGCTCGCCGTGCCACGGGCGACCGTCTTTGATGGAGCTCCACAACTCCCGGTATGTCTCCAGCGGTGTGTCACCGGACTTGAGAATTCGTGGTGTCTTGCCACGTACCTCGTCCAGCGTATAGCCCGTGACTTCCGTGAACTTCGGATTCACATACTCGATCTCGCCCTCGAGGTCGGTCATGACGACCGACGTCGGCCCCTGTTCGACGGCGAGCGACAACCAGCGAATCCGCTCTTCCGCGCGGCGTCGCTCCGAGATGTCCACGACCGACGCCATCACAAACGATTCATCCCCGCGCGTGACGGGGGCCAACCCGATCTCGACCGGGAACTCGCGTCCGTCCTTGTGGCGGGCAAAGAACTCGCGGCCGACGCCCATTGGCCGGGCGTGCGGGTGGGTCAGGAACGCGCCGTGATGCCCCACGTGGGCCGAGCGGAAGCGGAGGGGCAGCAGCGTTTCGAGTTGCTGCCCGACGAGCTCGCCGTGATCGTATCCGAACTGGCGTTCGGTTTGCCGATTCACCATCACGATGCGGCCGGTGCTGTCGGTCATCACCATCCCGTTCGGCGCCGCATCCATCGCGCTGCGCAGCAGCGCGTCGGATTGCGCGAGCTCGTCCAGTGAACGACCTTGGGCGACCGCCTGCCCGTATTGGGCCGCGAGCGCTCGCGCGAACGTCCCCCAGGCCGCATCGGTGAGATCGAGAACGTCCGAGGCCAGCAGGAGCGTTCCATCGTGCTTGCCGAATATCACGAACGGCACGACCAAGGCCGATTGGCGGTCGATGTGCGCGAGCAAGTCCCGTTGCGCGCCGTCTCGGCTCGCTCGATTGAACGCGACGGGCTGGTCGGCGGCAACGGATTCCAGTAGATCGGGGTGGCCGAATCCCGCGTCGGCCGCCGCGCGCGCGTTTTCCGGGACGCCGGCGAGGCGATGAACGCGCAGGTGGCCAGTCGGATCGCGCAGATACAAGATGCCGGTGGAAGGGCCCGCGGCATCCAAGCAGTGGACCAGCAGATCGCCCAGGACCGAGGAGACGTCGCGCGGATTGGCGAGCGCCTCGGCCAACGCGCCGAGCATCGACAGCGCCGCCGCTTGAATGCCGGCGCGACGTGCGTGCGATTCGCGCTGCTCGCGCTCGATGCGCTCCGGCTCCGGCAGCTCGCGCGAGATCATCCTGAAGCTGGTCCCCGCGGCGTCGCGCGCAGCGTGATCGTCGCGAATGCGCGGCACGTGGTGGCGGTTTCCAAGGACTTAACCATCGACGTGATCCTCTGAGATGACGGGATTCGTTCGCGCCCGCACCGCACGGCGCAGCGCCGGCAGCAGATCGGTAGTGAGCCGATCCTTGGTCACGAATCCGTCCGCGCCCGCTTCCACGACCGGATCGCGGAACGCGTCCGGTTCGGCACTGGTGAGGGCGACCAGGGCCACCCGCGCGTCGCGACTCCGCAGTCGGCTGATCACGTCGAGACCCGACATGCCCGGCAGCTTAAGGTCCACCACTACCCCGTCGGGTTGCAGCTGCTCGACGACTTCAACGCCGGTTTCCCCACTGCGGGCGGTGCCCGCGATCCTGAATCGCTGTGGCTCCGCGCGTTCGAAAAACGTGGTGAGCAACCGGAGAAATACGGGGTTGTCCTCGATCAACACCACCGTCGCGAGCGCCATGCCATCGGCTTTCTGCGCGGGCGGCGAGGCCGGGATGGACTCGGAGGTTCGCGCGGCGCAAACGATAGGAGTCGCCGCGCCTCCCGCCGATCCGTAGATCTACGGAGTTTGCGTGCGAGGCCTACGGAGAATCGGTCGGCAGAATCCCGTGCTGCAGGGCGAAGCGGACGAGGTCGGTCTGGTGCTTGAGGCCGAGCTTGCGCATCAGGTTGGCGCGGTGGCTCTCCGCCGTGCGCGGGCTGAGCGCGAGGCGTTGCGCGATCTCTTTGCTGGTGAGGCCGCGCGCCGAGAGATGCAAGACTTCGCGCTCGCGGTCCGTGAGCTCCAAGAGCGGGTCGGCGGGCCGTTCTTTCCCCTCGAGCAGCGCGTCGATCAGCGTGTCGGAAAGCGGCGGACTCAGATAGCGCCGCCCGGCCGCCGCTTCGCGCACCGCGCGCAGGAGCTCGCTGCCCGGCGCGTCCTTCGGCACGAACGCCGCCGCGCCGCCCTTCAGCGCTTCCAGGACGAACGATTCCGCCACGTGCATGGAGAGAATCACGACGCGGGTCTCCGGCGAGTGGCGGCGAATCTGCCGCGTGACCTCGATCCCGCCGATGCCCGGCATCATCAGGTCGGTCACGACGACCCGGGGCCGCAGGCGCTTCACGAGCGGCGACACGGCGAGCCCGTCCGCCACTTCTCCGACGACGGCAAAGTCGGGCTCGCCCTCGAGCAGCCGGCGCAATCCCTCACGCACGACCTGGTGGTCGTCCGCGAGCACGATCGTGATCCGCGCGCTCAGGGGCGCCGCGGCTCCTCGCCGGGCTTGCCCACGGGGAGCTCGGCAAGAATGTGAGTGCCGCCGCGGGGGAGCGACCGCACGAGAAAGCGGCCGCCGAGCAGCCGGGTCCGTTCACGCATCCCGCGCAACCCTTGCGTGGCGCCGGCGGTCCCTTCGCCGGACGGCTCGAAGCCCGCCCCGCGGTCACGCACGCTCACGACGAGACGGCCGCCCGTCAGGCTGACGTCGAGCTCCGCCTCGCCGACCTGCGCGTGCTTGGCGACGTTGGTGAGCGCTTCCTGCGCGATCCGGAATGCCGCTGTTTCCAAGCTGTGGGCGAATCTCGGTCCCAGGCCACTATGCGTGAAGTTCACCGTCACGCCCGTGATGGCGCGAACCCGCTGGACCAGCCACTGCAGCGTGGGCAACAGGCCGAGCTCGTCGAGCATCGGCGGACGCAGATTCATCGATACGTCGCGGACCCGGTCGAGTGCCTCACGGACGAGCTGGCTCATTTCCTCGGGACCGCCCATCGTGCCCTTGCTCTCGAGCATCAGCTTCAGGCCGGTGAGCAGCTGGCCGACTTCATCGTGCAGCTCGTTCGCCAGCGCCCGGCGCTCGCCCTCCTGCAGATCGAACAGCTGCCGGCCGAGGGCGTCGCGCTCGGCTTCGCCGCGCTTGCGTTCGGTGATATCCACGATCGTGACGAGGACCGCGAGCCCGTCCTCGGTGTCCAGCGGCGTGAGCCCGATTTCGACCGGGATTTCGCGGCCGTCCTTGTGCAGTCCGAACAGGTCGCGGCCCGCGCCCATCGGCCGCGCCGCCGGTGCGGCGGCGAACGCGGCGCGATGCGCCGGATGGGCGTCGTGGTAGCGCGCCGGGATCAGCAGCTCGACGGGCTGGCCGACCAGCTCGTCGCGGCCGTATCCGAACAAGCGCTCGACGGCGCGATTGACCAGGATGATCCGCCCGGCGGAATCCGCGGTGATCATGCCGCTGGCGGCGTGCTCGACGACGGTGCGAAAGCGGCGCTCGCTCGCCTGCAGCGCCTCGACCGCCTGGCGGCGCTCCGTCACGTCGCGAAAGAAGATCGCGAGCCCGTCCCCGGTGGGAATGATCCGGCTCTCGAGCCAGCGGGCCGACAGCAAAAACGGCTCTTCGATGACCACCGGTTGCTGCTCGATCAGGGCGCGATCGCAGGCGCGCTGCAGCGGCAAGCGCCCGGGTTCCGGAAAGTCGGTCCACGCGTGCGTGCCGATCAGATCGTCGGGGTACTTGCCCAGCATCTCGCCGGCGCGGCGATTCACGTACCGGTAGGACTCCGTGCGGTCGAGCGCGACGAATCCATCGCTCATGTTTTCCAGGGTGCGGATCAAGCGGCTGGCGATTTCGCGCTGCCGCTCCTCGATGTCGCGCACGGCGCCCGCAGCGGCGCTCCGAATGCGCCGCGATTCGAGCGCGTGCTGGACGGCCCCGGGCAGCCGGCCCGCGCGGTCTTTCTGCACGAAGTCGAACGCGCCGCGGTCGATCAGGCGCGCCGCGGCCGCGTCATCCAGCGTTCCCGTCAGGACGATGCAGGGAATTTCGGGATCGGTGTCGCGGACCACGCGGACGACGTCTTCCGCGTTGCCGTCGGGCAGTTGATAGTCGGTGATGACGATGTCGTACGGGGCGGTCTCGAGGGCGCGTGTCGCATCGGCGAGTGAGGTGACGGTGACCAGGTCGAACTCCGGTCCGACGTCGCGCAGCCCCTTCGTACACAGCTCCGCGTCGAACGGATTGTCTTCGACGACGAGAATCCGGGTGCGCGGATGGCCGCCACCGGGTTGTGGTGCCGCAGACGGAACCGAATTCTTCAGTGGGCGCATGCGAACGTCCGGGCTCTCTCCTGGTGCTTCGTCGAGGTCCGTGCCGGGTTTCCCCTACGAGCGATATTCGCGACAGCGGGGCCGTCGCGGTGTCAGGAAAAGCCCGGACAGGCGGAAGGAGATGCGGAGTTGTGCGGGAAGTAACGGCGGAGTTATGACGTTTGGGGCGGTCGCGCGTCCGGCGCGAGCAGGCCGATCTCCAATGCGTAACGCACGAGGTCCGCGCGGCGGCGCAGCCCGAGCTTCGTCGACAGCCGGTCGAGGTAGGTCTCCACGGTCTTGATGCTCAGCACGAGCCGGTCCGCGATTTCCTGGTGCGTGAAGCCGTGCGCGAGCTCGAGGAGAACCTGGCGCTCTCGCTGGCTCAGCGGCGACTGTTTCGCGAGCATGTCTTCGGCCTGGCTGAGATCCACGAACAGCCGCCCTTCGCGCACGGTGCGGATCGCGAGCAAGAGCTCGCGATCGGCGGCCTTCTTCGTCACATAGCCGAGCGCCCCGGCCGAGAGCAGTGAGCGCCCGTATGCCGGATCGTCGTGCATGGTGAGCACGAGGACCTTGGTGTCGGGCGACTCCTCGTGGATCTGTCGCAGCGCGTCGAACCCGCTCATGCGCGGCATGGTGAGATCGAGGATCAGGACGTCGGGCTTGGTGCGTCGCACCTTCTCGATCGCCTCGAGGCCGTCGGCCGCCTCGCCGGCGACGACGAGGTCCGGCTGCGCCTCGATCAGCATCGCGAGACCCGCGCGCAAGATCGCGTGATCGTCGGCGATGACAATGCGGGTACGCGCCTCAGTGCGCGCCATTGCGGAGCGGCAACGTGACGCTGACGACGGCGCCCGCGCCGGGCTGCGAGCCGATTTCGACTCGGCCGCCGAGCAGGCTGGCGCGCTCTTTCATGCCGACCAGCCCGAGCGCGCGATCGGTCTGGCCGATGTTGAAACCGGTGCCGTCGTCCCGAATCGTCGCCCGGACCTCGGACTCGAGGCGTTCGATGGCGACCTGGGCGTGGCGCGCCATCGCGTGCCGGCCGACGTTCGTGAGCGCTTCCTGAATGATGCGGTACAGCGTCGTTTCGATTTCGGTCGGGAGCCGGCCCACGCCGTCGTCGGTGATCACCACGTCCACACCGCGCGATTCCCCGAGCTCGGCGGCGTAGCGCTGCAATGCCGGCACGAGTCCCAGGTCGTCGAGGGTCGAAGGCCGCAAGCCGCGCGCGATCCGCCCGACGTCCCGAATCGTCTGCCCCGTCAGCTCACGCAGCCGTTCTGCCAGCACGCGAACGTCGTCGAGCCGTTCAGCGTCCTGCAGCGTTCGGAGCCCCAGAAGAATCGCGGACAACGCCTGGCCCGTCTCGTCGTGCAGCTCGCGCGCGACGCGCGTCCGCTCTTCTTCCTGTGCCGAAATCGCGCGTGCCAGCAGATGCGCGCGCACCTCGTCGCCCCGGCGGCGCTCGATCGCCGCGGCGAGAATCGTGGCGATGCCGCGCAGGAAATTCACGTCATCCACCGTGAAGGCGCGCGGCTCGCTGCTGTGCGCGCCGAGCACGCCGTAGGCCCGATCGGGGGGGCCGATGATCACCGTCATCCCGCTGACGATCCCGTGCTCGCGGAAGTGCGAGCCGACGTGCTCGCGCAGCTCGGCGCCCCAGTCGCTCATGATGATGGGCTGCGTCGAGGCCACGGTGAGCCCCGCCTGGGAGCGCGCGCCGCCCGGAATGACGCTGCCCAGCGTCTTCGCATTCCAGCCGAGGCCGTGGCGAAACACGAAATCGCCGTCCGGCCGCAGCTCCAGGATTTCCGAAAACTCGACCCCCAGCGTCTCGACGATCAGCGAGCTCGCGCAGTCGAACAGCGCGGCCAGGTCCTGCTGCTCGATCGCCGCCTGCCCGAAGCGCGCGACGGCGGCCTGCTGGCGGGCGCGCAGATCGAGCAGCTCCGTGGAGCGGCGCTCAACGCTGACGTCGTGGACGGTCCCTTCGTAATAGACGATGCCGTCGGCGTCGCGCACCAGGCGGGCGTGATCGCGCAGCCAGATCGGCGAGCCGTCACGCCGGCGCGCCTCGTACTCGAATCCCTGCACGACGCCTTGCACCTCGAGCAGCCGCACGAAGCGCGCGCGATCCTCGGGGACCAGGTAGTGCTGGCCCGCGAGATCGGTTCGCTCGGCAATCAGTTGTTGCGGTGTGTCGTAGCCCAGCATCCGCGCGAGCGCGCGGTTGGCCATCACGAAGCGGCCGTCGCGGGTGGTCCGGAACACACCCTCGACCGCGTTTTCCACCGCTTCGCGGTAGCGCTCTTCCAGCCGGACGATATTGGAGGAACTGCGGGCGACGGCCATGAGACCCCCTGACTCAGCTTACGACTCGGCCTCTCCCGTCGCTAGCCCGGGAATGCCGGCGCGTGCTTCCCCGAGCACAGCGAGCACCATTCCCGCGAGGATCAGACCCGCTCCGACGCCCTGCGCGCCGGTGAAGCGCTCCCCCCAGAACAGCCACGACGTCAGCGCCGCGAACACGGGCTCGAAGCAGAAGATCAGCGAAGCGCGCGCGGACGACATCACGCGCTGTGCCCGGAACTGCCACACGAGCGCGACGGCGGTCGACATGATCGCCAGGAACAGCAGCGCGCCCATCAGGCTCAGCGACCAGTCGAAGCGCAGCGGCTCGAGCGCCAGCGCCGCGATCAGCGAGCCGATCGCCGTGCCGGGCAGTTGCAGCCACACGAGCCGCTCGGCACTGAACCGCTTGGAGAACTCCGAGACCGCGACGATGTGGCCGCCGAACACGACTGCCGTGATCAAGGTCCACATGTCGCCGCGAGTCAAGCCGCCCGAGTCCGGGGCCGTCAGGAAGTAAATGCCGGCGCCCGCGACGAGGACGGCGACGAGGACCATCCAGCCCGGGCGATGCTTGAGCAGGACGAGCGCGATGAGCGGCGCGAGCACCGACGACATCGCGACGATGAACGCCGAGCGGGCGGGCGTCGTGTATTGGAGGCCGTAGGCCTGCGTGGCGAATCCCGACGCGAGCAACGCCGTCAGCACCACGCCGGCCCGCAGCTCGCCGCGCGTAAACCCGCCGCGGAACGCGATGAACGGCGC
>DATDFB010000232.1:0-23373 GCA_036522835.1 Thermoanaerobaculia bacterium | reverse complement strand
GGATTTGGTAGGGGCGCACGGCGTGCGCCCGAAGCGCGGAGGGCGCACGCCGTGCGCCCCTACCGAAACACGTCCGCGCTCAAGTAGCGCAGCCCCGAATCGACCGCCAGCGTCACCACCGTCGCCCCGTCGCCGAGGCGCTCGGCGACGCGGAGCGCGGCGACGGCGTTCGCACCGGAGGAGATGCCTGCGAAGATCCCCTCCTCCCGCGCCAGGCGCCGCGCCATCGCCTTCGCCTCCTCCGTCGACACCGGCTCGATCTCGTTTACGAGCTCCGGCTGCCACAGCGGCGGGAGAAACCCGAGGCAGATGCCTTCGATCTTGTGCGCGCCGGACGGGCCGCCGGAGAGCACCGCCGACTCGGCCGGCTCCACGGCCACGATGCGTACGCCGCGGTTTTTCGCCCACAGCACCTGCGTCACGCCGTGAATCGAATGCGCCGTGCCGACGGCGTGCACGAACGCGTCGACGCGGCCCTCCGTCTGCGTCCAGATCTCCTCGCCGAGCGGGAGGTAGCCGGCGATGGCGTCGTGGTTGCGGAGCTGATTGCAGTACCAGTGGCCGGGGCGCCCGCCGATCTCGTCCGCCGCCCGGATCATGGCCTGGATCAACGCCGCGTTGATCCCGCCGCCGCCGCTCGTCACGTCCGTGATGCGCGCGCCGAAGGCCTCCATCGTCCGCCGCTTCTCGTCGCTGAAGGCGTCGGAGAAGACGATCTCGATGCCGTAGCCCTTCGCCGCGCAGACGAAGGCGAGCGAGATCCCGGTCGTGCCGGCGGTGTACTCGACGACCGTGCCGCCCGCGCGCAACCGCCCGTCCGCTTCGGCCGCTTCGATCGCCGCCTTCGCCATGCGGTCCTTCATGCTCCCGGTGGGATTTGCCCATTCGAGCTTCACGAAGACGCGCGCGCTGCCGGGCGGCACGACGCGGTGAAGCTCGACGAGAGGGGTGTTGCCGATGCCATCGAGAGCGGACATGTCGCGGTATCGTAGCGGAAGCAAAGGACCGCATGGCGCCGATCAAACCGGACGACCGGGTCCCCCCGCGCGCAGCCGTCCGTCCGCTTCGGCCGCCTGATCGCCGCAACGGCCATCCAGTCCTTCATGCAGCCCGTGGAGCTCGCCCACTCGAGCTTCACAAAGACGCGCGCCGCGAGAGAGTAAAGATCCAGATCGCGGTTACCGCACACACATCCAAGAGTAGGTGGAACGCTCGGACTGCAAACAAAGAAGACGGACGAACGGATTTGGCAATCGCGAGCAACGATTCGTCGCCTTCGGCTAAGCTGAGGAGCAACGGCTGTACCGCAAGACGCTGGCGCGTAACATCGCATAGCGCTTCGAGATTCGCAGCAGACAGTCCAAGAAACGCGATTGTAAACAGCCATGCCAGGCGCTCGGGATGCGGCGGCGCATGTGAGCTCCCGAAAAACGCCAGAATGCCAAGTACGGCAGTGGCGTAGAACCCCAATAGATTTGCAGCTGATTTGATCGTTCGACCGCTACAGTCAAGATCTGTATGAATGTGATTTTGTTTTCAGACATATTGTAGCCAATGCCGAAGGCGCGGCTACAGAAGGAGTGTCCGTTCGATGCACCTCCCTACCCTCTCCGCTTAACGTCACTTCAACGATTGCACGCGGCCACAGCACGGGCGTAAGCAGCGATGGCGCTGGTGCGGGCGCGCCGCTCGAGATTTGAGCGGGCAGCGCGCCAACACACCGATACGGCACATTGGCAATTCGCGAAAAGTCTGAAATACTTGACGCGATGAAAAGCAGTGTCGTGACGTCTTCGCCCGATGTGATGGGGGGTACTCCCGTTTTCGCTGGAACGCGTGTTCCGATCGAGAATCTCCTGGACTACTTGGAGGGAGGCGAATCGATTGAGGACTTCCTCGAAGGCTTTCCATCAGTGAGCCGCCAACAAGTGATCACGTTTCTTGAAGAGACGAAAGCACGCGTTTTGGCTGAAGTCGGATGAGGATTTTGATTGACGAGTGCATTGATTGGCGTCTTCTACGAGACCTGTCGAATCACGAAGCCAAAACCGTGCGCCAGATGGGTTGGACGGAGACAGTCAATGGCGCGCTGTTAGCGCTGGCTGAACAGAAATTCGATGTTCTCGTCACGACTGATAAGAATCTTTCCTTCCAACAGAATGTCGCGCGCTTCAGGATTGGCGTTGTTGTATTGCGTGCTCGTTCCGCGCGTCTGCAGCATCTTCGCGAGCTCGTGCCGCGTTTGTTAATGATCCTGGGGGATGTCAACGCCGGCGAGGTACACACCATCTCCTGGCGCGATGTCGCGTAACTCCACGTGCGGCTGACGTAGAGCCATGCCGCCGTCCACCGGACTACTTGTTGCCGTCGGGATCGAGCCCCGCGCCACGATCGCCCGATAGCGTGCTTGCCGTGCAGGGGCCGCCGTTCGGATCGATCGTGCAGCGATGATCGAGCGTGGCCGTGCGGCCGTTCGGATCGATGCCGATGCCGTCATCGGCGGTAGCGGTGAACAGCAACGCGAGAACCAGCAGAAAATGCATACAACCTCCTGCACAACTGGTACGTCGCGCCGCAGCGGTCGTCTCGCGCCGCGGGGGCTTGTTCACACCGTGATTGGAGAAGTGTCACAACCGCCGATCTGCTACGGTGTGCGGAATGACACCGGCGCCGGTCAAACCCGAGATCCCGTTCGATACCTTCGCCGCCGTCGACGTCAGGGTCGGCACGATCGTCTCGGTCCACGACGTCGCCGGCTCATCGAAGCTCGTCCGCTTTGTCGTCGACTTCGGCGATCACCAGCGCACCATCCTCGCCGGAATCAAAAAAGAGCGCCCCGACCCGCAGGCGCTCGCCGGCAGGCAGGCGCTCTTCGTCGTGAACCTGCCGCCGCGCAAGATGGCCGGCGAGATCTCCGAGGGGATGCTTTTCGACATCGGCTTCGCCGACGGTGTCCTTCCGGTGCTGGCGGTGCCGGAGAGCGCCGTTCCGAACGGCACGCGCGCGGGCTGACTCATGACCCGAGATCAGCTCGTCTTCATCAGCGTCCCCTTCGTGCTGATCCTCGGCAGCGCGCTCGCCGCGCAGTTCGGCTGGCTGCCGCGCGGCAAGACCGGCTTCGCCATCGTCTTCGTCGCCGGCGCGGTCAGCGTGCTCGCGCTCTGGCTGGCGGGCATTCCGCCGTCGTGGTTCGAAGGCGAGAAAACCGGCTTCGGCCTGGCCCTCTCCCTCGCCCTCGGCGCGTTCGTCAGCAAAGGCGAAGAGAAGCCGTACGGAGCTCCGCTGATGAGCGGCATGGCCCTGGTGCTTCTCGCGGCGAACGTCGCCGCGCACGTTACGTAGTACGATCGCTGCACATTGATCACGACTACGTTCGAGCCGGTCTCCGCGCTGGACGACGCCGTGCGCCGCGAGATGGCCGCGCTCTATCTCTCGATGTACGACGGCTCGAGTGCGGCGCTCTTCTTCCGCGATTTGGCGAAGAAGGACGAAGTGCTCCTCGTGCGCGACGGCCGCGTCCTCGCCGGCTTCACCACCTTCAAAGTCTTCGCCCGCGACTGGCGCGGCCAGCGCGTCAACGTCGTCTACTCCGGCGACACCGTCGTCGCGCGCGAGCACTGGGGCCAGCAGGCCCTCGCCTTCGACTGGATCAGCCGCATGGGCGCGATCAAGCGCGAGCATCCCGAGCGCCCGCTCTACTGGCTGCTCCTTGTCAAGGGCCACCGCACGTTCCGCTACCTCCCGCTCTTCGCGAAGTCGTTCTGGCCGCACTGGTCGATCGACCGCAGCGACTTGAAGCCGCTCGCCGACGCGCTGGCCATCGAAATGTTCCCGGGCGACTACAACCCCGACAGCGGCGTCGTCGAGTTTGCGGAATCGCGCGGGCACCTCAAGGCCGGCATCGCCACGCCGACGGAGGCCGAAGCGGCGCGCGACGACGTCGGATTCTTCCTCCAGCGCAATCCCGGCTACCGCCGCGGCCACGAGCTCGTCTGCGTCGCCGAGATCGAACCGCACAACATGAAGCCGCTCACCCTGAGGCTGTTCGGGAAAGAGCTCCATGTCTACGCCTGACGGCTGGCTCCGCGCGACGCTCGCCCGCAACGCGCACTGCGCGTACCTGCGCGGCCGATCCTTCGACGACCTTCCCATCGTCACCTACGACGACCTTACCCACTGGATCGACCGCATCGTCGCCGGCGAGTCCGACGTCCTCTTCGCCGGCCGCCCCGTCGCCTACGAACGGACGTCGGGCAGCAGCGGCGCGGCGAAGCTGATCCCCTACTCCGCCGAGGGGCTGCGCGACTTCCAGCGATCCCTCGCCCCGTGGATCGAGCAGACCGTGCGCGACTTCGCCATCACCGGCCGCGCCTACTTCGCGATCTCCCCCGCCACCCGCCCGCCCGAGTCGATCGGCGGCGTCCCCGTCGGCCTCCCCGACGGCGCATACCTCGGCGACGACGTCGCGCGCTGGCTTGCGGCAACCAGCGCCGTGCCGGCCGAGGTCGCGCGAATCACCGACGTCGCGAAGTGGCGCGACGTGACGCTGCGCCATCTCGCCGCGGCGCGCGACCTCGAATTGATCTCCGTCTGGAGCCCGACGTTCCTCCTCCGCCTCCTCGACGACCTCGACGACCCCGTGAAGCTCTGGCCGCGGCTCAAGCTCGTGAGCTGCTGGGCCTCCGCCGCGTCGAAGCCGTTTGCGATGGAGCTTGCCGCCCGCCTGCCGCACGCGACGCTGCAGCCGAAGGGATTGCTGTCGACCGAGTGCGTCGTGACCACGCCGCTCGGCATCACCCCGCACGGGCATTTCGAATTCGACGATGGCGAGGTCATCGCCACCACCGCCTCCGGCCTCTATCGCTACCGCACCGGCGATCTCCTGCGCGACGGCGAGTTCGCCGGCCGCCGAGGCATCGTCTCCGACCTCGTCGGCGAAAAGCTCACCGAGCCCTTCGTCGCGAAATGCCTGGAGAACGTCCGCGGCTATCTCTTCCCCGAGGGGCGCGGCTACGTCGTCGCATCCGAGGGCGCGGTCAACCTCGACGAAATCGAACGACGCCTCAGCGAGAACCCGCAATACGCGTACGCAAGACGACTCGGCCAGCTCGCGCCGCTGCGGGCGACACACGTGCTTTGCGACACAAAAAAACCGATGGCGCTCCGCCCATGAGAGTCGCCCTGATCTCGCCGAAAGGCCCGCTCTATCGCCACCGCGGCGGCATCTTCCGGAAGTCGCTGCGCTACCAGCCGCTGACGCTGACGACGCTCGCCGCGCTGATCCCGCCGGAGCTCGACATCGACGTCGCGCTGTACGACGAAGGGATCCAGGACGTCCCCGAGGAGCTCGACGCGGCGCTCGTCGGCATGACCGTCATCACCGGCACCGCCAAGCGCGCCTACGAGCTCTCTGCGATGTACCGCGCGCAGGGCAAGACCGTCGTCCTCGGCGGGCCGCACGTCACACTCATTCCCGAAGAAGCGGCGGAGGATGCGGATGCGATCGTCGTCGGCTACGCCGAGGACACCTGGCCGGAGCTGCTGCGCGACTTCGCGCGCGGCGCGTTGAAACACGAATACCGGCAGGCGAAGGACTTCACCCTGCAGCGCGACATGCCCTTCGCGCGGCGCGACCTCTTCGACAAACGGCACTTCCTCACCCAGGCCGTCTTCGAAGCGACGCGCTCGTGCGGCCACGACTGCGAGTTCTGCGTCGCGCCGACCGCGTGGGGCAGCCGGCAATTCCAAAAGCCGGTCGCGTGGGTCGTCGACGACATCCGCCGTGTCGGCGCGCGCCGCATCCTCTTCATCGACCTCAACCTCGTCGCCGACCACGCTTACGCGCGCGAGCTCTTCACCGCGTTGATCCCGCTGAAGGTCCGCTGGTTCGGCCTCTCCACCGTGCTGATCGCGCACGACCGCGAGCTCATGGAACTGATGGCGCGCTCCGGCTGCCGCGGGCTGCTGATCGGGCTGGAGACGATCGCGCCCTACGCCGGCAAGCGCTTCAACGGCTCCGTCGACTACCGGGCTCTCATCGACGATCTGCACAGACTCGGCATCGCCATCCAGGGCTGCTTCGTCTTCGGTCTCGACCACGACACGCGCGACGTCTTCGAGACGACCGCCGGCTTCGCCATCGACACCGGCATCGACCTCCCCCGCTTCGCCATCGTCACGCCGTTCCCCGGCACTCCGCTGCACACGCGCCTCGCGCAAGAAAACCGCATCCTCACCCGCAACTGGGAGCTCTACGACGGGCAGCACGTCGTCTTCCAACCATTGAATCTATCCGTGCCGGAGCTGGCCGCGGGCCACGAGCGCGCCTGGAAGCAGGTCTACCGCTACAGCGCCATCGCCCGACGCCTCTGGAAAGCGCGCACGTTCGAGCCTCTCGGTCTTGCCGCGAACCTCGGGTATCGGTTTTACGCCCACCATCTGCACAACTTTTACAACTGCGACGTTTATGGAGTGCGGCGGCCACGCCGCCGCTCTGACAGCGGCGGCACGGCCGCCGCACTCCACAACGTATGAAACTCACCTTCGTTCATCCAGCCATCGGCCATCGCGCCGGCGAGAGCTACATCCGCACGTGGCAGATGGAGTCGCTGCCGGTGGCGGTGCTCGCGGGGCTGACGCCGCGCGACGTCGAAATGAATTTCTTCGACGACCGCATGGAAGCGATCGACTACGACGCGCCCACCGACGCCGTGGCCATCCCGATCGAGACCTACACCGCCGCGCGGGCCTACCAAATCGCGAGTGAATATCGAAAACGCCACGTCCCCGTGATCATGGGCGGCTTCCACGCCACGCTGGTGCCGGACGAAGTCGCGCGCTACGCCGAGGCCATCGTGACCGGCGAAGCCGAGGGCGTGTGGGCAAATGTCATCGACGACTTGAGACACGGCACGCTGCAAGCGCGCTATCACGGCCAGCAGCGGCCCCTGTCCGAGATCCGCGTCGACCGCCGCCTGTTTCAAGGCAAGCGCTACCTCCCCATCGGCCTCGTCGAGACCGGCCGCGGCTGCCGCTTCCCGTGCGAGTTCTGCGCGATCCAGACCTTCTTCTCCCGCACCTATCGCGCCCGCCCGGCGGACGACGTCGTCAAGGAGATCAAGTCGTCGAAGGCGCGCGTCTACTTCTTCGTCGACGACAACTTCGCCGCCGATTTGAAAACAGGCAAGCCGCTCCTCGGCGAGCTGGCGAAGTTGAACGTCCGCTGGATCACGCAGATGTCGATCGACGCCGCGCACGACGAGGGCTTCTTGGGGGAGCTCCACCGCGCCGGCTGCCGCGGCGTCCTGATCGGCTTCGAATCGCTCGACGGAGAGAACCTCGCGGCCATGAACAAGCGCTTCAACACCATGCGCAGCGGCTTCCGCGGCGCGCTCGCCAACCTGCGAAAGCACCGCATCTTCGTCTACGGCACGTTCATCTTCGGCTACGAGCACGACACCTCCGCATCCTTCGACGAGGCCGTCGACTTCGCCACGAGCGAAGGGATGTACATCGCCGCGTTCAATCACCTCACCCCCTTCCCAGGCACGCCGCTGTACAAGCGCCTGGAGAGCGAAGGGCGGCTGCGCTTCGAAGCGTGGTGGCGCGACCCGCGCTACCGCTACAACGCGCTGCCGTTCACGCCGAAGACGCTGACGCCCGAGGAGGTGACGGCCGGCTGCGTCGCCGCGCGGCGGCGCTTCTATTCGTGGCGCTCGATCGCCCGCCGCAGCACGCGCCACGTCTCGGACAGCTACGTGTTCCGCAATTTCTTCCTCGTCAACGCCATGCACCGCGCCGAGATCACCAAGCGCGACGGCTACCCGCTCGGCGACGAGACGTGGCGCGGGCCGCTCTTGGAGGTGCAGTGACAGCGTTCCGCATCGCTACACCGGCTGACGACGGCGTGGTCCGCGCGCTGCTGCGCGAGACGGCCATGCCGTCGTGGGCGGACATGGCCATCGAGCGCGAGCCGTCGTCGTACGACTGGGCGGTGATCGCCGAGGAGAACGGGGAGGTGATCGGCGTCTACATCGCGTCAGTGATCGCCGCGCACGTCGACGGCCACCCGCAACGCCTCGGCTACCTCGGCGGCCTGCGCGTGCGCCCTTCGTATCGGCAACGCATTCGCCACCTGCGCGAAGGCTACGCCTCGGTGCCGGCGCTCGCGCGAGAGAAAGTGCCGTGGTGGTTCACGACGATCGGCAGCGATAACGCAGCCGCGCGGCGTTTGCTCGAGGCGGGCGTGCGCGGATTGCCGCGATATCACTTCCGCGGCGAGTACATCACCTTCGCGTTGCCAACATCGCGCGGACGCCGGCACGGGATCTGGCGACCACTCGACGGGCGTGCGCCCTCCGAGGTGATCGCCCTGCACAACGATCTCGCCGCGCAATTCCAATGCTCCCCCGTCCTCGACGACGCCATCGTGGACCGCGCCGGCAACTTCTTCGTCTGCGACGGCGGCGTGGCCGCGCTGTGGGACCAGCGCGCCTTCAAGCGCATCGTCGCCGCGCGCTACCGCACGCCGTCGTTGATCCCGATCTACAACGCCTACGCGAAGCTCGCCCGCCGCATCCCGCTTCCACCGCAGGGCCAAGCGCTCGACCACACCTTCATCGCGTTTTTTGCGATGCGATCACCGACAGTCGAGGCCATCGAAGACCTCCTCTCGCACTGCACCACGCCGATCGCCACGATCGGTATGCACGCCGAGAACCCGCTGCGCGAGATCGTGCAGCGCTTCAAGCCGATGGCGGCGCGCTCGCGCGTCTACGCCGTGTCGTTCGACGGCAGCGTGCCGCCGAACGGACGGCCGGCGCAACCCGAGGCGGCGCTGCTGTGAAGATTCGCCCCTCATCCGGCGCTGCGCGCCACCTTCTCCCCGCTTCGCGGGGCGAAGGACCTGTGGCCAAAGGCCCCTCGCCCCGCTTGCGGGGAGAGGGACAGGCGCGAAGCGCCAGGGTGAGGGGCGCCACTCGTCCCAAACTGACATTGATCCGCCCCAACCTCGGCGACTACCGCTCCACCGATGCCATGCCGCCGCTGGCCATGGGCATCCTCGCGGCGCGCGCGCGCGGCTGGGACGTCGCCTTCTACGACGAAAAAGCGGAGCCGCTGCCGAAGCACGACAACCCCGATCTCGTGGCGCTGAGTGTCGAGACCTTCACCGCCCGCCGCGCCTACTCGATCGCCGACGACTATCGCGCCCGCGGCGTCCCCGTCGTCATGGGGGGCTACCACCCGACCTTCCTTCCCGACGAGGCGCTCCGGCACGCGGACGCCGTCGTCGTCGGCGACGCCGAGGGGGCGTGGGAGGAGGTGCTGGGCGGGCGGCGGGGGATCGTGCGCGGCGACAACGAGCGCTCGCTCGCCGACACCCGCATCGACCGCACCATCTACGAGGGGAAAAAGTACGCGCCGGTCGAGCTCGTGCAATACGGCCGCGGATGCCGTTTCGCCTGCGACTTCTGCTCCATCCACGCCTTCTACGGCGCGTCGCTGCGCGTGCGACCGCTCGACGGGCTCATTGCCGAAATCGAAGAACTGCCGGCGAACCGCTTGCTCTTCTTCGTCGACGACAACCTCTTCGGGCGCAGATCGGAACTGCTCGCGCTCCTCGACGCCCTCGCGCCGCTCGAGCGCCGCTGGTTCTGCCAGATCTCCATCGACGTGGCCCGCGACGTTGGGCTGCTCGACCGCGTCGCCGCCGCCGGCTGCGCGGGCGTCCTCATCGGCTTCGAGTCGCTCAACCCGGAATCGCTCGCGCAGATGAACAAGTCGTGGAACGCCGTCAGCGGCTCGTACGCGGGCGTGGTGAACGCCCTCCACCAGCGCGGCATCGCCATCTATGGCACCTTCATCCTAGGCTACGACGCCGACACGCCCGACACCATCGAGCGCACCCTCGACTTCGCGCTGCGATCGAACCTGGAGATCGCCAACTTCAACCCGCTGACGCCGATGCCCGGCTCCACGTTGTACGACCGTCTATTGCGCGAAGGACGCTTGCTGTCGAGGACCTGGTGGCTCGACGACGGCTACCGCTACGGCGACGCCGTCTTCGTCCCGCGCGGCATGAGCGCGCGGCAGCTCGCCGACGGTGTCTTCGAGGCCCGCCGCCGCTTCTACAGTTGGAGCGCCATTGGCCGCCGGATCTTCGGCGCCGCGTCGATCGGTCTCACCATCGTCGCCAACGTCATCAGCCGGCGCGAGATCTACAACAAAGAGCGGCGGGCGCTGGGATCATGAAGATCGCCTTCATCAAGCCGAACATCGGCCGCATGGAGCACTCGCTCTACGTCGACGAAGGGCGCATGGAGCCGCTCATGCTCGCCGTGCTGGCCGGCATGACCCCGCCCGACGTCGAGTGCGTCCTCTACGACGACCGCATGGAGCCGATCCCGTTCGACGAGCCGGCCGACCTCGCCGCCATCACCGTCGAGACCTACACCGCGCGCCGCGCCTACGAGATTGCCGCCGAGTATCGCCTCCGCGGCGTCCCGGTGATCCTCGGCGGGATGCACGTCACGCTCCTCCCCGACGAGGCGGCGGAGCACGCGGACGCGCTCGTCCTCGGCGACGCGGAGACCGTGTGGAAGGACGTGGTCGAAGACACGCGCCGGCACAAACTGCAGCCGCGCTACGAAGGCCCGCCCGGCGTCGGCCAAATCAACCGCGTCCTGCCGCGCCGCGATCTCTTCAAAGGCAAGGGCTACCTGCCGCTGACGCTGCTCCAGTACGTGCGCGGCTGCCGCTTCGCCTGCAGCTTCTGCGCGGTCAGCCAGTACTTCGATAAAAAGCACTACCACCGCGCCATCGACGACGTGCTGCGCGAGATCGAGGCGCAGGACCGCAAGTTCCTCTTCTTCATCGACGACAACATCGCCTCGGACCACAAGGCGCTCGGGGAGCTCTGCCACGCGCTGATTCCGATGAAGGTTCATTGGGTGAGTCAGGCGTCGCTCGACGTCACGCGCAACCTGCCGCTCATGAAGCTCCTCGAGCGCGCCGGCAACTGGGGCAACGTCACCGGCTTCGAGTCGATCACGCCGGAGTCGCTGCGCGACGCCAAGAAGTCGCCGAACCTGCCGAGGTTTTCCCATTACAAAGAAGAGGTGCGCGTCCTCCGCGACCACGGTATGCAGAGCTGGGCCGCATTCACGTTGGGCTACGACCACGACACCGTCGAGTCGATCGCCGCCACCGTCGACTTCGCCCTGGAGAGCCGCTTCACCCTCGCGGCGTACAACATCCTCATGCCCTATCCGAACACGCCGCTCTATCGCCAGCTCGAGCGCGAAGGGCGGTTGCTCTGGGACGGCAAGTGGTGGCTCCACCCGCGCTACCGCTTCAACGGCGCCGCGTTCGTGCCGAAGCGGATGACGCCCGCGGAGCTGACCGACGCCTGCCACGCCGCGCGCACGCGCTTCAACTCCTTCCCCTCGCTGCTGCGCCGCTTCGCCGACGTGAAGACGCACCTCCGCTCCGCCGCGCGCGTGGCCGGCTTCTGGAAGTACACGCTGCTCTTCAAAAAGGAGATCCCGAAGAAGCACGGGATGAGGTTCGGATTGCATTGAGAATCTACCCGTACATTGCGCCCGTCGTGCTGACGCCGCTGTCGCTCTGGCTGTGGCTGCACGAGGTCAAGGACCTTCGCTTGGCCCTCGCCGCCTGGGCGCTGCCGATCGTCTGGGCCTACGTCGTGCCGGGCATCGGCACGAACGTGCTGAAGGTATGGGAATTCGATACCCGCCTCCGCCTCGGCCGCTTCCGCCCCCACCACGGCTTCGTCTTCGGCTCCGCGACGGCGACGATCGCCTGGGCCGTGCACGGCGCGCCGTGGTTCGTGCTGCCGCTGCTGCTCTTCGCGGTCAACTTCGCGTACGACGTGGTGGCGCTGCGCTCCGGGATCTTGCGCGTCTATAACCAGCCGTGGGCGGAAGGGCGATCGGCGAGCGCGATCGCGCTCGACTACGCGCCGTGGTTCTTCGGCGGCTTCGGCGCGATCTACGCGCTCGGCCTCGGCGTGATGGAGCGGGATGGGAGCGCGTGGTTTTTTCTGATCCTGGCCGCGGCGCTGCTGCTTCCGACGGCGGGATATGTCGTGCAGTCGAAGATCAGACACGGGCATTGGGGAGTCCGTCCTGTGGAGTGCGGCGGCCATGCCGCCGCACTCCACAACTGGCTCCTGCTCATCGCTTCCGTCATCGCTACCACGGGCCTCCTTTGGCTCGCATGTCACGGCCACCCCATCCTGGCCTCCCTCGCTTTCGCTCTCGTCAACTTCATCCCCTTCGCCCTCATGCACGAGGCCGTGCATGGCTTGGCCTCAGAGCCGCTCGGCGTCCTGGCCGCGTGCCTGTTCCCGACGTCCTTCACCCTCCAGCAGAAGGCCCACCTCGGCCATCACCTCCGCAACCGCACCGACAGCGATCTCTACGACTACTACCTCCCGCACCAGTCGCGCTTCGTGCGCAACGTCTGGCTCTACGCCGGCAACCTCCTCGGCCTCTACTGGTTCTGCATTCCGCTCTCGAACGCCCTCTATCTCCTCGGTACGCCCCTCTACCGCTCGCGTTTCTTTATCGACCGCGTGGCGCCAAAACTCGGCTTCGGGCCGCACGTGCGGGACATCGTCGAGCTGCCGGCCGGCAAAGTGTGGCTCGAGATCGCCGCCGCCTTCGCCTACCAGGCGGCCATCTGGTGGGCCTTCGACTTCCGCTGGCAGCCGTGGCTCCTGGCGCACTGGCTCTTCGCCCTGCACTGGTCGGCGCTGCAGTACGTCGATCACGCCTGGAGCGCGCGCGACGTGGCCGGCGGCGCGTGGGACCTGCGCGTGCCGGCGCCGCTGCGGTGGCTCTCGCTCAACTACCAGCTCCACCGCGCCCACCACACCCACCCCTCCGCGCCGTGGACGCAACTGCCGAAGCTGGCAACGCACGACGGCCCGTCGTTCTGGCGCATCTACGCAAGCCTCTGGAGGCACGGCGTGCAGCCCGCGCCGCCGATGGGCGCGCCCGCGCAGACGTCATTGTTTGCGGCGGCGGCCGATCAACACGCCTAACACCAGCCCCGCCAGCAGCCCGCCGCCCGCGCCGAACATCGTGTACTCCTTTGCCTTCCGCTTGGCCTCGTCGAGGATCGGGTTGTCGAGGAAATTCGTCCCAAAGTGGATGGCGCGGAGGCGCCAGTGCCCGTCCGGCTCCTTCGCCACCGTGGCCGTCCAGCGCGTCGGCATCGGATAGACGCGGCCGTCGGCGAGCGTGTACGTCTCCACCGCCGAGCCGCGCACGATCCCCCATGTCTTGTCGGGCGAGAGCTCCGTGAGATCGTCCGCCGTCAGCTTCATCTCCAGCTTTTTCAGATACGCGCCCGGCCCGAACCACTTCCTGAAATACGCCGACACGCCGGCGTGCCCCGCGAAGGCCTCCTGCGTGATCGTCGTGGCGCGGACGTCCTTGCTCAGCACCGGCAGCATGGCGTCGTACTGGCCGCTGTTCACGGCGCTCTGCACCGTCGTCAGGATCCCGCGCAGCTCCTGATGGATCTCATGGTCCGGTTCCTCGCCCCACGCCGCCGGCGCGATCAAGAGCAACGCCAGGAAGAGCTGCTTCGCCATCGTTGAAACTCCTTCGCAAGACCAGAACGATCGCCAGCGCCGCGCCGACGTCGAGCAGATGATGTTGGTGGACCAGGACCGTCGACGCGACGATGACGGCGAGCCACGCCAAGAGCGCCACGCGCGCGGCCGGCCGCACGACGTCGGCGCACGCGAGGGCGATGGCGGCCGAGAAAATCACGTGCAGCGATGGCACGAGATTGTAGGGGCGATCGACGCGGAACATGCCCGCGAAGATCGCCTCGTACGGCGCGGACGCGGGGAGCTGCCGCGCGAAGCCC
Organism: Thermoanaerobaculia bacterium; assembly: GCA_036522835.1. GTDB lineage: Bacteria > Acidobacteriota > Thermoanaerobaculia > Gp7-AA8 > Gp7-AA8 > DATDFB01. The sequence goes on along the minus strand of DATDFB010000232.1, from coordinate 9,471 downwards.
AGCTCCGCCGGCAGCAGCAGGAAGCCGATGGCGCCGACGACGGATCCGGCGATGAGCTGCTTGCCTAGGACCGGCATCCGCGACTCCGGCAGCACGAGCGCCGGCAACGCGAAGAGCGCGTACATCGAGAGATACGCCCACACGAACTGCGGCACGAACGGGATCGCCAATTCCGCCGGCGCGTACAGGTGCCACGGCTGCGCGCGCAGCGACGTGAGCCAATTCATGGCCGGGTAGACGGCGAAGAAGGCCACGCCGACCCAAAACGACCAGACCAAGTACGTGCGCAGGCGCATCGCAGGCCTCTGCAGTGTAGGCCAAAGCAAGTGGTCAAGAAGTTGACCCACATAGTGACACCGTTATTGATGGTGTGGGTTTCTATCTGACCGCACTCTCCTCCTCATGCAGGTTCAGTCGTTCCGGCATTAAGCGGCGGCCGCCGCGTCGACGGCCGTTCGGGTTAGCCCCTGTCTCTCTCGACTTGATGGAGGAGGAAGCCATGTCCCGACGAATCGTGCTCATCGCAGTCCTCGTGTCTCTTCTCACCATACCCTTGATCGCGCAGTCGGATCCCGGAGTCCGCGGCGGCGCCGCGGGAGCGGGCAACGCCCTCTCCTCGGTGCTCGCCAACAATCCCGCCACCATCCTCAACTTCTTCAACGACGCCAAGGACCGTTTCCGGGAGGTCGACTCCGTCGCCGGCGCCCTCTCGGGCGAGGAGGGCGTCGGCCTCGGCCCCCGCTACAACTCGCGCAGTTGCGCCGCCTGCCATGCCCAGCCGGCCGTGGGCGGCTCGAGTCCGTTCCAGAACCCGCAAGTCGGCGACGCCACCGCTGACGGCGCGCGCAACACCGTGCCGTCGTTCATCACCATCAACGGCCCGGTGCGCGAGGCGCGCTTCCCCTTCTTCTTCAACACCAACAACCCGAACGGCGGCGTGGAGGACCTCTACACCATCGTCGGCCGCGTCGACGCCTCGACCTGCACCAGCCTCTCGCAGCCGGACTTCAACTTCGCCATCGCCACGAACGACATCATCTTCCGCATCCCCACGCCGACGTTCGGCTCCGGCCTGATCGAGAACATCGACGACGCCACGCTGCTCGCGAATTTCAACAACCAGCAGAGCAACAACTTCGGCGTCTCCGGCTCGTTCAACCGCAACGGCAACGACGGCACGATCGCGCGCTTCGGCTGGAAGGCGCAGAACAAGTCGCTGGAGATCTTCGCCGGCGAGGCCTACAACGTGGAGCAGGGCGTCTCGAACGAGCTCTTCACGCAGGAGCGCCCGCTGCCGGGTGAGGACCGGAACACCGGCCTGCCGTCGACGTGCCGCGTCAACGCCACGCCCGAGGACCACACCAACTTCAACACCACGGCCATCGGCACGCTGAGCGACACCGTGCAGTTCGCGATGTTCATGCGCCTGCTCGCACCGCCCACGCCGTCGACGACCACGCCGGGCGGCTCGACGTCGATCAACAACGGCCGCAACCTCTTCAACGCCATCGGCTGCAACACCTGCCACACGCCTTCGCTGACGACGTCGCGCTCCGCGGTCACGCCGAGCCTCGGCCAGGCCACGGCGAATCTCTTCAGCGACCTCGAGATCCATCACATGGGAACGGGGCTGAACGACAACGTCGGCCAGGGCGACGCCGGCGGCGACCAGTTCCGCACCGCGCCGCTGTGGGGCCTCGGCCAGCGCATCTTCTTCCTGCACGACGGCCGCACCAGCAATCTCATCACCGCCATTCAGGCCCACAACAGCAGCGGCTCCGAGGCCAACACCTCCTCGGCGCTCTTCTTCAACAACCTCACCACGAGCCAGAAACAAGACGTCTTGAACTTCCTGCGATCGCTGTAGCCATCGATGGCCGGCCGCCGCGCCGCGGCGGCCGGCCGCAACGAGGAGGAGATATGCGCCGCACGTTCATCGTGTTCTTGTTCGCCGCACCGCTGCTCGCACAGCAGTCGATCGTCGAGACCGCGCCGCCGAAAGGGCCGGCGCTCGTCTATCCGAAAGACGTGATCCTCGTCAAAGGCGCCGAGCCGAGCGCGAGCGACGCCAAGACGCCGCTGCCCGAGGGCGGGCGGATCGCGGACGATGCGTACAGGAACGACTACTTCGGCATGACCTACGCGCTGCCGCGCGGCCTGAAGCAGCCGTTCGCCGGGCCGCCGCCGTCCGACAGCGGCAGCTACGTGCTCGTGCAACTCCAGGCGCCCGACAAGCCGGCGGTGCTCATCACCGCACAGGACCTCTTCTTCAGCGCATCGGCGAAAACGGCGGCGGACCTGGTCAGCTACAAGAAGGAGACGCTCCCGTCGTACTACGACGTCGAGCGTCCGCCGGCGGAGCTCGAGATCGCCGGCCGCCCGTTCGCGCGCTTCGACTACGTCTCGCCCGTCGCCGGGCTGCACTGGTTCGTGCTGGCCACCGAGGTGCGCTGCCACGCCGTGCAATTCGTCCTCACCGGGCGCGACACGAAGGCGATGGAGACGATCGTCGGCGATCTCGCTGCGATGAAGATCGGCAACGCCGGCGCGCCCGCGTGCGTCCGCGACTACGCCGCCGGCACGAACGTGCTCTATCGCGTCGAGCCGGTGCTGACGGAGCACAAATTCAACCGCATCCCTGTGCGCATCGTCATCGACACGAAGGGCCGCGTGAAGCACATCCACTTCCTGGCGGCGTTCCCGCAGCAGGCCGCGATCATCACCGACGCGCTGCTGCAGTGGCGCTTCAAACCGTACCTCGTGAACGGCGAGCCGGCCGAGGTGGAGACGGGATTGATGTTCGGAGGAGGGGCGACGACGGTGGTGAAGGCGGGGGACTGATGTGGAGTGCGGCGGCCATGCCGCCGCTGTGACAGCGCCGGCATGGCCGGCGCACTCCACATCAAACCCGCGTCACCGCCAGCATCGTCACGTCGTCGCCGGCGGGGACGTCGCCGATGTGCGCGCGCACGCGCTCGTCGATCGTCTCCAGAATCCGCGCGGCCTCGGTGCCGTGCATCGTCTGCAGCAGCTCCGCCACCGGGTCGACCCCGAGCTGCTCCTCCGCGGCGTTCTCCGCCTCGATCACGCCGTCGGTGAACATCACCAGAGAGTCGCCCGGGGCGAGCTCCACCGACTGGTTGCGGTACTGCGCCGTCGGAAACAGCCCGACGACGAGGTCCGTCGTCTTCAGCGTGCGCACGCCGTCGCGGCCGACGACGAGCGGCGGCACGTGCCCGCCATTCGCGAAGTCGACCACGCCGCGCGCCGGATCGAGGACGCCGGCGAAGAGCGTCACGAACTTCGTCGGCGACGTCTTCGGCGCCAGCGTGGCGTTGATCTCGCGCAACAGATCCGCCGGCGCCGGATCGCTGCGCGTGAAGATGTTGAACGCCGTGGCCACGCTCGACATCACCAGCGCCGCGGTGATGCCTTTGCCGCTCACGTCGGCGATGACGAAGTAGATCCGCCCGTCGGGACGCACCACGACGTCATAGTAGTCGCCGCTCACCGTCTTGCACGGCCGGTTCGTGCCGGCGAAGCGGTAGCCGTCGATGGCCGGGAGCTGCGCGGGCAGAAGGCGGCTTTGAATGGTGTACGCGGTACGCAGCTCTTCGTCGATCTTCGCCTTCGCCAGCGCCTCTTCGCGCAGGCGCGTCCGCTCGAGCGTGACGGCGGCGAAGCGCGCGATCTGCGCGACCAGGCGGACGTCGTTCTCCGTCACCGCGCCGGCGGCGCCGACGAAGTCGATGTAGAGCACGCCCAGGACCGCGTCGCCGACGAGGAGCGGCGCGCAGACCGCGGAGCGGATGCGCTGGGAGATGATCGACTCCGCGTTCGCCAGGCGGTCGTCGTCGTCGCCGCCGCGGTCAAAGAATGACACCACCTGCCGCCCTTCCACGACGTCGCGCAGCAGCGTGCGGCTGATGCGCAGCTCCGCCGGCAGCTCGCGCGTGGAGCGGCGCAGCTTCACGTTCTCGAAATTCGTCTTGTCGCCGCCGATCGTGGCGATGGCGCACCGCGTCGGCCGCAACAGGCCGGAGACCTTGTCAAGGATGAAGTCGAAGAGCTCCGCCATCGGCCGGTCGGCCAGGAACTCGACGGCCAAGGCGTTGAGGATCTGCGTCCGCTCGTCGCCGCGCTCGTCGAGGTCGACGGCGATGGTCATGTTCGTGGCGGGCGCCTGCCCGTCGACGGCGACGATCTGCGAGGTGTCGTCCTCCGGCGCGTTGAAGACCACTTCGCTGTCGCCGAGGCCAATGCGGTCGCCGGGGCGCAGCGGCTGCGGAGCGAGGACGCGCAGGCCGTTGAGCAGCGTGCCGTTCACGCTGCCGCAGTCGCGCAGCAGCCAGCCGCCGTCGTCGTGCACGATCTCCGCGTGGCGGCGCGAGAGGAAGCGGTCCTTGATCGGCACCGTGCAGTCGTGCGCGCGGCCGAGCGTGATCACGCCCGCCGGCAGCGAGAGCTGCTGGGGAGCGAGGCCGGGCTGGAACAGCGTGAGGCGGACGTGGGGGTCGAGTTCCATTGGGAAATCTGGAGTGCGGCGGCCGCGCCGCCGCTCTTCACATCGATGCGATGATTCTACCGTTGAAAACCGCCGCCGCCATTCTCTGGACCGCGCTCATCCTGGCCACCTCGACGGACGTCTTCTCCGGGGCGCACACGGCGTCGATCTTCGACATACTCTTCGCCCATCGCCTGACACCCCAGACGCTGCACATGCTCAACGCCGTCTTCCGCAAGTGCGCACATCTCACCGGCTACGGCATCCTCGGCGCGCTCTGGTTCCGCGCGCTGCGCGGCGAGCGCCGCGGCTGGTCGTGGCGATGGGCGCTCGGCGGCGTGGCCATTGCCGCCGCGGTCGCTGGAATCGACGAGTGGCACCAGTCGTTCGTCCCATCGCGCGGCGGCACGCCGTGGGATGTCCTTCTCGATACCGTGGGAGCACTGATGGCGAATGTTATTATCCGTTTCATGGTGAAGCGCACGTCCTTGGTTCTTCTGTCGCTCCTCGTCTGTTTGCCGGCGCTCGCGGAGACGCAGCAAGTGCTCTCGCAGACGTACACGATCGACAAGAAATACCGCTCGATGGAAGGGCCCGCCAGCGTGATCACGGTGCACCTCGGCGATCAGAACAAGCCGGAGCTGGTGTGGCTGACCGGCATCAAGACCGAGGTCGTGGGGGAGGATGGGAAGGCCTCGGCGCCGCAGGAGATGATGTGCCATCTCAACGTCGAGCTCGACGCCACGAAGCACAAGGCCCTCTTCGCGCTCAAGCGCATGCCGTCGTCGCGCCTGATGACGCTCTCGCAGGGCGTGTTCGAGATGAAGCTCCCCGACGGCTTCGGCTTCCCCGTCGCCTCGAACGAGCCGCTCTACCTCTACACGCAGGTCCTCAACCTCAACATCGACGACCCGAAGAACATGAAGGTGCGCCACCGCGTGACGTTCACGTATGTGCGCGACGCGCAGCTGACGCAGCCGATAACCGCGCTCTTCAACGCCGGCGCCTCGGGGCTGGTGCAGCTCGACGACGCGCTGGCCATGCCGAAGATGGTCATGGCGCCGGTGACGGACGAGAAGGGGATCGAGCACCACAGCGCCGCCGACTGCCTGATCGGCATGCGCGCGCCGAACGCGAACGGGATGTCGTCCGACTACACCGATCCGCGCGGCCGGCATCTCACCGGACACTGGGTCGTGCCGCCGGGCCGCCAGACGAACCACAGCGATATCACCTGGTTCCTGCAACTGCCGTACGACACGAAGATGCACTACGCGACGGTGCATCTGCATCCGTTCGCGGAGTCGCTGACGCTGCGCGACTCGACGGAGAACAAGACGCTCTGGACGGCGACGGCGAAGAACCCGGAGCAGGGCTTGGGCCTCGCGCATGCCGACACGTTCGAGAGTCTGAAGGGCATTCCGCTCTACCGCGATCACAAGTACGAGCTGATCAGCGCGTACAACAACACGAGCGGCGTGAACCAGGACTCGATGGCCTCGATCTTCTTCGGGCTGTCGGATCCGGAGTTCAAGAAGCCGACGCGCGCCGACCTCGCGGAGCGCGCCGCGAATTCATCGAGCCCGACGGCGTTCATGTTCCACACGACGCTCGGCGACTTCGGCGCGACGCTGTTGCGCGAACAGTCGCCGAAAGCGGTCGCGGAGTTCACGCGCCTGGTACACAGCGGCGCGCTCAACGGCGCGCGCATCAGCGCCGTGGGGACGGAGATCAGCGTGACCGCGCCGGCGGGCGACGACGTGAAGCCGCTCCTGCGCGGCCTCGGCGTGGAGTCGGCGGCGAAGCACGGCACCGGCTCGGTGTCGATCTGCCCCCCCGCCGCCGACGCCAAGGACGTGTCGATCGAGATCGAGCTCGTCCCCGCCCCCTACCGCGACGGCCGCTGCACGGCATTCGCGCAGCTCGGCCCCGGCGCCCCGACCATCCGCGCCATCAGCGCGGCGCCGCAGTCGCAGACGATCGAGGTGACGAAGATCGAGCTGCTGGAGGGAAAGTACGACACGGCGGCGGTCAAGTCAGCGGGGATGAAGTAAAAGAAGCATCGCGATCTCATCCTGCTGTTCGGTGACGATTGGGATCGCCGACAAACGACGTGAGCTCGCTGGCAATCTAAGAAAATGTGCTTCCAACGGAAGAACGACTGCTGGCAATCTCGAGAACGTTCCTGGCAATCTCTGGGAGCTCGCTGGCGATCTCAGGAAACTGGCCGGGAATCTCAGCAAACTCGCTGACGACGGAAGCAAGCTCGCTGGCATTTTCAGCACACTCGCTGAGAATCTCAGCCAACGCGCTGGCATTTTCAGCACACTCGCTGAGAATCTCAGCCAACTTGCTGGCAATCTCAGCAGACTCGCTGAGAATCTAAGCAAAACTTGCTGGCAATCTCAGCAACCTTGCTTAGTTTGTGAGGAAGCTAGCTGAGATTGTCAGCGAGTTTGCTGAAAATGCCAGCGAGTTTGCTGAGATTGCCAGCGACTTTCCTTCCGATGTCAGACGGCACGCCTCGTGAAAAACCCTATATTCACAAGACGTTAGCCCATGATCTTCGAGGTTGTTCATTCTTCCTGTCTGATCGTACTGCAGTCGATTTCCCTCTCTTCGATAGTCACCAAGCGCTCCCACGCCGGCCTCGCGGCGGCGCGCCAGCCGCCGAGACGCACGCGCCCTTCTGTTTTGGTGTCTATCGCCGGAGTGTTTCCGTCGAATAGCGCACAAAGACGATGTTAGGGACGAGAGTGGAGGTTCGTGGGTAAGCAAGGTCCGCTTACAATAAACCAGGGGTAGTTCCGCCCGAGAAGGTTCGCTTAAATGTGGGACGGAGGTACGCCGAAAGAGTGGCAGATCCGATCACAGTAGCGTTGACAGGCGTCCTTTCCGCCTGCGTGATTGTGGGTGCATTGCTCGCATATCCGGTGGCGCGTCTGCTGCTGCACCTCTATCACCGGAGTGTCGCCCGGTCGATGGCATCGGAGAGCGGCGCCACGCAGGAGTCCAGAGCGGCCGGCATTGCTGAAACGCCGCCCCGCGTCGCATTGCAGGTGGTCGACGCGCACTGGAAGGACTCTTCGGCCGGAATCCCTGTTGCGGCGCAGGCCGAGCTTGCGCATCTTTTCAAAGCGCCGTGGCGTGCCGCTGAGGTATACACGGCTGGTGGAGTCGTCTTTGCGGCCGTGATGATGCTCGGATGGTTAGTCGCGACCAAGGATCCGGCAATCCCCATCGGCAAGGTCCTGCTGCTGTTCTGGACGTATTTCTGGCCGGCCGTGTTGACGGTGAATCTGGTCGCGGGCACGCGACGGAGTCGCTGGAGCGCGGTCTGCGCCTATTTCGGCGTGCTTCTTCTCCTCGTGACGATCGTGTTGGCGAGAAATCCGTCCATGCGCTGGCACGAGCTGCCGACGTTCTGGCTGATCGAGAATGGCCCGCCGACCCTGCTGCTGGCGGCATACCTTACAAGGCAAATCCGAGCGGTGGGCCCAATGGTGCTCGCATTCATGGTGCTCGCTGTGACTGGGTCCCAAGTGCTGGTGACAGTCGCCAGCGCCAGAAGCGAGGTCCTCGAGATCCTGGCGAACCGTGCGTTTGCCGCCGGGCTGACCGCAGCGCACGTTTTCTGGGGCATGATGCTCCTCGGACTGTTTGCTTTTGCGTTAGGGGGTTGGTTTCTTCTGAGGTGGCTCGGTCGCTGCTACGAACGCAAACTCATAAGCGATCAGATGCTCTCCATTGACGCGCTCTGGTTGCTGTTTGGAGTTGTTCACTCCATCGGGCTCGTGTTCGAAGATGGGCATGGTTCTTCACTGGGCTGATCGCCTTCGCGGCGTTCAAGGCAGCAACGGTGATCGGCTTCGCGGTGTCGCGTACGGCTCCGCGGCCCAATCCCCGAACGCTTCTGCTGCTAAGGGTCTTTGCGCTCAGTACGCGCAGCGAGCGCTTGTTCGACTTGCTACGCGTACACTGGCTACGCCTCGGAAACATCACGCTGATCGCGGGGCCGGACCTCATCACCACGACGGTCGAGCCACACGAATTCCTCAATTTCCTCCGCGGACAGCTATCCCGACAGTTCGTGAGGGACCGCACCGACCTGGCCCAGCGCATTTCAGAGATGGACACGGAGGTCGATCCTGATGGGCGTTTCCGCGTCAACGAGTTCTTCTGTCGGGCCAATACCTGGCAAATCACTATGCGCGAGCTCGCCGAACGCAGCGATGCAGTGCTGATGGACCTGCGCAGTTTTTCGACAGCCAACCGGGGCTGCCTCTTCGAATTGAGAGAGCTGCTGAACTCGGTGGATCTGACCCGCGTCGTTTTCGTCATCGACGCGAGTACCGACCGCCGCTTTCTGGAAACCACGTTGACCGGGCTTTGGAGCACTGTCTGTACGGACTCTCCGAACCGCAATCAAAAGAATCCCACCGCGCGCCTTCTCGAGCTGAACGCCAAGGCTACCGGACGAGTGATGCATGATCTACTTGCTAGGTTGTGTGCCCCTGTCCCGATTGCAGATTCAAGAACGCCTTGATTGCGATCGCGAACGCCGTCGGGCTAACGCGATCACTCTAAGCTGCAATGCCGCCCTCCACGTTAGCCCGCACGCCGGTTGCGCCACTTGCACGCAGCGTTTCGCTATGTTGCTGCTATTCGCGGACTTCGACGAGCCGCTGCCGAACGGCGTTGGTAAATCCAGGAGCGACCATTTCAAGTTCCGCAACATCGCGCAATGAGATGAGATTCACGATTTCCGACTCGATAAGATGATCTATGCTGAAACGATCCTCGGCAGTCGCATCCTCATTCGCTTCTTCGAGCCGAGCTTCGAGCGCGCAGATGAGAAACTCGGGCAGTTCGACTTGTAAAGTACGACGCGCCAGGAGCTTGCGATCGAACACAGTGATTTTGAAGCTCTCTCGCGCCCTGTCGGTGGCCCCCGGCAAACTCTTGGC
>DATDFB010000231.1:0-8245 GCA_036522835.1 Thermoanaerobaculia bacterium | reverse complement strand
CTCGGGAGGGGAGCCGCCGGCCGCGTCGAAGGCGAGGTCGAGCGAGCGTCCGTGAATGCCGCCCTCGCGGTTCACCGACGCCGCGTGCGCTTCGAGCACGCTGCGCACGGCCGCGGCCGCGTCGCCGAGAACGTCGGCGGGCGGAAGGAGCACGCCGGCGCGAACCGTGCGCACGTCCACGCCCGGTGCGTACTGCACGACCCGGTCGGCGCCGCCTGCCGTCCAGGAACGCGGCATAGTCTCCTTTCCTGGCGTGCGGCGGGGCGGGCCTCCCGTCGTCAGCCGCGGTCGTTGAGCACGCTCTCGACGACCTTCGCCAGCTCCTCTGAGGGCGCGAGGCCGAAAGCCTTCTTCCAAAGCCCCGTGCGCTCGTTACCGATGACGATGATGTTCATGTGAGCCGACGGCTCTTCGACGTACTGCCCGAGCTTCTTCAGCGCCGCGTCGACGTTGGCCTTGCTCCCGGTGAGGAAGTACCAGCCGCGCCGGGCCTGCCACTTCTCCGCGTACGCGTGCAGCTTCGCCGGCGTGTCGTTGACGGGGTCGACGGTGATGGAGACGAAGATCAGGTCGCGCCCGAGGCGATCGGCGAAACGCGACTGGATGGCCGCGAGGCTCTTCGACATCACCGGACAACTGGCGCTGCACGACGCGAAGAAGGAGTTGATCACCACGACCTTGTCCTTCAGCACGTCGCTGTAGAGCCGCATGGTCTGCCCGTCCTGATTGAGCAGCTCGATGTCGCCGAAGTAGCTCGCTGCGGGACGTTGCGGAGGTTCTTGTGCGAGGAGGGGCGCCGCGAGAAGAAGCGCGAGGAGTGTGGTCTTCATCTTAGGCATTTTCTAGACGAGAACGTCGAGGCGTTCGTGAATTCACGCACGTGGCGTGGAGATCGTCTGAATTAGGAACATGCCACAGGTTGCGATCGCCGTCGAGGAGGGGAGTCGTCTGCGCCTGCTCGATGGCTCCGAGCTCATCGAGCTCGGGCCGCGCGACCTCACCCCGCGCACGCTCAAACGCGTGCCCGCCGGGCAGCGCGTCGTCGTCGACCGCAACGTTTCCGCGAACGTCGACGAGCTCCTGGCGCGCGCCGCGCAGCTCGTGCAGACGCCGGCGCTGCTCTACGTCCTCGCGCCGCGCGCGCGGACGCACGCCGATGCGGTCGCGGTCGTGACGGCGCTGCACCGGTTGCAGCGACGCGACGTGCTGATGTTCGCCGAGGGCGCGATGGGGATGTGGACGCGCGTCGTGGCGCCGCTCCTCGGCGCGCCGTTCGTCTTCGCCTCGAACGGCGGCGACGTCGCCGACGACGGCGTGCCGACGGTCGAGCAGCTCATGGTCGACTACGGCTACCCCGAGCTCCGCGAGGCGCGCGAGCTCTTCGGCATCGCCGGCGACCCCGTCTACTCGTCGCTCTCGCCGCGGCTGCACAACGCCGCGTTCCGCGCCGTCGATCGCGCGGCGCTCTACGTGCCGTTTCACGTGCCGCACTTCGCGGAGTTCTGGTCGTCGATCGTGGAGAGCGGCGCGCTCGAAGAGGCCGGCCTGCCCATCGGCGCGCTCTGCGTCGTCTCGCCGCACAAGCAGATCGCGCTGAAGGCCACGCCGTCGCGCACGTCGATCGTGCAGAAGGCCCAGTCGACGAACTTCTTCGTCCGCGAAGGAGGGGAGTGGACCGCCGACACGACCGATCCGGCCGGCATCATCCTGGCCCTGCGCGAGCGCGGCGTCGATCCTGCCGGGCACAAGGCCGCGGTGGTCGGCTGCGGCGGCTCGGGGCGCGCCGTCGCCGCGGCGCTGCAACAAGCCGGCGCCGACGTCACGCTCGTGAATCGCGGCTTCGACCGCGGCTCGCTCGCCGTGCATCTGCTGCGGCTTCCGTTCATGCCGCTGGCGGGCTTCCCCGCGGAACGCTTCTCGCTCGTCGTCAACGCCACGCCGTGCGGCCGCAACGGCGAGCATCCGTTCGCGCTGGAGCGCCTGCGCGGCGACGCCGTCGTCGTCGACCTCGTCTACGGCACCGCGCCGACGCCGCTCGTCGAGCACACCCGCGGCAACGGGCAGATCGCCATCGATGGCAAGGACATCCTGATCACGCAGGCCATGAGCCAGTTCCGCCTGATGACGGGCCAGGAGATGCCCGACGAGGTCGTCTACCGCGTCCTTGGGCGCACGCGCGCGTCCGTCGTCGAGGCGCAGGCATGATCGCCGAGCTGCGGCACCGCGCCGTCTGGCTCTATGCCCTCGGTCTCGTCATCTTTTACACGCCCTACGCCGGCCTGGCCAAAGCCGTCACCGCCGGCCTCGTGCCCGGCGTGCCGCTGGGATTGATCGGGATGGAGATTCTCCCCGCGGCGATCCTCGGCACGGTCGTGACCATTCCACTGATCATCACCCTGCTCGGCTGGTGGAAGTATGCGGACCTGCGGCACATGACGCCGCAGATCGCGCTCTCCGGCCTCGGCCTGGCGCTGATCATCGGCAGCACGACGGTCGCGTACACGTTCAAAGGGATCTCCATCGTCCTGGCGCTGCTGCTCATGCGCGGCGGTCTCTTGATCATGGGGCCGATCACCGACGCGGTCTACGGGCGGCGCGTGCGCTGGTTCTCGTGGGCCGCGCTCGTCGTCAGCTTCGCCGCGCTGCTGGTCTCGCTGCTCGCGGCCCACGACTACTCGCTTCCGCTGCTCGCGGCGCTGAACCTCTCGGCCTATCTGGCCGGCTACGCGCTGCGCACGCCGCTCATGACGAAGCTGGCGAAGGTGCGGGACAAGGAGACCACGCTGCGCTACTACGTGCAGGAGGCGATCGTCACGGTCATCCTGCTGCCGGCGATCCCCGCGGCGATGGCCCTCGTCAACCGCGGTCCGGCGACGCAGGCGCTTCATCGCGGCTTCACGACGTTCTGGACCGCGCATCCGGCCGCGGTCGTGCCGGTCGTGCTGGTCGGAGTCTTCTATGGTTGCCACAACATCTTCGGGACGTTGATCTATCTCGACGGCCGCGAGAACACGTTCACCATTCCGCTCTTCTGCGGCGCGAGTTTTCTCGCCGGCTATTCGGCGGTGTTTCTGCTCTCGGTGCTGTTCGCCTTCGCCGCGCCGCCGACGTCGCAACTGGTCTCCTCGGGGATGATCGTCTCCGCGCTCCTGCTGCTGTCGCCGTTCCACCACAAGCTCGAGGACGCGTGGGCGGCGTTGAGCGGCCGTCCTCTGCGCGGAGCGACGGTCGAATCGATGCTCTTCGTCTGTAGCGGCAACACGTGCCGCTCGCCGATGGCGGCGGCGATCGCGAACGCCGAGATCGCGTCGCGCGGCGGCCGGATGCGCGCGGAGAGCGGCGGGCTGGCGCCGCGCCTCGGATCGCCGATGACGTCGGAGTCGCACGCCACGCTGGCCAGGCTCTCGATCGCGGTGCCGCGGCACGAGGCGCGGGCGATCACGCCGGAACAGATCGGCGCGGCGACGGTGATCTACTGCATGACGGAATCGCAGCGCCTCCTGCTGCTGCAGCAGTACCCCGAGGCGGCCGCGAAAACGCACTGCCTCGACCCGGCCGGCGACATTCCCGATCCGATCGGTCACGGCCTCGCCGTCTACGGCGAGGTCGCGGAGCGCATTCAGGCCATGGTGCGCTTGCGATTGCAGTCGTTATAATCCGCCGCGCTTGTACGGCCCGCTGAAGGTCTTCAACGGTCGCTCCCACCCCGCGCTCGCGGAAGAGATCTGCGCGCGCCTGGGCATCGAGCCGGGCCGGGTCACGCTCTATAGCTTCTCCGACGGCGAGAACTACGTGCAGATCGACGAGAACGTGCGCGGCGCGGACGTGTTCGTGATCCAGCCGACGGCGCCGCCGGTCAACGACAATCTGATGGAGCTCTTGATCATGCTCGACGCGTTCAAGCGCTCCTCGGCCCGCCGCATCACCGCGGTGCTGCCGTACTACGGCTACGCGCGGCAGGACCGCAAGGACAAGCCGCGCGTGCCGATCACGTCGAAGCTCGTGGCCGACCTGATCAGCGCCGCCGGCGCCGACCGCGTGCTCACGCTCGACCTGCACGCCTCGCAGATCCAGGGCTTCTTCAACATCCCCGTCGACCACCTCTTCGCCGCGCCGGTGATCGTCCGCCACCTGCGCGAGCTGGAGCTCGACGACCTGACGATCGTCTCGCCCGACGCCGGCGGCGTGGAGCGGGCCCGCGCCTACGCCAAGCGCCTGGGGGCGTCGCTGGCGATCATCGACAAGCGCCGCGTGGCCGCGAATCAGACCGAGGTGATGAACATCATCGGCGACGTGGAGGGGCGGAACGTCTTCGTGGTCGACGACATCATCGATACGGCGGGGACGCTGATCCATTCGGTCGAGGCGCTGCTGGCGAAGGGGGCGCGCTCGATCTCGGCGTCGGCCACGCACGCGGTGCTGTCCGGCCCGGCCATCCAACGCATCAACAACTCGCAGCTCGACCGCGTCATCGCCACGAACAGCATGCCGATGCTGGAGAAGGAGCAAGACTGCCCGAAGCTGAAGGCGCTGTCGATCGGGGAGCTGTTCGCGGACGCGATCAAGCGGATCCACAACGAGGATTCGGTGTCGAGCTTGTTCGAGATGTAGGGCGGCTACCACCAGCTCTCGACGCGCAGGCCCTCGAAGCGGTTGAAGTGATCGATATTGAAGGTGACGAGCGTCAGATTGTTGACGGCGGCGATCGCAGCGATTTGCCCGTCGGCGAAGGCTGACATTTCTCCACGGGCGGCGAGACGTACGCGTTCGAAAGCGTGCCATTCAGCTGCCGCGCGGGTGTAATCGAGAAACTCGAATGTGGCGACGAAACCGCTTAGATACTTCTCGAAATCATCGCGACGTTGGGATTGAGGAAGCAGCCTGACTCCATACCAGAGCTCATGCCAGACGACGGAGGCGATCGCAATCTGGTGCTGGTGCCGGTGGATTCTCTGGACAACGCGCTCTCGCGGAGATGGCCGCATGGCTTCGGACACGACATTCGTGTCCAGCAGGTACGTCCGACTCACAGTTGTGGATCACGTCCGGGGCCACGGACGCGTACGTTACCCCACACGTCGTCCGGATCACCGATCGCATCGAAGTCAGCGGTGCGCCTCCACTCCTGGTAAGCCTCCCACGGCGACTTCCGCGGCTGCGGCTGCGTCTTCCCGTTCATCTGATCGTACTCCCTCCGGCCGATCAACACGGCCACACCCTCCCCCTCGCGAGTGAGCTCCACCGTCTGGCCTTCCTCGGCCTTGCGGACAAGCTCGTCGAGATGGCTGCTCGCATCCGCAATAGAATGCTGTTCGCTCATGCACGGCACAATACGCCGCTTTTCCGTGGAATTTCCAGCAGTTCCATCGGTTTAGCCGCATTCGCTGCATCATCTCTTGAAGGAGTTTCGCCACCATGGCTGAGGTCACGTTAGAAGTTTCGCGCCGCGAGAAATCGGGGAAGGAAATCGCCAAGAAGCTGCGCGCGGGCGGGAGAGTTCCGGCCGTCGTTTACGGCGGGCACAAGGAGCCGGTGGCGATCGAGGTCGACCGCAAGTCGGTCTCGGAGCTCATCCAGAAGTCCGAGCACGGCGTGCGCTCGATCTTCCTCCTGAAGATGACCGGCACCGACCAGCAGCGCCACGCCATGATCAAGGACATCCAGATCGATCCGGTGTCGCGCAAGATGACGCACATCGACTTCGTCCGCGTGGTCATGGACGAGGTGGTGCGCGTGACCGTGCCGGTGCACATCGTCGGCACCGCCATCGGCGTGAAGGAAGGCGGCATCCTCGACTGGCAGGTTCGCGACCTCCACGTGGAGTGCCTCCCGAATGCGATCCCCGACAAGATCGACATCGACGTCACGGCGCTCGGCAGCCACGACTACATCCGCGTCTCCGACCTCCAGCTCCCCGAGGGCGTGAAAGTTCTCGAGGATCCGGAGCGCGTCGTCGTCGGCGTGACGCATGCGCGCGCCGAGGTGGCGGAAGCGGCGGCCGCGGAAGCGGCGCCGGCCGAGCCCGAGGTCATCAAGAAGGGGAAGACCGAGGAAGAGAAGGAGTAGTCGTCCTGGCTCGTCTGAGCAAGCTCACCAAAGACGAAGTCACTCCCGAGGTCCGCTCGAAGTTTGTCGAGGTCGGCCGGCAGCGCGGCAACGTGCCGAACATGTACCGCGTCTACGCCCATCGTCCCGAGATCCTCAAGACCATGATCGCGCACATGAGCGCGGTCACGAACACCGGAACCGTGCCGGTGCTGACGAAGGAGTTCGTGGCCACGCTCGTCTCGCGGCTCAACGCCTGCGAGTATTGAACGCGCTCGCACACCGCGCAGGCTGCGCGGCACGGCGCGACGGACGAGCAGCTCGCCGCGCTTCTCGACTTCGAGAACGGCCCGTTCAGCGACGCCGAGAAGGCCGCGCTCGCCTACGCGAAGCAGCTCACGCTCGACGCGCACGCCATCGACGATGCGCTGTTCGCGCGGCTCCGCGCGCATTACGATGAGGGCGAGGTCGTGGAGATCTCGGCGATGGCCGGCCTGTTCAACTACTTCAACCGCGTGAACGACGCCCTGCAGATGGAGCCGACCAAGCCGGGCGAGGGGCTATGAAGAAAGCGCTGCTGATCGCCGTGGCCGTGGCGCTGGCGTGCTCGCGCGAGACGCCGCTGGCGTCCAACCGGAAAAAGCCGAAGCAGGTGAAGCGCGCCGAGGAGACCGCGACGCCGCCGTCGACGGACGTCGGCGCGACCATGCCGCCGTTCCAGGCCACGATGCTCGACGGCTCGCCGTTCGACCTTGGGGCGGCGCGCGGCAAGAAAGTCGTTTTCCTCAACGTCTGGGCGACGTGGTGCAGCCCCTGCCGCTTCGAGATTCCCGAGCTCGAGAAGATGCACGCGAAGTACGGCCCGCGCGGGTTCGAAGTCGTCGGCGTGAGCATCGATGAGAGCGGCGCCGAGGCCGTGAAGCCGTTCGTGAAAGAGAAGAACATCGGCTATCCGATGGTGCTCGATCCGCCCGGCAAGATCGCCAACCTCCTCCAGACCACCGTGCTGCCGACGTCGGTCCTGATCGACCGCGACGGCAAGATCGTCTGGCGCCACGTCGGCGCGCTCATGGGGCCGGAGCCGGCGCTCGACACGGCGATCGAGAAAGCGCTGCGGTAGGGCCGCACAGCGTGCGCCCGTAGTCAGACTTTTCGGCGGTCCGGCGTCCCTCGCTCCAGAGCCCGGCGGTCGCGCTGCCGCTGGATGAAGTCGCGGATCGGCGCGGCGACGGCCTTGGCCATCTGGCCGAGGAGAAGGCGCATCGGCAGGTACGCGAAGAGGAGCGCCAGAACGAGCGCTGCGGCGGCGACGATAATGGTGGTGATGAACGACATTTTCACCAATGAGACATAGCAATCCGCCTGCCGTGACGGGGCTCTCCGCGGCCGAGATCGAAGAACATGGAATGGCGCCGTTGCTCTACGCGCAAACCGGGAATTCCGCGTTGCGCGGCGCGGCGGTGCGGGCCGCGGCGCTCGAGCCGTTCCGGCTCGCGGATCTACGCGCCTTGCTCGATGCCCTGTGCGGCATCGACGTGTTGATCACGAAAGGAACGGCGCTCGCGTACTCGCTCTACGAGCGGCCCGAGCTTCGCCCGCGCGCCGATACCGATCTCCTCATCGACGCCGCGCAGCTCGATGCCGTGCGCAGTGTTTTCCGCCGCCTCGGCTATGACGAGCCGCTGTCGAGCGGCGACATGGAGCAGACGATGTTCCGCCGCGTCGACGCCGCCGGGGTCGATCACGTCTACGACGTGCACTGGGCGCTCACGAACGCGCCTGTCTTCGCCGGCGTGCTCCGCTTCGACGAGCTCCTCGGGCGCAGTGTCGCACTGCCGCGTGTCCACGAGCGCGCCCGGACGCTTTCCGCCGTCGACGCGCTGCTCTACGCCTGCGTCCACCGCGTCGCCCATCATTTCGACAGCGATCACCTCATCTGGCTCGCCGACATTCATTTCCTCCGCGAACGGATGAGCCGCGGCGAGCACGAGCGCTTTTGGGCTCTCGCTGCAGAGCGTGAGGTCGTCGGCGTCTGCATGCGCTCGATCGCGCGCGCGAACGAAGCGTTCGGCGGCGGCGGGCACGACCTCGCGCCGGAGTTTCTCGACGCGGCGACGATCGCGCGCCGCGAGCCGACCCGCGCGTATCTCGAGCGCGATCCGCGCCGCCTTCGCGTCCTTCGCGCGGAGCTCGCGGCGCT
>DATDFB010000230.1:0-15152 GCA_036522835.1 Thermoanaerobaculia bacterium | reverse complement strand
CGGAGCGCGGCCGCGCCGCCGCCGTTGCCGCCGGCGACCTGGCCGCTTGCGGAGCCGCTGCCGCCGGAGCCGAAGTCCGTCGGTGCCGTGATCGAGCCGTACGCGGCGTTCGTCGTGCCGCCGGTGCTGCCGTTGTAGCCGCCGAAGCCGCCGTACGAGGCCGACGCGTTCGCGGCGCCGCCGGTGATGGTGTCGCCCTTCGTCTTTCCGATCGCGGAGGTGTTCTGTGTTCCGCCATCCTCCGTGAAGTGCCAGCCGCCGAGGTAGCCCTTGCCGCTGACGTTGACCGCGGAGTCGCCGTCGACGTAGAGGTGCTGCGCGACGGTAACGTCGAGCTTCGTGCCGCTCGGATCGCCGACCGTGGCGCCGTTGATCACGATGAGGTTCTTGAGCGTGACCGGCGCCTTGATGTAGAGCACCGCGCCCGCGCCGGTGACGACGACGTTCTTGCCGGCGTACCCCGCGGCGGCGCCCGGCTCGATGCTGCTCGGGCCGAGGATGGTCACGTCGCCGTTGGCGGCGTCGACGTTGACCGGATCGATCGCGATCGGCAGCACCACGTCGTGCGCGGAGCTCGAGTCCTTCACCGTCGCCGTGATCGTGAACGGCGTCCCTTCGGCCGGCACGGTGAGCGTGGCCGTCGCTTCGAAGATGTCGGCCGTGCCGCTCTTCGGCACGGTGACGGGGTCGACCGGCGAGGTGAACTGCGCCGAGGTGAACGTCACCGACTCGACCTTCACGTCGTCGGTGGCATGGACGCGCAGCTTGACCGTGGTCGTCTCACCCGTCTTGTTCGCCGGCAGCGCAGCGCCGTCGATCGGCGTGATCCACTGCGCCTTCGGGATGCTGGCGTCGTTGACCGCCTGGTAGATGACCTCGGTCGACGCGGGCGTCGCGTTGCCGTGATAGTCGTACGCGGTGGCGGTGATGCGGATGCGCGTGTCGGTGTTCTTCGGCGTGACCGTGGCCTGCGTCGAGAACGTCCACGTGGCCGTGGCGGCGTCGTAGGTGCTGGCCGTGACCGGAATGCTCTGGCCGTCGTAGTTGAAGACGACCTTCTGCGCGCCGCTCTCGGCGTCGCGCACCTTCGCCTGGATCGTGTACTTCGTGTTGCCGTTGCCGTAGGCATAGGGCGTGTCGGGCTGCGGGAGGAGCGAGACGACCGACGGTGCGCCGCTGTCGACGGCGACGGTGGTGTCGGCTTCGCCCGTGCCGCTCTTGCTGTCGACGTCCGTGACCGTGGCCACGAAGCGCAGCGAATCGCCTTCCTTCAGGTCGCCCGGAAGATCGACGCCGAACGTCGCCGTCGGCCAGGCGCCGCCGGCCGGACGCGAGACGGTGATGCTGCCGGCCGGGTTGATGCCGGTCGTCAGCGGGTAGTCGCTGCCGTCGGCGTGCTTGCCGATGACCGCGAGACGCACGGTGTCGCTCACCCCTTCGTCGCTGAACGCGACCGTGGCGTCGACGTGGTTCTTCAGATAAATCGTCTGCTTCGAGAGCGTGACGGTGATGTTCTGCGGTGGAAGGTTCGGCAGCACGTCCCAGGTGAAGGTGGCGAAGTCGCTGTCGTTGAGCGAGAGGTCCGTCGCCTTCGCGTAGAGCGTGACGGTCGACGGCGCGGTGACAACGGGCGCGGTGAAGTTCGGCAGCCCGTACGGCGCGGTGTAGAGCTTGGCGATGAGGGTCTTGTTCGTGCCGTCGGTGGAGTACCACTCCACGAACTTGATGTCCTTGTCGGCCGACGCGATCGTCGGCATGTAGCCGCCGCCCGAGACGAGCGGCGTCCCCGCCGGCACCGGCGAGACGATGGAGATGGCCGGCTTGACCTGGTCGTAGCCGAAGTAGTCGAACGACTGCGGCGCCTTCATCAGCACCGGCGGGGTCTGCGTGTCGCCGACGCCCCCGATGGTGAGCCGGTAGAACGCGCCCGCCTTGATGGCCACGCCCTGCGGCGCGAGGTTGAAGGTTGCCGGATCGGCCGCGTCGGCGGTGATGGCCAGCGGCACGTCGCCGCCCGCGACCGGATCGCCTTTGTAGCGGTCGAGCTCCTGGAGCGTGGCCGTGGCGCCGTGGCCGGCGTCGAAGGAATGGACGTCGACGGCCTTGTTGAACTTCGCCTTGAACACCTGGCCGGGGAAGACCGGATCCGTCACCGCCGGCGTCATGAAGACGATCTTCGGCTCGGTGTAGTCGACGGTGGTGAAGCTCGCGTCGACGTGCCCGGTCATGATGTTGCCGGAGAGGTCGGAGACGCCGTTCGGGATGAAGAGGTGGTAGACGGTGTTGCTCTTGAGGATCGACGCCGGGGCGATGTCGAGGACGTTGTTCGACGGCCACTGCGACGGGAAGATGAGCTGCGCGTTCTGCGCGTCGGCGACGGAGGTCAGCGTGATGCCGCCGACGCTGGAGAGGTTCAGCGGCTCGCTGAAGGCGATGCGGATGTGCGCGTTCGGCGCGACGGCGTTGGCGTTGTTGGCCGGATCGGTGCTCAGCACGCGCGGCGCCGTGGAGTCGAGATGGGTGTGGCCGAGGTGCGCCGCGGCGGTGCCGATGTTGTACGGGTCGATGTGCGCGCCGAGCGTGCCGTCGGCGGCGTAGAAGTTGATCGGCCGGAGCTGAATGTTCGGCGGAATGCCGACGATCTGGAAGTAGCCGCTGGCGTCGGTCCGGGCCTCCAGCGTGAAGGTCTTGTTGGCGCTGAAGAACGACGCCGTGACCTTCGTGTTGACCGAGGGTCCGCCGAGCTCCGCGTCGACGTAGCCGTCGAGCGTGACGAACTGCCCGAGGGCCAGCGTGACGCTCGCCGGCTGCGACTGGCTGGTCAGCTCGCCGTTCGTCGCCGCGCTGAGGCCGAGCGTCGGCGAGATCACCGACGCCGTGAACGTGCCGAGCTCCACGCCCGGCACCTTCGCGTTGCCGCTGCCGTCGGTGTAGACCTTCTGGACCTGGCGATTGTGGACGACGACGACGGACGCGCCGGCGATCTGCGACGGCTCGCCGGTGACGTGCACGTCGACTTCGCCGTACGCGGTGAGGACGAAGTCGAGCGTCTGCGTGGCCTGCCCCGGCGTGAAGTTGCCGGTGTAGTCGATGTTCCGCTGCAGTCCGCCGATCTCCGTGATGTGCAGCGAGTATTTCTTGGCGATGACGTTGGTGAAGGTGATCGGTCCGCCGACCACCTGCATGTCGCGGTGGCTCTCCCCCGTCGGCATGAGGGTGACGTTGGCCTGCGGCACGAAGATGCCGCTGGAGTGGCCGGCGTCGTCGGGCAGCCAGACGTTAACGACGAGCGTGGCCGTCGCCTCGAGGGGAAGGACGATGTTGCGCTGCTCGGGGAAGAGCGGGGTGATCGACAACGGATTCTGCATCGGCACGGTGTGCCGTCCGGTCTGCAGGTCGACGCCGTCGAGCCGGAAAGTTCCCTCCGGAACGCCGTTGAAGATGAACGCGCCGGTGTCGTCGGTCGACGCCCACTCGTCGGCCGGTCCGATGAGGTTGACCGCCGCGCCGATGACCGGGGCGTTGTTCGTGGCGCTCTGCACGACCGTGCCGGCCACGATGCCGGTCATGGTCAACGCGATCTGCACGTCCTTCGGCACGCCGGCGGTCAGGGTGATGCCGCCGACGCTGCCGCCGCGCCCGAGGGACTTCGAGCGGGCGATGATGCTGTAGGTCCGGTCGACCGGGACCTCGTCGAGCTCGGCGACGCCGTGCGCGTCGGTCGAGGCGAAGTCGAACGCCTTCGACGACGTCATCAGCGTCACCTCGGCGTTCGGCACGACGGCGTACGCGTTGTTCGGGTCGAGCACCGTGACGCGGATCAGAGACCGGCCGATCGAGCCGAGGTGCACGACGATGTTGTTCTGGTCGTCGCCCTCGTCCCGGATCTCGGCCGAGGCGTCGCCGCGGTCCTCCTGCACGATCGGGTCTTCCGCGCTGATGCGCACGCCTCCGGTGAAGACGTTGTTGACGAAGAAGGCGCCGTTCTTGTCGGCGTACAGCGGATCGAACTGGGAACCGAACGTGCGGTACGGCCAGCCGAGCTCGCGGATCCAGTAGCGCGCCAGCGGCACCGGCGCGCCGTTGGCGTCGACGATCGTGCCGCCGATGTTCGCCTGCCGGCGCATGATGATGTTCAGCGGGCCGACCGGGCCTCCGCCCTTCGGCGTGTGCCCGTCGACGTAGCCCCAGCGCTCGATGCCGTTGAGCGTGATCTTGGCGACGATCCGGAAGCCCATGTCCGCCGCAACGGAGGGGAAGCTGAACGTGCCGTCGACGCCGCTCTTGAAGTTCGGCATGGTCACGAACGAGCCGAAGAGCGTCAGGTCGGCGCCGGCGATCGGCGTCTGCCCGTCCCAGTTGAAGACCCGCCCGGTGACGTTGCCGAGCTTCTCGATCTTGAGGTCGACCTTGGCCGGATGGCCTTCGAATTGGACCGCGGTGTGTTCCGCGGCGAAGCCGGCCGGGTGATCGACGGTGACGACCTCCGCGCCGCCGACCGGCACCGCGTCCGTCGTGGCGTAGCCGGTGTTGTCGTCGGTCTCGACCGGAATCCGCTCCTGCATCACGAGCGCCTGGTCGCTCTCGAACCAGATCAGGTGCGAGACGCCCACTTTGCCGTGCGCGACGTCGTATTCGGGCGGACACGTGGCCACGCCGTCGGGGCAGCGTTTGAGCTGCAGGATGCGCCCGCCGACCGTTCCCTGTCCGGGGAGGTGCAGCTCGGCGTGCACGTCCTGCCCGTCGACCTGCGCGTTCATGGAGATGTGCGCGGTCTGGTAGCCGTAGAGGTGGTGCCGGAACGCGGTTGGCCTCCCCGGCAGCGCCCACACGTCCACCTTGCGCGGCACGAGGACGTCGAGCGTGTAGGTGCCATCGTGGTTCGATTGGAACTCCGTCGGCGGATAGCCCGGAAGGTTGACGTAGTAGTCGGGCACCGGCTGCCCCGTCGCGGAATACAGATGAAGGATCAGGCGCGCGCGGCCGACCGCCTTCGTCGAGGTGATCTCGATCGGCAGCAGGTTGGACACGTTCGGCGTCAGCGTCGGCACGTTGGTCAAGGCCGCGCGGCGAGTCTCCGCGTCGTATGCGCTGACTTTCTTTCCCGCCAGCGAGGTCGGCAAGTCGTGGAAGACGTAGTGGCCGGTGGCGTCGGCGGTGACGGTGGTGTAGTCGGCGATGTGGACGACGGCGTTCGGCACCGGATAGCGCGCCGGCGAGGCCGGGTTCGCCGGATCGTCGCGCGTGACGTTGCCCTCCAGCGTGCAGATCGCGGTGCTCGCCGTCGGCACGTCGAGGATCAGGATCTTCTCGACGGTGGTGTCGGCGGTGAGCGGGAAGTCGTCTGCGGCCTGCGAGCGGGTGATGTTGAACTCGGCCGCGAAGAGGGAGACGAATCCGGTCGGCACTTTCTGGAACGTGATCTGGCCGTTGACGTCGGTGAAGCCGTCGAGGAGGCCCACGCCGGCGGTGGAGACGCCGACGTGCGCGCCGGCCACCAGGGCCTTGCGTGGATCGGGATCCTGCGCGAAGTCGGAGCGCTTGACCGTGACTTTGATCGTGGCCGTGCCGGCGAAGGGCTGCTTCTGGACGACCAGGTCCTGCACGACGACTTCGTTCGGCGTGCGGATCTGGTTCGTGGCATAGGAAGCGTTGCCGAGGCCGTCGAGCACCGCGAGCGAGAAGGGACCGACCGGCAGGTCGTCGATGCGGAACGAGCCGTCGGCGTTGGTCAAGGCGCTGCGGTATTCGCCGAAGATCGAGTTCTTCGCGGCGACGAGCTTCTTCGCCGGCAGCGGCGTGCCGTCGCTGTACTTGGCCACGCCGGTGACGGAGCCGCGCCCGAGGAACTGGAGGACGATGCGCTGGACCTCGCCGTCCGTGTGGATGGCGCCGGAGAGCCGCGTATCTTTCCCGTCCACCGCCGCGGCGAGCGTGTAGCCGCCGCTGATGTTCTTGTCGATGTCGCGGCCGATGAACTCGAAGAGGAAGGAGCCGTCGTTCTGCGTGACGTCGAACTGCTTCCCCGTGTCGGTCAGTTGCACGAGCGTGCCCTTGACCGGCGTGTTGTCGCCGAGCAGCAACTTCCCGACGATGCTGCCGCCGGGGGCGTTGTTGTCGATGCGCGGCACGATCGACGGCGGCGCGCTCGCGTAGCTCATGCCGGCGGTCAGGCCGTCGGCGATCGGATCGAGCCCGATCTTGTACTGCGCCTTCGCCGTCAGCGCATGATCGAAGCTCACGTTGAGCAGGCGTCCGTCGTCCTGCAGCGCCGCGCCCGGAATCACGACCTGCGCATTCGGATCGCTCGGGTTGTTCTTCTTCGTGATCTCCGGCACGCCCGCGGCCGGGAGGCTCGTGACGAGCGTGACGAGGTCGCGCAGCTTGCCGGCGTCGTCGACTTTCACCGGCCGGTTGAAGAGGACGGTGACGATGTGGCCCTTGTCGTCGAGGTGGAGGTCCTGCGCCGCATGCACGACCGCGAGCGGCGTCTGCGCGACCGGACCGCCGCCGGATGCCGGCGTGCCGACCGCGCCGCTGACGACGAGGTTGCCGTTGCCGCGGTCGACGGTGACGGTCACGGGCGACCCTGCGGTGGCGCCGGTGATCGAGAGCGAGTGGCGAAGGAAGCTGCCGTCGGTCGCGCCGGGATAGACGAGGTCGAGCGTGAACGCGGATACCTGCGGCACGACCGTCACTTTCATCGACTCGTTCCACCGCCCCACGAGGGCGAGCTCGCCGCTCTCGGAAGGGGAGCCGAAGCGCGTCAACTGCGCGAACGGCAGCGTCGCCGGCGCCGGGTCGTCCTCGGCGCGCCCGGAGATGCTGGCGCCCGACGTCGCGCCGGTCACACTCAGCGCGTACGGCCGCGCGCTGCCCGACACGGGCGCGCCGTGCGCGAGGGCCAAAAAGTACGGCGAGCGGTGCGACGTCGCCGCGGCGAAATCGGCCGCGAAGTCGCTCATGCTCTTCCCGTTCGCCAGGCCGACGCGCTCGAGCTCCCGCGCCATCCCCGCCTCGGCGATGCGGCCGTTCGAGATCTTCTCGCGCACCTGATCCCACTCGTGCATGTCGGCGGAGCTGCCGGCGCGCTCGACGTTGCCTAGAAGATCGAGGGCGAGGTGGAAGATCGGATCGCGGTCCTCGGCGACGTTGTCCGCGCTGGCATTCGCGCGGGCCACGAAGATGCGCTGGCCGGCGCGGGCGATGTCCTGCGCGCGCGTGAAGACGTCGGTGCGGATCAGCCGCGGGAACGACGACAGCGCCGGCACCATCGGCGCCGTGGCCAGGCTGTAGGCGATGCCGATGAGCGGCATCTGCGAGTTCACGAAGTCGGAGTTGACGTACTGCGTGTACCAAGGCATCACGATCGTCGCCGGCGAGAGCGGGATGCCGTTGGCGTCGACGCCCATGCGCAGCGTGACCGTGGCGGCCACGCCGTCGGGCGCGTCGGGCACGGCCGCGTAGAAGTGGCCGTTGATCGTCGACTTGAGGTGATACGGCACCGTCACGGTGCCGCCCGGGTCGATGGTGAAGTCGCGCACCGCGTCGCCGTCGACGCGGCAGATGTTGTTGTTCGTCCCTTCGCTGCAGAGTGGAATCGAGCCTAGGTCGACCTTTACCGTCTGCTTCGACGCGGAGACGTTCGTGATGAACGCGTACGCCGTGTACGGCTCCGCCGCGCGCACGTTGTCGGGATGAACGAAGTTGACCTGGAAGCGCGGATCGTTGACGACGATCGACGCGGTGAGATGGCCCTTGAGCGGCACCTGGGGCTGGTCGGGCGCGCTGTAGATGGCCCGGATGTCGATGTCGACGCTCTGCGTGCCGGTGCGCAGCGACTCGAGCGTCCACTCCGCCGAGCCCTGCGCCTGCGCCAGGAGAATGACGTTGCCGGTGGCCTTGTCGTAGATCGGCACCGGCTGCCCGATCGCTACCGCCGGCGTGACCTTGGAGATGCGCATGCCGTTCGGCGCGGTGAACGTGGCCGTGACGGAGTCGAGCTTGATCTCCGAGCCCGCCGGCGCCGCGTTCGAGACGTTGAGGATGACGGCGAAGAATTGATGGAGCACGCCGAAGCCGGTCGGAATGACGACGGCGGCCGGGATCGTCGGCCGCCGATGCTTCAAGACCTCGTCGGTGTCCGGAGCGGCCGCGTTATCGCCGTCGCCCGGCGGGAGGCTGAGGTCTTCCAGGAGCATCACGCCGAAGAGCTGCGGCGGATCCCAGCGCGGCCGCGCCCCGTTGATCGGCGGCGGCGGCAGCCCGTCGGAGGTCGGGCCCGGCGGAATGATGGTCTGGTGCGTCCGCTTGTCGACGAGAACGGTGTACGGCACCTGCACCGTCACGCCCTGCACGGCGAAGAGGAAGTTGTAGTCGTAGGCGTCGTAGTTCGTGGCGTCGACGTTGATGCCGCGCGCGCGGAGGTCGTCGGGCGTGAGCTGCTTGACCTGGACGTCGGTCGAGAGCGTGCCGACGACGTCGATGGTCGTGCTGGCCGGCACGGCCGGCTGCACGAAGTTCCCCTTGTCGTCGAGCAGACGAATGTTGAGCAGCGTGTACGTCCCCTGCTGGTGCAGCGGCGGCAGCGTGAACGGGCGGCCGGGCTGGGTGCGGATGGTGATGGGCGCGTCGATGCCGGGGCCGATGAGGTCCGCCGCCGCCACCATCGTGGTCGGCGGCGCGGCGTCGCCGCTCTTGCCGCCGAAGAGCGTCGGGATGACGCCCGGGATGTCGGCGCCCGTCTGGTGCGGATGCGTGTCGACTTCGAGCGTGACCCCGGCGATGTTGAGCTGGCCGGAGGCGAACTCCGATGCGCGCGCGGCCGGGAAGAGGGCCAGCGAGAAGAGAATGGCGGCGGCGATCTTTCTGGCCATCACGGATGCGGAATCGGAATGGTGTCGGCGTCGTGCATCTCGCGCTCGACGCGGAGGACATGGGTGTCGACGCGCTTCGCGCCCGGCTCGATGAGGAGGGCGTCGCGCGGCGGAAGGTCGCCGTCGACGCGCACGATGGAGTCGCGCACCGTCAGCGGGCCGCCTTCGGTCTTGTACGTGATCGACTTCTCGCTCGGAAGGCCGTAGGCGTCGGCGGCGTTGCCGCGCACGGCCACGCGCAGCATTTCGTCATGCTCTTCGCGCCGCACGTTCGGATACGACGCCCCCACGAGCGCCTCGGCCGCATCGCGCGAAAGCTGGTAGGCGTGGTCGAAGCCGACCTCGATCTTCGTGGCGCCGTTGTCGATCTCGAAGGCGTCGACGGAGCGGCCGCTCGCGGAGCCTTTCATGCCCAGCGGCGTGGTGCGCCAGGCCGCGCCGCCGGCGATCTTTCCCGGCGCGGCGGTCGCCGCGGCCTTGAATCCGCCCCCGCCGCGCTTCGGCGGCGCGATGGCCCTGGCGATCTCGTCGAAACGCGTCACGCTGTACGTGCCGTGGGCGTGATCGATCTCCGTCACCTGCTGCGCGGCGTAGTCGGTGATGGTGACGCGCTGCCCCGCCACCACGACGATGGTGTTGCCGTAGCAGTACTCGTCGACCACGCGCGGCGTCTTCGCGAAGGGGTCCTGGATCTTGCGCACGAGATGCAGCGGGCGCGGGAAGAGGGACGCCGCCGCCATCGCCGAAGCCGCTCCGAAGAGCAGCACGAGGGGAACGAGTTTTCGAACCACGGTTGTCTCTCCGAACGGGATGAGTTCCGGCACGGTAGCGGCGCGGACGCGCGCGCGGCAATACGCTTTTGTGCCAAAGCACGCGGCGCCGTGCCACGCATGCGAGTCTTGTCAGCGGAGATTGCGGCGCATCTGATCGACGGAGCTGTAGCCCGCCAGGAGAGCGGCTTCCTTCTTGGAGAAGCCGAGCGCCAGAAGCCGCGCGGCGTGGAGGCTGCGCACGCGGCGGAGGAAGGTCGAGGGCGGCTCGTCGAACGCGCTGTTCCACAGGCGATAGAACGAGCGGCGCGACGACCAGCGGTGCTCGAGGTCGCGCAGCGCCGGCACGTTCTTCTCGACGGCCATCTCCTGGAGGAACGCGCGCAGTTTCACCGGCAGCTCCGCGAGCGAGGTCCCGAGCTCCTGCAAGGCGGTGTTCAAATCCGGACCCACCGTGTCGTCGGCGCTGCGCTGCTGCTCGCGCCAGCGATCGAGATCCTCGAAGCTGCGAAAGGCCACGGCATCGCACTCGGCGTCACGCGCCAGCGCGACGGCGACGTCGGGCGGACCGATGATGATGACACGCGAACTGGGGAGTCGCATGGGGATTGCTTCACTGTTTGACGACGCGGAATCGGGGGCGATATTGGTACTACGGAGCTCAGCCCTCGTCCGTCGGCGAGTGAAGGAAGACCGCGCCCAGCGGCGGCAATGTGAGATTGACCGACCACTTGCGGCCGTGCAGCGGAATCGGCGCGGCCTCGACGCCCCCCATGTTCCCCTGGCCGCTGCCGCCGTAGAGCGCCGCGTCGCTATTGAGGATCTCCCGCCAACGGCCGCCGGCCGGGACGCCGATCGCGTAATTGTGCCGCGGAATCGGCGTATAGCTCATCACGACGACGACGACGTCGTCACCTTTCGATTTGCGCATGAGCGACACGACGCAGTTCTCGCTGTCGCAGCAGTCGATCCACTCGAAGCCGTCGGGCGAAAAATCGAGCTCGTGCAACGCCGGAATGGTCCGATACGCTTTATTGAGGTCCTCCACCCAGCGCTGCAGCTCCGCGTGCCGCACGTCGTCGAGCAAATGCCAGTCGAGGCTCGTGTCGTGGTTCCACTCCCGCCGTTGCGCGATCTCGCTGCCCATGAAGAGGAGCTTCTTGGCCGGCTGCGCGACCATGTGCGCGAAGAGCAGGCGCAGATTGGCGAATTTCTGCCACTCGTCGCCCGGCATTTTTCCAATGAGCGACCCTTTGCCGTGCACGACCTCGTCGTGCGACAGCGGCAAGACGAAATTCTCCGTGTACGCATACATCATCCGGAAGGTCAGGTCATTGTGATGGAAGCGCCGGTGGATGGGGTCTTTGGAAAAATAGCGCAGGGAGTCGTGCATCCATCCCATGTCCCACTTCATGCCGAACCCCAGGCCGCCGATGTACGTCGGCCGCGACACTCTCGGCCACGCCGTCGACTCCTCGGCGATGACATGCACGTCGGGATGGACTTTGTAGACGTCCTGATTGAGCCGTTGCAGAAAATCGATGGCCTCCAGGTTCTCGCGCCCACCGTGCTTGTTCGGGATCCACTCCCCCGCCTTGCGCGAGTAATCGAGATAGAGCATCGAGGCCACGGCGTCGACGCGCAATCCGTCGGCGTGATAGACGCCAAGCCAGTAGAGCGCGCTCGATGAGAGAAACGAGCGCACCTCGTTACGGCCGTAATTGAAGATCAGCGAATTCCAGTCGGGATGAAAACCCTGCCGCGGATCGGCGTGCTCGTACAGGTGCGTGCCGTCGAAATACGAGAGGCCGTGCTCGTCGGTCGGGAAATGCGACGGCACCCAGTCGAGTATGACGCCGATCTCGTGCTGGTGCAGGACGTCGACGAGGTACATGAAATCCTGCGGCGTGCCGTAGCGGCTCGTCGGCGCGAAGAAGCCGGTGACCTGGTACCCCCACGAGCCATAGAACGGATGCTCCATGACCGGGAGGAGCTCGACGTGGGTGAAGTTCATCTTGCGGGCGTACTCGGCGAGGGGAACGGCGATCTCGCGGTAGCCGAGCGGACGGTTGTGCTCGTCCGGGTTGCGGCGCCACGATCCGAGGTGGACTTCGTAGATCGAGACCGGCGCGTCGAAGGCGTTGTGGGCGTGGCGGCCTGTCATCCACTCCGCGTCGTTCCACTCGTAGTCGAGATCCCACACCACCGAGGCGGTGAGCGGCGGGGGTTCCGCGTGGACGGCAAAGGGATCGGCTTTGTCGACCGAGTAGCCGCCGTGGCGCGAGCGGATGTGGAACTTGTACTTCGTCCCCTTGCCGGCGTTCGGCACGAACGCTTCCCAGATGCCCGAGGGACCGTGCGCGTTGAGCGGATGGGCGTCGGGGCTCCAACCGTTCCACTCGCCGATGACGCTGACGCTCGCCGCGTTCGGGGCCCAGACGCCGAAGATCGTGCCCCCTTCGACGGGGTGCGCGCCGAGCTTTTCCCAGAGGCGGTGGTGGCTTCCCTCGTTGAAGAGGTGGTAGTCCCAGTCGCTGAGCAGGGAGGCCGGGGCGCCGCCGACGTCGATGGCTTCGCGGGGCACGACGTCGACGCCGAGGTCCTGCATCTGGGTGGTGAGATCGGAGTCGTCGCTCATGGTTGCTGCGATGGTAGCAAGGGGCGAGCCGCCGGGAATGCCCGCCAGAGAGCGGTGGTTCCGTGCCGTGATACTTGTGATGTGCGACGGGTAGCTCCGTTCGGCAACACAGAAAGGAGATACACCCGTGAAACAGACCGGCACCGTCAAGTGGTTCAACGACGCCAAGGGGTTCGGCTTCATCACGACGGAGAAGGGCGAGGACGTGTTCGTGCACTTCTCGGCCATCCAGGGCCGCGGCTTCCGCAGCCTTCCCGAAGGCGCCGCCGTCGAGTTCGAAGTGACCACCGGCCCGAAGGGCCTGCAGGCCCAGAACGTCGTCCCCCTCTAATTCAGACGATAAGGTAGTCATGGAGGACAGGCACTCTTGCCTGTCCTTTTTTTGTTTGCTCGTAATTACAATGGGGCGATGAAAGCGCGCATCATCCGGATCGGCAACTCGCGCGGCATCCGCCTTCCGAAGGCGATTCTCGAACAGGCGCAGCTCACGGACGAGGTTCAGATCGAGGCGGAGCCGAACCAGATCGTCATTCGGTCTACCCACGCACCGCGTCATGGCTGGGACGAGGCGTTCCGCCACATGGCCGACCGCGGCGACGACGTCCTCGACGACGAAGCAGTCTCGCTGACTGCGTTCGACGAGACGGAGTGGAAGTGGTGATTCGCCGCTTCGACGTCTATCTCATCGATCTGGATCCTACAGTCGGAAGCGAAATCAAGAAGGTGCGCCCCTGTGTGGTTGTTTCACCAGATGAGATGAACCGTCACGTCCGCACCGTCATCGTCGCGCCGATGACGACCAAAGGACAGCCCTATCCGACGCGCGTGCCGCTGCGCTTCGGCGGCAAGCACGGCCAGGTCGTCCTCGATCAGATCCGCGCGGTCGACCGCGCCCGGCTCGTGAAGCGAGTCGGCAAGATCCCGCCCGTCACGCAGCAGCTCGTCCTCGCCCGGCTCGCAGAGCTCTTCGCGGCGTGATACGGCAAAGAGATGGAGACAGGCACTCTTGCCTGTCCTATGTTTGCCCCACAAAACGCCGCGGCCCGTGTCTTCCTGCACATGCGCCGCGCCCTTTGCTTCCTTCTCGCCGCGACAGTGGCGGCGTCGGCCTCGGCCGCCGCGCGCCGTCGCGCCATGGTCCCTAATCCCCGCCCCGTCGCGCTCTTCTCATGCCGGAGCAAAAGCATGCGCGAGCGCGACGCGAAATCGAGAGCATTGTCGATGCGAGGCACCACCCCGTATCGCGCGGCGGAGTCGAGGGCGCGCTGCCATCCAACGTCGTCCGCAAGCACGACGGCATCGACATCCTTCGTGATGCGAGGTCGTCCGCGGATCGAGACAGCGACGCCGCCGATGATTGCTCCTTCGAGGCGCTCGCTCGTCAGCCATTGCATCACGGCCTTCAGAGCCGGGACGAGCGTCGACGGTTGAATCGCGTCGCTCACTGCAGATGCGCGTATAGGCGCATCCAGATCTCGCGAACGCGCCGGAGCTCCTCCTCCTCGTCAGCGGCAGGCGGGAAGAGATCGGCAGAGGCAACCAGCGTTTCCAGGTCGCGAAATCTCTCTTCCAGCGTCGTCGCGCGCGCCTCTGCGTCCGTGAACTCGTTCACGATCTTCCAGCGCTCCATCCAGGCGCGCGCTTCTTCGCGAGTCATGGAGAAATCCTACCCCAACAACTCCATCACCCCCCGCAGCGGGATGCGCACCCACTCCGGGCGATTGTTCAATTCGTACACGATCTCGTACAGCGCCTTCTCGATCAGATACGCATCGAGCAAAACGGCCGTCTCCTCGCGCGCCGGCGGCAGGTGCGCGGCGTCGGCGCTCACGTCGAAATAGGCGCGGAGGAAGGCGGCCGTCACCCAGCGGTGCCAGAAGCGCGCGCCCGCTTCGAGCTTGTCGACGTCCTCGGCGCGGATCACCGAGCCGCGCGCCTCTCCGTGTACGACCGCGTACGGCGCGTAGTGGAACGAGCGCAGCATGCCGGCCACGTCGCGCAGCGCGCTGCGCTTGATGCGGCGCTCGCTCAGCGGGCGCGCCGGCTCGCCTTCGAAATCGATGATCGTGAAGTCGCTGCCGGTGTGGAGGACCTGCCCGAGGTGGTAATCGCCGTGGATGCGGATGCGCAGGCCGCCGATCTTGCCGCTCAGAATGGCGCGGATGCGCTGCTGCAGCTCGGCGTCGCGCGCCACGAGCAGCTCCGCGTCCGCGATCGACTTCGCGCGGCGCCGTAAGAGCGCCATCGTCTGCACCGCCTGCGTGCGCATCGACTGGTAGATCGAGCGCTGGTAATGCGGCGTGAACGGCTCCGGCGCGAAGGCGGGGATGTCGTCGCGCGACGCCAGCGCCAGGTGCATCTCCGCCGTGCGCATGCCGAGCGTCGAGGCGTCGGAGAGATAGCCGGCGATCAGCTCGTGCGCGAGGTCGGGCGCCGTCCGCGTCGCCAGCGTCATCGGATGCTCCGGCGGCGTGGCCTTCACCATCTGTTCCACGGCGTGCTCGTCGCTGAGCACGCGCTCGAAGAAGCGGTTGATCTCGTCGAGCGTGTACTGCCAGGCGTCGCCGGCGTTCTGCGTGTACTGCTGCAGGATGGCCACCGTCGCGGGCTCGCCGTCGCCGTCATAGTGAATCGATCCCGCCACGCGCGGCGTATTGCGGAAGCTCGTCTCCTCGGTGAGGAACCGCGACACCTCCAGATCCGTGTTCTCGCCCGCCTCGAGGCGGCGAAAGAGCTTGAGGAAGAGACAGTCGCCGTAAAGAATCGCGGTGTTGCTCTGCTCCGCGCGCAGCATCTGCGCGTGCAGCGCGCCGCCGCCGCGCAGCTCGCGGAACGCGCGCGCCGGCGCGCCGTGCAACGTGCCGTGCT
>DATDFB010000229.1:0-5834 GCA_036522835.1 Thermoanaerobaculia bacterium | reverse complement strand
GCCGCCGCTCTAAGACAGCGGCGGCATGGCCGCCGCACTCCACGTCAACACCGGGGCGATCTTGCCGCCGCGGTTGTCGCGCGCCGCCACCGAGCTCTGCTCCGTCACGCTGAACGTCAGCACGTTCTCGCGCACGATGTCGTAGTTGCCGTACGGCTCGGTGATGGTCACGAAGTAGCGGCCCGGCATCAGCAGATTGCCGGGAATGCGGCAGGTGAGCGTCTGGCGTCCGAGGCGCCACTCGTGGTTCACGTTCGGCTGGCCGTCGGCGCTCGACGACGTCAGGAGATGCTCGCCGGCATCGTTGAAGACGCGGACCTCGAGATGCCCGGGAGGGAACGCTTCGTGGATCTCGAAGTCGAAGACGATGTCGATCGGCGCGTCGGCCGGACCGTCGCCCGGAACGACCGAGATCTGGCGATACTCGAAGGCGCTCAGCACGCCGTGCCGCGGCGTCCAGACGAAGTCATTCTCGATGCCCTCGGAGAGATAGCGGCCGATGACGTCGTGCGCCGGACCGCTGTCCTTGACCTTCCCGTCGGCGAGCCAGATGACGCGCTGGCAGAGGCTGGCCACGGTGGACATGTTGTGCGACACGACGACGACGGTGCGCCCCTCTGCGCGGATGTCGCGCATCTTGCCGAGGCACTTCTGCTGGAACTGCGCGTCGCCGACGGCCAGGACTTCGTCGACGAGCAGGATGTCGGGCTCGAGGTGCGCGGCCACGGCGAAGGCGAGGCGGACGTACATCCCCGACGAGTAGCGCTTCACCGGCGTGTCGAGGAAGCGCGTGATCTCCGCGAAGTCGACGATGGCGTCGAACTTCCGCCGGATCTCTGCGCGCGACATGCCCAGGATCGCGCCGTTGAGGAAGATGTTCTCGCGCCCGGTGAGCTCGGGATGGAAGCCGATGCCGACCTCGAGCAGCGAGGCCACTTTGCCGAAGAGATGGATCTCGCCCGACTCGGGCTCGGTGATGCGGCTGATGATCTTCAGCAGCGTCGATTTCCCCGCGCCGTTCTTTCCGATCAGCCCCACCACTTCCGCTTCGCCGACATCGAAGGAGACGTCGTCGAGCGCCCAGAACTCCTGGCGGTCGATCTTCTTCTCGCGCCGCAGCAGGGTGCGCGCGACCTCGACGATGCGCTCGCGCAGCACGGCGTAGCCCAGCTCCGTCCCGCCGAGGCGGTATTTCTTGCTGATGCCGCGCGCGGAGATCATCGTCTGCATCAGATCAGGTCCGCGAAGACGCGCTCCGTCTGTTTGAAGTAATAGACGCCGGCGACGAGGAGGACGATCGAGACGACGCTCGAGGCCACGAGGCCGGGGACGTACAGCGTGTCGGTGCCGAGGAGCGACCAGCGAAAGCCGTCGATCACGGCCACCATCGGGTTGAGCGAGTAGAGCGCCCGCCACTTTTCCGGCACGAGCGTGCTGCTGTACGCCACCGGCGAGACGTAGAAGCCCATCTGCACGAAGAAGGGGATGAGATGGCGCACGTCGCGGTACTTCACATGCAGCGCCGCGAACCAGAGGCCGAGACCGATGGTGAAGACGAGACAGAGAAGGAAAAAGAGCGGCGCGAAGACCGCGCGCGCCGACGGCACGAAGCGATAGCCGGCCATGATGGCGAAGAGGAAGAGGACCGCCACGGCGAAGTCCGCCAAGCCAACCATGATCGACGACAGAGGCAGGATGAGCCGCGGGAAGTAGATCTTCGAGATCATGTGACCGTTGCCGAGAATCGAATTGGACGCGTCGCTGAACGCCGTGGCGAAGAACTGCCACGGCAGCATGGCCGTGAAGGTGAGGACGGCGTACGGCACGCCGTTCGACGGCAGCTTGGCCAGCTTGCCGAAGAGAACGGTGAAGACGACCATCGTCAGAAACGGACGGAGGATGGCCCAGAGGACGCCGATGACCGTCTGCTTGTAGCGGACGGCCACGTCGCGCCAGGCCAGGAACCCGAGGAGCTCGCGGTACTCCCAAATCTCCGGAAGGTCGATCGAGGCCAGGCCGGTGCGGCGCTTGATGACTCTATGCATGACAGGCAGTGCTGAGCGCTGAGTACTGAGTGCTGAGTTGCTTTGCCTTCGTCCGCGATCGTCCCGAGAGGCGCAGCCACTCAGCACGCAGCACGCAGCACGCAGCACTCATCATCGTTCCGCCTCGCACAGAATCCTCACCAGCTCCGCGAACTTCGTCTTCGCGCTCCATCCCAGCACGCGCTCCGCTTTCGTGGCATTGCCGCAGCTCCAGGCGATGTCGCTGGGGCGGAAGAGGCTCTGGTTGACGTCGATGTGCTGCGCGGCGTCGAGGCCGAAGTGCGCGAACGCTGCCTCGGCGAACTCCGCGATCGAATGCGCCTCGCCGGTGGCGATGACGAAGTCGTCGGGCGCGTCGCATTGGAGCATCCGCCACATCCCCTCGACGTACTCCTGCGCGTAGCCCCAGTCGCGCACGACGGTGGTGTTGCCGAGCGAAAGCCGCCGCCGCTCGCCGCGCGCGATTGCCGCTGCCGCGGCGACGATCTTCTTCGTCACGTAGCGCTCCGAGCGCAGCGGCGACTCGTGGTTGAAGAGGATGCCGCTGCAGGCGAAGATGCCGTAGGCCTCGCGGTAATTCACGGTCGTCCAATGCGCGGCGGCCTTCGCCGCGGCGTACGGGCTGCGCGGATTGAAGGGCGTCGACTCGCCCGCGCACGTGCCGGGGGCCTGGTCGCCGAAGCACTCGCTCGAGCCGGCGTTGTAGAGGCGCGTCGGGAGCTTCAGGTAGCGGATGACTTCGAGCAGCAGGAGCTCGGCCTGAGCGATCGACTCCATCGACTCGATCGGCTGCGAGAACGACAGCGCCACGGAGCTCTGCCCGGCCAGGTTGTAGATCTCGTCGGGGCGGACGGCGGTGACGATCTGCAGGAGCTCGCGGAAGTCGCGCAGGGAGACGGAGTGCGTGGCCACGCGCTCGCGCACACCGAGGGCCTGGAGGCGCGCGAACGACTGGAGGTCGGCGTCGCGCGAGGTGCCGTGGACCTCGTACCCCTTCGCCAGCAACAGCTGCGCGAGGTACGCCCCATCCTGCCCGGAGATCCCGAAGATCAGCGCGCGTTTCATTTCGTCAGTTCGCCGATGAGGGAGTGTACGCGGGATTGGAAATTCGCAAAGGCGAAGTGGGCGAGGCCTGGCGGGACCTCGCGCCGCGGTTGGGCGAGCACGTCGAGAATGGCCGTGCGGATCTCCGCAGGATTCGAAGGATCGACGAGCAGGCCGAGCTCGCCGTTGCGCAGGGCCTCGCGGCCGCCGTCGTGGCGGCTGCCGATGACTGGGACTCCGCAGGCGAGGGCCTCGAGAAAGACGAAGCCGAAGCCTTCGCCGCGGCTGGGCATGACGTAGACGTCGGCGAGATTGTAGAGATCCGCTTTTTCTCGCTCGGCGACTTCGCCCGTGAAGACGACGCGCTCAGCGACGCCTAGGGTGCGCGCTTTCGTCTGCAGGCGCGGCAGGTCGGTGCCTCCGCCGGCGGCTAAGTAGACGACATCGTCGGGGAGCGATGGCAGAACCTCGATCACCTCGTCGAAGCCTTTGTAGCGCTCCGCGGCGACGATGCGCCCGAGGGTGAGGAGGACGCGCTTGCCGTGGAGCGACCAGCGATCGACGAGCGCTTCGTTGCGCGGGCGGATGCCGTAACGTTCGAGATGGATCGCGTTCGGGACGAGAAACGACGGGCCGCCGTAGCCCGACCAGTTGAGGAAGCGCTCGCAGGTGATCTCGGAGATCGAGGCGACGCCGCCGACGCCGCGCACGAGCCTCGCGCCGCGCCGGATTGGCTTCCACGCTTCGATCCCATAGATCCACAGCACCGTTTTGCAGCGGAACATCCGCGCCACCGGAAGCAGATTGACGTGCGCGCAGACGACGAGGTCGAAGCGCTCGCGCATGGCCCGCCCGACCGCCCGCATGTACGCGCGCGAGCTGCGCGCGGCGCCGGCGGCGAAGGCGACGTTCGGCGGAATCGGCTCCATCTGGTGGCGGATGACGCGCGGGATGGCCACGACGTCGCCCGCGGCGGCGAGCGCCTCGATGAGATCGCGCGTGTAGAGCGCGATGCCGCCGTGGCCGCCGTAGGCGTCGGTGCAGAGGACGAGGATCTTCATTGTGACCGCTGTGGCGCAGAGAGCGGCGGCATGGCCGCCGCACTCCAGACGAATTTCGCCCAACTGCGCATCCGCGTCGACGTCCCGTCCGCCTCCAGATCCATCCACTGCGCGAGCGGTACGCCGAAGCCTGTCTTCGGCCTCGTGCGCAGCCACTCCGGCAGCGGCGGGCGCGGCGACTCGGCGAAGTAGCGCTTGCACTTGGCGCCGTTGGCGAGGAGCAGCGGCGCGAGCTGGCGCGTCAGCGCGGCGTCGACGAGCGGCGTGCGCACTTCGAGCGAGTGCGCCATCGAGGCCCAGTCGGTGTCGCGCAGGAGCTGGTTGCGCATGTACATCGCCGCCTCCAGCGTGGCCACGCGGCCGAACGCCGTGCCGGGATCGGGGGCGAGGTTCGCATCGATGCGGCAGAGCGGATCGAGGCGCGTCAGCCCTTCGGCGGCCATGTCGCGGCCGAGGAGCGACGGCAGATCGTCGGGCATGAAGAGGCCGCGCTTGAGCAGATACGCGCCGGCCCAGGTGCGGCCGAGCGCAAAGTGCTTCGCCTTCGGATTGCGCATCAGCTTCGCGGCGACGGCGCCGAGGGGGGGTACCGCGTTCATGCGCACCATGCGGGGCACGTCGCGGAACGACGGATAGCTGCCAAAGAGCTCGTCGCCGCCGACGCCGCTGATCGCCACCTTCAATCCCGACTCTTTCGCGGCCTTGCTGACGAACCAGGTGTTCGTGCCGTCGATGGTCGGCTGATCCATGGCGTCGAAGAAGCGCGGCAGATCGGCCACGACTTCGTCGCGCGTGACGAGGCGCGTGGTGTGCGGCGCTCCGATCTCTCGCGCGAAGCGCTCGGCGAGCGGTGCCTCGTCGGCGCCGGTGCCGCGGGCCACGTCGAACTGCAGCGTCACGCAGCGCGGCGCGGCGTGCTTCGCCTCGCGGGTGAGGGCGACGAGCGTCGTGGAGTCGATGCCGGCGGAGAGGAACGCGCCGACCGGGACGTCGGAGACGAGGTGGTACTGCAGCGACTCCACGACGAGCTCGCGCAAGAGGGCGCTCGGCGCGACGAGGTCGGCGATCGTCTCCTGGTCGCGCCCGCGCGCGAAGGTCGCCGCCACGGAATAGAAGCGCCGCGGCTGCGACAGCCCGCGCTCATCGATGAAGAACGACGACCCCGGCTCGACCGGCTTGACGGCGTCGAAGATCGTGAACGGCTCCGGCACGCTGCCGGTGAGGAAAAAGCCGGCCGCGCCGGCGGGATCGATTGCGCGCGAGACATGGCCGCCGGCGAGGAGCGCCTTCACCGTCGAGGCGGCGCGGAAGGTGGCGCCGTCGTCGGCAACGTAGAGCGGCTTGATGCCGTACGGGTCGCGCCCGACGAACAGCCGCCGCCTCTGCGCATCCCAGATCGCGAAGGCGAACATGCCGCGCAGCAGCTCGATCATCCGCTCGCCGTCGTGCCGGTACAGCTCGAGCAGTACCTCGGTGTCGCTCGTGGAGCGGAAGCGGACGCCGAAGCGCTGCAGGCGCGCGCGCAGCTCGGCGTGGTTGTAGATCTCGCCGTTGAAGACGATGTGCAGCTCGCCGGCGGTGTCGCCCATCGGCTGATCGCCCTCGGCCGAAAGATCGATGATGGCCAGCCGCCGCGCGGCCAGACCGGTGCGGCCATCGCCGGACAGCCAGACGCCGCCGGCGT
>DATDFB010000228.1:0-68998 GCA_036522835.1 Thermoanaerobaculia bacterium | reverse complement strand
GCCCGGCGTCGCGAACGTTGACCGCCACCGAGGCGCCGCGCTCGTGAAAACGCTCCGCGGCGGCGCGGCCGAGGCCGCGCCAGGCGCCGGTGACGATGGCCACGCGTCCGGCGAAGTCAGACGTCATTCCTGGATCGGGATCTCCTTCGGAACGCCCGAGGCGTCGTGGACGATGATCACACTTCCGGCGTCGTCGGAGAAGAACGATTCGGTCTCGGTGAATGCCACCGGAGCTCCGGGCGAGCCGAGCGGCTCGCGGTAGATGATGTACTCGCGCGGCTTCTCCGCCGCGGTCAAGCGCTCGATCCAGGTCTGATCGGCGCTGCTCGGCTTCGTCCCCTTGGCCGTGAGCGTGATGACGTTGTCCTCGCGCGTGGCGCTCCAGCTCTGCACCTCGGCGCGCGGCAAGCGCGCGAACGGATTGGCTTTGTCGGTGGCCCAGCGGCGGAACAAGGCGATCCACTCCTCCGGCCACGGGCCGCCGGCGTAATCCGGCGGCATCCGCTGACCCTCGATCCAGTCGAGCATCAACGACGGCGTCCCCTCGGTCATCTTGCGCACTTCGTCATAGTCGAAGAGGTCGAACGACGGGCTTCCCATGGCCAGCATGTGATCGCGGTCGATGAGGCGGAACATCGGCCGGATGTGCAATTCGAAATAGACGGTGCGGCTCATTGCGAGTCTCCTCTGCCGCGGTCGATGGCGACGCGGACGTCGTCGATGACGATGCGCGAGCGCAACGCCTTGGCATCGGCCTTCGTGTCGGCGGGGTCGACTTCGTCGACGACGACGGCAATCTTCCACTTCGAGCCCGGCTGATGTTTCTGGATGTACTCCAGCTCCGTCGTGGCGTCGACGAAGAGGTTCGCCTCTTTGCGGTGATTGTGCTCGGCGTCATCGCGATGCAGCGCCCACACGGCGAAGCCGCCGACGCGCCAGCGCTTGCGGAAGGCGCTGCTGGCGAGATCGAGCTTCGTATCCGCCGGGTAGAGATAGACGTGGCCGGAGTAGCTGAAGTCACTCGGCAGCTCCGCGCGCGCGAGCTCAATCTCCGCAGTGCGGAAGTAGCCGGTCGGGACGGCGAGGTCGAAGACCAGCGGCCCCTCGGCGGCGGAGCGGGTGTTGTGCGCGACCTCCATCGACATGGCCTGGCGGGCCATCGAAAGCGACGCGGCGGGGCTGGCGCTCGGCGGAGTGCACGAGGCGCTGTCGTAGGTGTAGCCGATGGCGTCGGTGTGCTCGACGCGCCGCGCCGACCAGCCGGTCATGCCGCGGAACGCGCAGTCGAGGCAGCCGAGCGTGGGATAGCGGTTGTCGCGCTGCCACTGATCGAACAGCAGATCGATGTAGGCGTGGAACGACCAGAAGAGCGGATCGGTGGCCGCGCGCGTGTCCGTCTTCATGTCGCCGCCGACCCAGTTGTGCATTTGGTTGTGGTACGGGTCCTCGATCGCGCCGCCGGCTCCGCAGTCCGGGCATGGATCGTCGGGAGCAGGACGCGAGCAGTCGGGATCGGAGCAGGGGCGCCCGCCAAGCTGGCGCCAGGTGCGGGCGTTGTCGATGGCGTGCTGAACTTCGCCCGGTTGATACCGTGGATTTAGCCGGTCGACGTCGCTGCGCCGCGGATCGCCGGTCGGCTGCAGCGCGGCGTCGCGCTCGAACGGCAGCGGATAAAACTTCCCGCTGGGCGGCTGCGTCCAGTTCCAGTACGGCAGCAGCACCGTGCCGTCGCCGCCGTTCTCCTTGTCCGCTTCCTGCAGGGCCAGCTCGAAGATGCGCAGCGCGGCGCGGTGCCAGGGGAGGAAGAGCTCGTTCATGTGGTTGCACGACGAGCCGCGCGGCGGCGTGCCGTTGTGGATGCGCGCGTAAAAGCGATAGCTCTTGTGCAGCTCGTCGACGTTGGGATCGTTGTTCGGATTGCGGTCGCGGATGCGCTGAAAGGCCCTTTCGTAGCGGTCGAGCGCCGTCTTGTCCATGCAATCGATGTTGACCCGTTTGCCGGGGACTTGCGCCATGGCCGCGGCGGCGGAGCACAGCAGGAGCACGACTGCGATCTTCTTCATGCCGATTCTCCCTCTGCCGGAGAGCGTAGAGTGAACGGCGATGAAAGTCACGCGCACGGCCTCGGCGGCGTTCACCGCGGAGTTCGAGAGCGACGAGGAGCTGCGCGCCGAGCACGCCGCGAATCTCTCGTTCGGCGCGCTGGCGCTGCCGACCGAGGAGAGCGTGGCGCGCGACACGGCGCTGG
This sequence comes from Thermoanaerobaculia bacterium, assembly GCA_036522835.1. Taxonomy (GTDB): domain Bacteria; phylum Acidobacteriota; class Thermoanaerobaculia; order Gp7-AA8; family Gp7-AA8; genus DATDFB01. The sequence goes on along the minus strand of DATDFB010000228.1, from coordinate 66,750 downwards.
TCGTGACGCTGCGCGGGGCGGGCGGCGGGGAGGCGCAGGTGAAGGCGACGGTCGTCGCGGCGATGCCGGGGAAGCTGGCGCTGCAGATCGACGCCGATCCTGACGATCTGCTGAAGCGCCTCTCGGTCTCCGTGGAGGACAGGCCCTCTGGCCTGTCCTCCTGGGATCGGGTGCGCGGGCTCTCGCAGATGGAAAAGCTTCTCCTCGCGGTGAAGGCCGACCGCTCCGAGCGCGCCATCATGGCGCAGGACAACGACCCGCGCGTGCTGCTGTCGCTGCTGCGCAATCCGCGGCTGACGGTCGACGAAGTCGTGCGCGTGGCCAAGTCGTCGTTCCTGACCTTTCAGATCGCCGACGTGATCATGAAAGCGCCGCAGTGGAGCGGGAACCTCGACGTCCGCGTCGCCCTCATTCACAACCCGAAGACGCCGCCGGCGTTCCAGATGCGGATGCTGCCGACGCTGCCGGAGGCGGAGATCCGGACGATCGCGCGCGGGGGGACGAACATGGCCCTCAAGACGGCGGCGCTGCGGCTGCTGCAGGCGCGATGATCACCCGAGGAACGTCGCCGCCAACTTTCCCGACTCCTCGCCGAGCCTCCGATAGCTCTCGAACTGCGCCTCGTCATACCAGAGGTCGAACGTGAACTGCTGGGGGAAGTCGCTGTGTAGGTAGCCGTACTGCTTCACATCGACTGGCTCGCCGCCCGCGAGGTTCGGTTTCACGACGATGATCGTTCCGACGCGTTCGTCCTCGGGGATGCCGAGGGCGTTGGCGTGATCGATCCCGTAGTGGATCTCGCCGACGATGACGTGCGCTCCGGGCGGGTGAGCGCGCAGCTTGTCGATGTACTCATCCTTGAAAATGATCTCCGTATCGAAGTCGATGCGCACCTTTCGGATCATGTTGCCGAGATCGTCGAGCGTCGTCTGCGGATCGGCGCCGCACTCGCCGACTACGATGAGGCTGCAGCCGCGCTGGATGAGCGAGTAGACGCCGGTGTTTTCGTAGTGTCCGCCGTCAGTGAGATAGCAGTAGGGGAGGAGGTCGGTGGTCTGGGAAACGAGCTCCTGCAGGGTGTAGACCGGCCATAGCCGCGCGGCGCCGCTGCGCCAGTAGCTGAGGTTCGGTGTCGGTGCCCAGTAGCCGAGGCGAACGTTGAACAGGGTCATGAGCGCCGACAAGGCGGCGGACGGCGTCTGCGATCCCATCGTCGGGCTCGCCGCGGCGCCTGATACCGCGACCGCAGTGCCGAGGGAAATCGTGCCGCACGCGTATTCGCTGGTCCGACGATAGCCGGTGCGGGTCGAGCCGCAGTAGTTCTTCGACATCAGAAACGAGTCCGACGCACGCGCCTGCGTGGAGAGGTCACTGCCGCCGACGAGGTTCAGCATGGTGTTGATCAGGTGATACGGCGCGCCGCGCTCGGTATTGCGGAGCTGCGTGAGGAGCATGTCGTCGCCGGGGACGGCGTCGGTGATGTCAGCGTCTTTCGCGGCGGCGCGGCGCTCGTTCGACGCGCCCATGTACGCGCGCACGAGCCGCGCTTTGTAGAAGCCGTGCATGGTGAGCGTGTTCGGATCGGCGAGCCATCCGAGGGCCAGGACCCAGCCGAGGACCATGGCGATGAGGCCAAGCAGCGCGAGCAGCATGTCGTGACGGACGCGATCGGCCGCAGCCACGCCGATGAGCACGAAGATCGTGCAGGCGATGACGGTCAGGGCGATGGAGCGGACGTTTGCGCCGCGCCCCTGCACGAGTTCGAAGACGAGCAGCACGAGCGTGGCCAACCCTCCAGCAAAGACGAAAACCGCCAGCTTTGGGTCGGTGAACTGTGTCGGGTCGACGTTGCGGTAGATCAGGTACGCCACCGCCGCTAGAGCAATCGCGTAGAAGACGATCCACATCAGCCGCCGCAGGATGGCGCGGAAGATTAGCGCCGCGGCAAGAAGGGCGAGCGTTGCGACACCGAGCGGAACGAGATGCGGCTGCAGTTTAGCCGTCGGAACCGTCGATGCCGCCACGACGACCGCGAGCCATAGCACGACCACGATGAGGCTCTTCCACCGCTGCGGCGGCCGGAACTCGTAGAGCGCAAAAATCAGGAAGAGCGATGCGGAGAGCAGCGCTCCCCAGGTGACGATGGTACGGAGATCTTCGCTGCTAACGACACTGTAGTAAAGCCGCTGCCCGATCCACGACAGCACGATGCCGAGCACGAGAAGCAGCAGCGGCGGCGCGATGGCGAAGATGATCCGCTGCAGCAGCGGCGGCTTTGCCCCCGGCTTGTTGTCGCCGCCGCCAGTCGGTGCGGACTTCAGGGCGGTGTACGCGGAGGTCAGCGCCGCCAGGGCGACCGCACTCCATCCGCCGGCGTTCGCAACCTTCAGTTTCGTTTCATCGAGCAGGTACTGGAAGATCACCCAGCCGAAGCCGGAGAAGAGGAAAATCACCAGCGCGAAGACGGAGTATGACAGCGTCTTCGTCTGCAGGACGACGAGGCGGTTGCGCCAGAAATCAAAATCCTTCCAGTTCGCGTCCTGCGCGAATTTCCAGTAGGTCAGGCGGAGGATGACATAGACGATCCAGATGCCGAGGACGATCCAGACCTCGGAGGGAACAGTGATCTGCAGGACTTTGATGCCGAGCCACGTCAGCCCCAGAAATGCGATGGTGCTCAGGATGACCACCGCTTTGTCGCCGAGGGTTTGCCAGCGCCGGCTGAACAGCATCCAGAAGACGACGCTGACGACGCTGCCGATGAAGAGGAGGCCGGGGACAGCGAGGGCGAGACCCAACCGCGTGCGCAGAGGGATGCAGTCCCCGCCGGTCAGCGTGAACCACGCCTGCCCGATCATGATCGCGGCGAGGAGCATCGGCACGAGGATGATCCACGTCAGGGCGATGTTCCTGCCGATGACGGCGACGGCGCGCCAGGTGTCGGCGCTGAGCAAGCCCTTGCGCGGCGTCATGACGTTCGAGAAAAGCCGCAGGTGGTGAATCGGATCCTCGGCCGCGTTGATCGCGCTGTCCTTGATCTGCGGCCGGTCGACGTGCGCCCGCTCGCCTTCCGACTCCAGGGCCGCGCGGCGGTCGTCGCGCTCGCTCTCGATGTCTTCGGGCTCCGGGAAGACTTTGCCCTGCGGGTCGCCCTTGCGCGCGTCGCGCGACAGCCAGGCGCTCCACCATCCGCCGACGTAGCCGCCGCCGGAGACGGTGGAAAGGTAATCGAAGAGCGTCAGTTTTCCGGCCTCGGCGAGCGCCTGCAGCAGTCCGAGATTGAAGGTCGCGCTGCGAACGCCACCGCCGGAGAGCGAAAGCCCGGACAGACGCGGTGGCCGGCCGTTCACGCGCGTCGGTACCTCGCCGTGGGCAGCTTTACGGCGTTGATCGATCTCGTCGTACTCGCTGGCGATGACGTCGGCGAAGCGGACTCGCCGCGTGAAATCGAGGTCGTCGCACGACGGACCTGTGCTCCGATTCTTCCCGGCCATGACTCACCTCTTCTTGATGAGAGTGCCGCGAATCGCGATTTCCGTCCCTCGCGGTACGATGGTGCGCGATGGAGGTCTCGATGCGAAAGTTCCTTTTCTTGGTGTTGCTCTCGCTGGCGACCGCGGCGTTCGCCGCCGACGAGCCGAAGAAAGCGCCGGAGCCGCTGAAGATCAAGGTCGGCGACATGGCGCCCGACTTCACGCTGCTGCAGTTCGACGGTTCGAAGACGACGCCGGTGTCGCTGCATGATTTCAAAGGGAAGAAGCAGGTGGCCCTGGCCTTCTTCGTCTTCGCCTTCACAGGAGGGTGAACGAAGGAGATGAAAGCCTTCCAGGACAACCTGGCCAAGCTGGAAGGCACAGACACCCAGGTCTTGGGTGTGAGCATCGACAGCCCCTTCGCCAATCACGCCTTCGCGGAGAAGAACGGCATCACGTTCCCGCTTCTGGGCGACATGAACGCCAGCGCCATCAAGGCGTACGGGCTCGACAAGGAGTACAAGATCGGCGGCGCGCCGATCCTCTCCGCGCGGCGGGCCACGTTCCTCATTGACAAAGAGGGGAAGGTCGTCGCCGAGCAGGTCGACAGCGAAGCGGTCGATCCGACGAAGATCGTCGAGGCGTGCTCGTTGAAGCGCTGATTTGAACTGGCGCGAGCTCCACGACAAATACGCGCGGCTGCTGTGGGCGCTCCACTCCGCGTGGGCGCTCATCAGCGGCATCGCGGTGCTGATCCTGGCGCACAACCGCTACGGCTTTGCCCGTTGGGTGGTGCTCTTTCTCGCGCTGACGTGGGGCTCGACGCTCTTCGTGTCGCGTGTGGCCGGCGGATCGAGCCTGCTGCGCTTCGCGCACGGCGTCGTCTCCTATCTCACGCGCGTGATGTACCAGGAGACGCTCTTCTTCCTCATCCCGTTCTACTTCTACTCGGCGACGGTTCGTTCGTGGAACTTCGTCTATGTCGTGCTGCTGACCGCCCTCGCGGTGCTGTCGTGCTTCGACCTGCTCTTCGACCGCCTGCTGCGCGAGCACCGCTGGTTCTCGATCGGATTCTTCGCCGTCGTCAGCTTCTCGGCGCTGCAGTTCTTCCTGCCGCTCTTGCTGCGGACGCGCATCGAGCATGGCGAGGTGCTGGCCGCGGCGATCTCGTTTCTCGCGGCGCTCGCGCTGAGCGGCGGCGGCATGGGCGCCGCACTGCACAAGGCGCTCCTTTTCGTCGCCGTGATTGCCGGCGTCTGGCTGATCCGCCCCCTCCTCCCGCCCGTCCCGCTGCGCATGACCGCGCTCCGCTTCTCGGGCGAGCTCGACCACCGCACGCTCAATGCGCCGGCGACGTTCACAGAGGAGATCCCGCGCTCGGCGCTGCGGCGCGGGCGGATTTACGCGGTGGCCACGGTCTTCTCGCCCGAGCGCATTCCAGCGCGCGTGCAGATGAGCTTCGTGCAGAACGGCAAGGTGCTGCGCGTCTCGCGCCTCGTCGACCTCACCACGCGTCCGGAAGGCTTCCGCGTCTGGGACTCCGTGCGGTTGCCGCCGGACGTCTCCGCCGATCCGATCCGCGTCGAGCTCTCCACGGCGGGGCAGCTTCTGGGGAAGAGAACGATACGCGTCGTGCCGTAGCTGTGGACAGCGGCGGCATGGCCGCCGCACTCCACAATGCTTGTCCCGCGCGTTGGTTTGCCATTAGCATGGCGCCGCTTTCATGACGCACTCGTTCCTTCCGATCCTCATCATGCTCGTCATCGCCCTGGCCCTCGGGGTGGTGATGTTGGCGCTGAACTGGTTCATCGGGCGGCACCAGCGCAATCCCTCCAAGCTCTCGCCGTATGAGGGAGGCGTGCCGCTGCTCGACGTCAACCGGAAGCGGATCAACGTCCGCTTCTACCAGATCGCCATGCTCTTCATCCTCTTCGACATCGAGGCGGCGTTCCTCTACCCGTGGGCGGTCATCTACCGCGACGCCGCGCGCGGCCCGAGCGGAATGTTCCTCTTCGGCGAGATGCTCGTCTTCATCGGTCTCCTCGCCGTCGGATATGTGTACGTATGGAAGAAGAAAACCTTCGACTGGTAGCGACATGGCCGACCTGCATCCCGACAACCCGTACGCTCCCGAGCGCTTCGCCAACATCGGCAAGCTGCCGGAGTTTCCGCCCGAGGCCAAGCAGCGCTTCGAATACATCCTCACGCGCTATCCGACCAAAGAGGCCGCGCTCCTGCCGACGCTCCACCTCGCGCAGGAAGTGTGGGGATGGATCTCGCCCGAGGTCGTGCACTACGTCGGATCGCTCCTCGATCTCTCGCCCGCGACGGTCTTCGGCGTCGTCTCGTTCTACAACATGTACAACCAGAAGCCGGTCGGGAAGTACCACCTGCAGGTCTGCACCAATCTCTCCTGCATGGTCAACCGCGCGTACGACATCTACGACCACCTATGCGAGCGCCTGTACGTGAATCCCGGCGAGACGACGAAGGACGGGCGCTACACGGTCGTCGAGGTCGAATGCCTCGGATCGTGCGGCACAGCGCCGGTGGTACAGATCAATAACGATTACCACGAGAACATGAGCGTGGAGAAGATGGATGCGCTGTTGCCGCAATTGAAATGAGGTCACGGGTGACGGGTCACGGGTGACAGGTGACCACCTGTGACCTGTGACCTGTGACCTGTCCCCTGATACTTATGGAACCGATCAAGATCCTCCTGGCCAACATCGACAAGCCGAATTCCACGGCCATCGATACCTACGTCGACGGCGGCGGCTACGAAGACGCGAAGAAGGCCCTCACCACCATGACGCCCGACGCCATCACGCAGCTCGTCAAGGACTCGGAGCTCCGCGGCCGCGGCGGCGCCGGCTTCCCGACCGGGATGAAGTGGAGCTTCGTGCCGAAGAACGCGCCGAAGCCGACGTATCTCCTCTGCAACGCCGACGAGTCGGAGCCCGGCACGTTCAAGGACCGGGTGATCATCGAGAAAGATCCGCACCTCCTCATCGAAGGGATGATCATCGCCGGCTTCGCCATCGGCTCGAACCCGATGGCCTACATCTACATCCGCGGCGAGTTCTACTACGGCGCCACGGTGCTGGAGGGTGCACTGGCCGAGGCGCGCGAGCGCGGGTTCCTGGGGAAGAACATCTTCGGCAGCGGCTTCGACTTCGACATCACCGTCGCCCGCGGCGCCGGCGCGTACATCTGCGGCGAAGAGACGGGGCTCATCGAGTCGATCGAAGGGCACCGCGGACAGCCGCGCGTGAAGCCGCCGTTCCCCGCGGTCGTCGGCGCGTTCGGCGGCCCGACGGTCGTGCAGAACGTCGAGACGCTGGCCTGCGTCCCGCTCATCGTCAGGAACGGAGCGGAGTGGTTCAAAGGCTTCGGCACGCCGAAGAACACCGGGCCGAAGCTCTACTGCGTCTCCGGCAACGTGAAGAAGCCGGGGGTGTACGAGTTCCCGATGGGGATCACGATCCGCGAGCTGATCTACGACCACTGCGGCGGGATCACGGAGGACCGCCAGCTCAAGGCCGTCATCCCCGGCGGCGCCTCGGCGCCGATGCTGACGGCCGACGAGATCGACATCCCGCTCAACTTCGACGCGCTGATGAAAGCGGGATCGATGCTCGGCTCGGCGGGGATCATCGTGCTCGACGAGTCGGTCTGCATCGTCGACGCGGTGTGGCGCCTGGCCAAGTTCTTCGCCCACGAGTCGTGCGGCCAGTGCACGCCGTGCCGCGAGGGGACGAATTGGCTGGAGTCGGTGCTCGACCGCCTGGAGCGCGGCGAGGGACGGCCGCAGGACGCGGATCTTTTGCTCGACATGAGCGACAACATCGGCGGCAAGTCGCTCTGCGCGCTGGGCGACGCGGCCATCGGGCCGGTGATCTCGTCGGTGAAGAAGTTCCGCGACGAATACCTGCACCACGTGACGGAGAAGAGCTGCCTGCCGCAGACGCGGCGCTACCGGCGGCTGGACATGCCGGTCGCGGCGCACTGACTTGGACGTGGCCCCCGGCGCGCACGTAGCATGCACATCATGCGCGCTACCCTCGCCGCCGTTCTGCTCGCTCTGGCACCCCCGTTGCTCGCGGCCGACGCTTCGATCCGGGTGACGTCGCCCGCCGTCGACGGCACCGACGTCGCCGGCAACGTCAATCTCCATTACACGATCACGAACACCGGCACGGTCGATCTGCCGGGGGTCGGCGCCGTGGTCGAGGTGCCGCCGAACTGGACCTTCACCAGCGCGCGCGGCGGCGACTGCCTCGGCTTCTCCGGCTCCGCCCGCTGCAAGCTGCCGGCGCTTCCCGCCGGCCAATCGCTCGACTTCGACGTCGCCCTCAGGCCTCCGGCCGGCCCCGGTCGCTACCTCGTCACCACGGCCTTCTCGGCCAACGAGCTGCCGTCGACGGTCTTTCGCCTCACCGACGTCACGCTCTACGCCCAGTTCGTCGTCACCACGACGGCCGACGCGGGTCCCGGATCGCTGCGGCAGGCCATCGCCGACTCGAATCGCGACTGCGCCGGGGGGAGCGTTCGCAGCGTTCCCTGCCGCATCTCCTTCGCCATCGCCGAGCCGCTGCCGGCGCGCGGCTGGTACACGATCGAGCCCCTGTCTCCGCTGCCGCCGCTCGACGCCTTCGACATCGTCGTCGACGGAACCTATCTCAACACGACGCCGATCGAGCTCCGCGGCACGCACGTCTTCGGTGACGGGCTCGTGCTGCGCGGCACGTTCGACACGCTTCGCGGACTGTGGATCGACGGCTTCTTCGCCAACGGCGTCGTGGTCGATCAGCCGATCTCCGCGGCGCCGTACCTCATCGACCACAACGTCATTGGCAGCGATCCGAGCGGCGCGCCGGTCCCGAACGGCCTGCGCGGCATCGCCATCGCCCAAGGCTGGGGCACGATCCGCGACAACACCATCAGCGGCAACGCCCGCAGCGGCATCTTCGTCGCCGGCCTGAACGGGCACACGTACATTCTCGACAACCGCATCGCCAACAACGGCGCCAGCGGGATCTACATCGGGCCGTCGCCGCTCCATACGGGTGTCATCGATCAGGTCGACGTACAGGGCAACACGATCTCGGGCAACCACGACTTTCCGGTCGGCACGGATTCGACGGTGCGGCGCGTGGCCGTGCGCGACAACGTCATGTTCGGCAACGGCGCCCCCTTCGACATCGGCATGGACGGCCCCGGCCTTCAACCGATGGTATTCGATCAGCCGGCGCCGACGATCGCCTCCGCGGTCTATGACGCCGCCAGCGGCGACACGGTCGTGACGATCGACGTCCACCCGGTGCGCCGCAACTTCGACACGTGGACGCTCTACATCTTCGCGAACCACGCCCTCGACCGGGCCGGACGCGCCGAGGCCGAGACGTTTCTCGGATCGGTGTCGACGAACAACGCCCCGACGGTCGTGTTCCGCCGGCACGGCGACCTGCGCGGACAGATCCTCACCGCGCTGACCGTGCGCTCCACGCCGTTCGAGTTCGACACGCAGGAAGCCTCGACGGAGCTGAGCGACGGGGTGGTGGTGAAGTAGGCGGCTACTCCGTCTGCCCCAACGCCGCCGCGCTCGCCGAGGCCATGGCCTTGGCGATCACGTTGGTGACGTCGGTGAGCTGGCTCGTCACTCTCGCCAGACCCCCGATGTCCTCGGAGACGACCTGCCGCATCGGCTCGATGCAGCGTGCGCGCAGCTCGCCGCGGAGCTTCATCTGATCGATGTTCATCGTGCTCTCTTTCGCCGGAGCGACGATCTCCTGCGCGATCTGCACGATGCGCGCGACTTTCGGATTTTGCGGCGACTGCGCGGCGAGCTGCGAGGCCTTGCCGATGTTGTCCATCGCCTTCGATACGCCGTTGTTCTTCTGCCAGTCGTCGAGCGCGCGCGCCGCGTCGGTGAGGCGGCGCAGAATCTCCGCGTCGCGGTTGGCCTCCTTCGTCAAGTCCGTCGAGAAACGTCCGAGGTCATCGAGCAGTGCTCGCAGGCGATAGATCGTCTGCGGATCGGCCTGGGCCGTCACCGCGATTAAGAGCGCCGCGATCGCTACGAACGTTCGCTTCATCGAGAGCCTCCCGCCATGCTTTCAGGTAGACGAGCACATCGTCGCGCTGGTTCCGCCGGAGGTAAGTACGGCCCGCGCGGCGGAGAACGTCGGGGTCGGAGAGCTTCTCGAGGTGGCGGATGTCGTCGCGCGTGAGCCCGAGGGCGAACATGGCGGCGAGGACGGCGTCGATCAGCAGGCCGCTCGTCGGGCAGTAACGGTTGGCCTGCGCTTCCCAGTCGCCCTCGCGCTCGAGCGCTGAGGCGTGAATCTCGGCCTGAGTGAGGCCGGTGATCGACTGCGCGAGATGGCCGCAGTTGCACATCCCCATGTGGCCCCACGAATAGGCGGTGCCGGCGGAGAGGCGCGCGATGGTGCGGTCGAGGGCGGCAAGAAGGTCGCGCATGGAAGTAGGATACCGCCGCCATGAAAACGACTGCCGAGCGGCTGGCGCGCCGCGCGAATATCCTGGAAAGGACGGAGTGGTAACTTCGCATGAAATCGACACTCCTCACCGCCGTTCTCGTGCTCCTCGCCTCCGCCGCGTTCGCGCAAAAGACCCAGAAGCCGCCGCTGCACGGCGCGCATTGGATGGCTATCACCGGCAAGCCGCTCGCCGCCACCGCGGGGGCGATGATCTTCGAGCGCGGCGGCAACGCCGTCGACGCCGCGGCGGCGATGATCGCCGCCACCTGCACGATGTGGGACACGCTGTCGTGGGGCGGCGAGACGCAGGCGCTCATCTACGATCCGCACACCAAGAAGGTCACCGGCATCAACGCCTTGGGCGTCGCTCCCACCGGCGCGACCGCCGCCTTTTTCAAGAGCAAAGGGATGAAGTATCCGCCGGAGTACGGGCCGCTCGCTGCCGTCACCCCCGGCACGCCGGGCGGCATCCTGGTCATGGAAGCGGAGTACGGCAAGCTTTCCCTCAAAGAGATCCTCGCGCCGGCCATCGCGTTGGCCGACGGCTATCCGATCGAGCAGGAGCTCATCAACACCATCAACAGAAACAAAGCGCACATCAACGAATGGCCGTATTCGAAAGCCGTCCTGCTGCCGCACGGCGGCAAGCCCCCCGTGGCGGGGGAGATCTTCAAACAACCCGAGCTCGCAGCCACGCTGCGCAAGCTCGTTGACGCCGAGCAGGCCGCGCTCGCGGCCGGCAAGTCGCGCAAGGAGGCGATCTACGCCGCGTACGACCGCTTCTACAAAGGCGACATCGCCCGCGAGATCGTCCGCGGCGTGCAGGAGCAGGGCGGCCTCTTCACCCTCGACGATCTGGCCAAGTGGCAGGTCCACATCGAAGAGCCGGTCAAGACCACCTACCGCGGCATCGACGTCTACAAGCTCAACGTCTGGACGCAGGGGCCGTCGATGCTGCAGGCGCTGAACATCCTCGAGAACTTCGATCTCGAGTCGATGGGCTACAACAGCGCGCGCTACATCCACACGCTCTACCAGGCCTTGAGCCTCGCGTACGCCGACCGCGACTTCTACTACGGCGACATCTACACCCCGCCGGCCAAGCCGGTGCGCGGACTGCTGTCGAAAGAGTACGCGAAGGAGCGCGCGAAGCTGATCCGCGCCGACCGCAACGACCCCGACATCGCGCCGGGCGATCCGTATCCGTTCCAGGGGGAGACGAATCCGTTCACGGCTCTGTTGAAGTCGTGGACGAAGGCGGCCTCCGCGAGCGTCGCGCCGTCGTTCTACGCCGGCACGACCTCGGTCGAAGCGGCCGACGCCGAGGGATGGGCGGTGTCGGTCACGCCGAGCGGCGGATGGGTGCCTGCCGTCATCGCGGGACACACCGGCGTCGGCCTGAGCCAGCGGATGCAATCGTTCGTCACCGATGCGTCCGAGGGGCCGTTCAACGTCGTCGAGCCGGGGAAACATCCACGCGTGACGCTCACTCCGACGCTCGCCTTCAAGGACGGCGCGCCGTACCTCGTCTTCTCCGTGCAGGGCGGCGACAGCCAGGATCAGAACCTCCTGCAGTTCTTTCTCGACGTCGTGGAGTTCGGGATGACGCCGCAGGAGGCGACGGAGGCGGCGAACTTCAACACCTATCAGATGCGGAGCTCGTTCGGGAATCACGAGATCGTGCCGGGCAAGATCCTGCTCAACACGGTCACGCCGCCGTGGGTGCGCGGCGAGCTGCGCAAGATGGGGTACACGGAGATTTTCGAGGAGCGCACGTCGGGGCCGATCAACGCCATCATGATCGACCGCGCGCACGGGACGTTCTGGGGCGGCTCGAGCAACCACGGCGAGGACTACGGCATCGGCTGGTAACAAGGCTGTAACTCCCGTTGTCCTCAGCTTCACAAACTGCTAGCTTGCGCAACCTATGCGAATCAGAGCTCTCGCCGTCACCGCCGCTCTTCTCCTCGCCGCCTGCGCCGCGATGCAAGCGCAGAAGCAGCAGCAGGTCCGCGCCGACGCCAGCGAATTCAAGAACCTGCAGGTGCTGCCGTCGAACATCAGCCACGACGAGCTGGTGGCGACGATGCGCGGCTTCGCCCGCGCCCTCGGCACGCGCTGCGATCACTGTCACGTGGCGAACCCGCCCGGCGCGAAGGAGCGCTTCGACTTCGCCTCGGACGCGAAGAAGGAGAAGGGCGTCGCGCGCACGATGATTCGCATGACCCGCGCCATCAACAACGACTACCTGTCGCGCCTCGACGCGAAAGCGCAAAAGGTCGCTTGCATCACCTGTCACCTCGGGCATCCCGAGCCGCCGCCACCGCCTCCGCCGCCCGCCGAGGGAGGAGGAGCGGCGCCGCCGAAGTCGTAACGTTCGTCGTAGAATTGGGCCTCTCCAATGGCCCGGTACGACGAACGCGAAGACTACGATCTGCTCAACCAGTATCTCCACGAAATTGCGCAGATTCCCCGGCTCACGCCGGAGCGCGAGCGCGAGCTCGGCTACCGCGTGCAGCAGAACGACAAGAGCGCGCTCGAGGAGCTCGTCAAGGCGAATCTGCGCTTCGTGGTGTCGTACGCGAAGCGCTATCGCAACGCGCACGTGCTCTTCCTCGATCTGATCAACGAGGGGAACATCGGCCTGATCCACGCCGCGAAGAAATACGACCCCGACAAGAACGTGAAGTTCATCACCTACGCGGTGTGGTGGATCCGCCAGGCCATCCTGCATGCGCTCTCGGAGCAGGGGGGCGCCTTCCGCCTGCCGCCGAAGCGCGCCAATCTGATGTACCGGCTGGAGAAGGCCATCGGCGCGGCGATCACGGAGGGAAGCCACATCCCGACGCCGCAGGAGCTCGCGGACGAGCTGGGGGTGTCGCTCAAGGAAGTGCAGACGCTGATGCAGGCGAACAGCGACAACTTCTCGCTCAACGCGGAGCTCGACGACGAGTCGCACACGGAGCTGGCCGACGTGATCGAGCAGACGACGATCCCGTCGGCCGAGGACGAGATGCAGGAGCAGTCGCGCCGCGAGGAGCTGCTCGCGCACATCTCCGAGCTCTCGCCGAAGGAGCGCCTGGTGCTGATGCTCCGCCACGGCATCACCGACAACATGCCGAAGAGCATCCGGGAGCTGGCGGCGTTTCTCAACCGCGAGCCGGAGGCCGTGGCCGCGGTGGTGTCGCTGGCGCGGCAGAAGGTGTGCGAGGCGCTGGCGATCACCGAGAGCGAGCTCGCGCAGCTCTTGCTCTACACGAATCCGAATCCGAAGGCGTGGTGGCGCTACTGGTACGAGCTCGGCGACCTGCCGGCCGACATGTCCCCGAACATCGACACGACGCGCGTGCCGCTCCTGGAGTCGTTGAAGCAGCAAGGTCTGGTGCAGAAGACGGTGGACTCGCTGACGCTCGAGGAGAAGACGATTCTCAAGCTGCGGTACGGCGTGCTGCAGGACGACGAGCTGACGCTGCGCGACATCGGGGAGATCTTGGGGTTGTCGCGCGAGAGGGTGCGGCAGATCGAGTCGCGGGCCGAGGCGAAGTGCCGGCGGAGCGTGCGAAGGGACCGGTAGCGTGTTTCGGCCGGTTGACGTGTCGGTCGAGGTGGCGGACACGATCGTCTTTCGGTTCTCTCCGCCGCTGTCGATCATGACGATGTTCGTCGGGAACGCGGCAGGCGAGACGTTCTGGCAGTTCATCGCCGAGGAGTTCCAGGACGTGGAAACGTCGGGCGGAATGTTTCAATCTTGGCCGATCGATGAAGCGCCGCCTGAAATCCTCGCGATACTCAACGGCATGCAGGAACGAGCCGACCGGGAACTGGCGGAGCGTGGGCCGCGGAAGCCTGCGCTCGCTGCGGTGACATACGGAGCACTGCCGGCAGGCTATCGCGACGAATGTGCCGCGGCGCCGCTTGCAGCCGGCGAATACAGCGTGTCGGTTTTGGGAGAGCAGGGGCAGGGAAGCACAACGTTTGTCATTTAGGTGCGTTGTGGTGCAAAGGTCTCCGACTTGCCGCCGGGCGACGCTGCGTGCGGGGGATTCCTCGCCGTCTGCGCGGCTCGGAATGACACGGGACAACGGGTAGACTACCGACCAATGCCCGATCCCGCCACCCCACCCATGGGCCGTCTCGACGCCATCGACGTCGGGGCGAAAAAGCTCACCGTACAGACGGAGTTCTTCACCCGCCCGGCGTGGCGCGTGGAGACGAAGGTCTACCTCGCCGGCGCGCTGAAGAAGGTCTACACCGCGGACGTCGCCGCTACGCCGGAAGGGGAGCTGCAGCGCTTCATCGACGAGTTCCATCGCGGCAAGCTCGACGAGATCGTGGCCGGGCTGCGTAAACTGAATCCATGACACGGCTGCTCTTTCTGGCGCTTGCGCTGGCCACAAACGCGTTCGCCGACGACGTCGCAAAACGGCTCGAGCCGTTCCGCGATCCCGACCCGGAGCGCTTGTATCGCGTTCACGCCGCGGTGCTCGACCGCTACAAGAGCGGACACCCGCGCCGCGTCGTGGCCGCGATCGGCAACTCCGGCGAAGGAAAGCTGATGCTGTTTCGCTTTCCCGACTCCCGAGGCGGCAGGCCGCGCGTGCTCGACGAGCAGACGCTAGGCTCCGGCTCCGGCGACGTGGAAGTCATGCCCATCATCCATCCGCAGGATATTGTCGTCACCTTGAGCGTACGCCACGGCGAGTCGGCCATCGTCGAGCACATCGCCGGTGATCGTCTGGTGAAGATCGCCGACGATTTCGGCGAGGCCATCGATCTCGACGGCGACGGTGTTCCGGAGATCCTCTCCGCCGGTTACCTCGGACAAAACGAATGCGGCGTCGAGACGGACGCGTTTCTCGCGCATTGGAACGGCAAACGGTTCGTCGATGACGGACGGCGGTACGTCGACGTCCTCGGCATCCACGGCGCCTCGACCGATGACGAGGCGCACGGCAAGACCCTCCAACCCGGAACGCCGTTCCACACCGAGGAGAGCTGCTACACGATCGAGCTCCGCGATGGCGCGGGGAAGACTCGCGCGCTCCTCGAGGAGCTTCCGTAACCGCGATGCGCCTCGAAAAGCTCACCGAGCATGAAGAGGACTTCTGGCGCGGCGAGTTCGCCCAGGAGAACTGGATCTTCGGGGCGATGACGCTCAGCGTCACCCTGCCGGAGTTCGCCGGCGGCACGCCGTCGCTGCGCACCATGCACTTCGGCTACTACCTCCAGCCCCTGCACCTCAACGCCGACGACCGCGAGGACCTGCCGCGCAAGCTCGTGCACGTGCTGGCGCGGCGCAAGCCGCCGCTCGACTTCCTGGAGCTCTCCGGCGCCGGCGTGCGGATCCCGCACTGTTTTCCGCAAGGCTTCACGTTGGGGAGCGTTTTGCGCATTGCGCTGCAAGAGATGAAACGGCTGCCGCTGAGGGAGAAGGCATGAATGCAGAATGCAGAATGCAAAATGCAGAACGCCGGGAGCCGAGAATTCTGCATTCTGCATTCGGCATTCTGCATTCCTGACGCATGACTCCGCTCCGCCGCCTCCTCAGCTACTTCGCCCGCTACAAAGGGACGCTGACCGCGGGCTTCCTCTGCGTCTGCGGCTCGGCCGCGTTCTCGCTGATGAAGCCGCTCATCATCGCCAACGCCGTCAACGAGCTGGCCAAGGCGGTCACGCGCGGGACGCTCATCCGCTACGGCCTGATGCTCATCGGCGCGGCCGCGTTCGAAGGGCTCTTCCTCTACCTGCATCGCTGGATCATCATCGGCGCGTCGCGGCACATCGAATACGAGATGCGCAACGACTTCTACCAGCACCTGCAGCAGCTCCCGGTCAGCTACTACCAGGAGCAGCGCACGGGCGATCTCATGTCGCGCGCCACGAACGACTTGGCCTCGGTGCGGATGCTGATCGGCCCCGCGGTCATGCACTCGGCGTCGTCGCTCCTCGTCGTCGTCGGCGCGTTCGTGATGATGCTGCGCATCGATCACCAGCTTGCCTTTGTCGCCCTCATCTCCGTGCCCGTCATTGCCGGCCTGGTGCAGTTCTTCGGCGCGCGCATCCACACGCGCTTCAAAGCCGTGCAGGACAAGTTCGGCGACATCTCCGCGCGCGTGCAGGAGAACCTGGCCGGCGTGCGCGTGGTGCGCGCGTTCGGGCAGGAGGAGCGCGAGATCGAGAGCTTCAAGGCCGAGAACCGCGAGTACGTAGAGCGCAACCGCTCGCTCATCAAGCTGACGGCGACGTTCCATCCACTGCTGCACTCGCTCATCGGCTTGGGCTTCGTGGTGATCTTCTTCCTCGGCTCGAGAAAGATGATTGCCGGCACGATGACGATCGGCGCCTTCGTGGCCTTCCAGTTCTACCTCGGGCGGATGGTCTGGCCGCTCATCGCCTTGGGCTGGGTCATCAACCTCTTTCAGCGCGGCATGGCCTCGATGGCGCGCCTGACCGAGGTCTGGAACGTCGAACCCTCCGTCGATCTGACTGCGGCCGATGCGCTCGTGGCCGTACCGCGCGGCGACATCGACATCCGCGACCTCACCTTCGCCTACACCGATCGCCCCGTCCTGCGCGACATCAACCTTCGCGTGCGCGCCGGCGAGACCATCGGCATCGTCGGGCGCACCGGCAGCGGCAAGTCGACGCTGCTGGCGCTCCTGACGCGCATCTTCGAGCCGCCGCCCGAGACGATCTTCGTCGACGGCAAGGCGGTCGAGTCGATCCCGCTGCGGCAGTTGCGCGAGTGGATCGGCATGGTGCCGCAGGAGACGTTTCTCTTCTCGGAGTCGATTGCCGAGAACATCCGCTTCGGCCGCGCCGACGCGTCGGCCGACGAAGTCGATCACGCCGCCGTGCTGGCCGGCCTGGGCGGCGACGTGGCCACGTTCCCGCAGGGACTGGAGACGGTCATCGGCGAGCGCGGCATCACCCTCTCGGGCGGTCAGAAGCAGCGCACGGCCATCGCCCGCGCGCTCGTGCGCGATCCGCTCATCCTCCTGCTCGACGACGCGCTGAGCGCCGTCGATACGCAAACCGAGGAGCGGATCTTGCGGGCGCTGCGCGAGATCCGGAAGGGGAGGACGGTGCTGATCGTCTCGCACCGCGTCTCCTCGGTGAAGGACGCCGACCACATCATCGTCCTCGACGACGGCCGCATCGTCGAGCGCGGCACGCACGAGATGCTCGTGGCAAAGGACGGGTACTACGCGGAGCTGTATCGGAAGCAGACGCTGGAGGAGGAGATTGAGGAGATTGCGTGAGGGGGCTTGGTTCTTGGGTTCTTAGGTTCTTAGGTTCTTCCTAACAACGTAAGAACCTAAGAACCTAAGAACCTAAGAACCTAAAACCATGTCCGAATCGATCGAAAAACACGAAGACGAATCCGCGCGCGCGTTCGACCCGCACCTTGCCCGGCGTCTATTGCGGTATCTACACCCCTACCGCGTCCGCGCCGGCGTCTCCGTCGCGCTGGTCATCCTCTCCTCGGTGCTCGAAGTGGCGGGGCCGGCCATCATCGCCGTTGCCGTCGATCTCTTCGTCAAGCCGGTGCAGGGGGCGCCGACCATCGGCGTCAGCGCGACGGTCGGCGAGTGGCTGCGCGCGCACGGATTCGTCTTCGATCCGATGCGCGGCATCAACGCCGCGGCGCTCGTCTACCTCGTCACGCTGCTGGCCGGCTTCGGCGTGCTCTACACGCAGATGGTGATGATGAATCTGATGGGGCAGTACATCATGTACGACCTCCGCAAGCAGATCTTCACGCACCTGCAGAAGCTCGACGTGCAGTTCTTCGACCGCAATCCGGTCGGGCGGTTGATGACACGCGTGACCACGGACGTCGACGCGCTCAACGAGATGTTCACGGCCGGCTTCGTGGCCATCTTCGGCGACATCTTCGTCCTGGCCGGCATCGTCGGCGTGCTGTTCTGGATGAACTGGCGGATGGCGCTGGTGCTCTTCTCCATCACGCCGGCGATCATCCTCGTCTCGATCTGGTTCCGCCGCGGTGCGCGCATCACCTACCGGCAGGTGCGCGCGCGCATCGCCGCGATCAATGCGTTCCTGCAGGAGCACATCTCCGGCATGGCCACGGTGCAGCTCTTCAACCGCACCGACGCCGAGGGGGGGAAGTTCGACGCGCTGAACGCGCGGCACCGCGACGCCAACATCGACTCGATCTTCTACTACGCCGTCTTCTACCCGGTCATCGAGCTGATCGAGACCGTCGGCGTGGCGCTCATCGTCTGGTACGGCGGCGGACAGGTCATCCGCGGCACGCTCTCGATCGGCGCGCTCATCGCCTTCTTCACCTACTCGCAGCGGTTCTACGAGCCGATCTCCGATCTTTCCGAGAAGTACAACATCCTGCAGGCGGCGATGGCGGCGAGCGAGCGGATCTTCAAATTGCTCGACACGCCGGTGCGCATTCTCGACAGCGGCACGCGGGAGGTTGGCGAGCTGCGGTCCATCGAGTTCAAGAACGTCTGCTTCGCGTACAACGAACCGGAGTGGGTGCTGAAGAACGTCTCCTTCCGCGTGGAGCGGGGCGAGCGCGTGGCCATCGTCGGCCACACCGGCGCGGGGAAGACGACGGTGACGGCGCTGCTGCTGCGCTTCTACGAGCCGCAACGCGGGGAGATCCTGATCAACGGCGTCGACATCCGCGAGTACTCGCTCGCCTCGCTGCGCGCGCTCTTCGCCATCGTGCAGCAGGACTTTTTTCTCTTCACCGGCACGGTCGAGCAGAACATCGCCCTGGGCGACCCCGACATCAGCGCCGAGGCCGTGCGCAAGGCCGCGGAGCGCGTGCAGGCGGACCGCTTCATCTCGCGCCTCCCCGAGGGATACAAGGCCGAGGTGCGCGAGCGCGGGGCGGGGTTCTCGGTCGGCGAGAAGCAGCTCCTCTCGTTCGCGCGCGCGCTCGCCTTCAATCCGCCCGTGCTGATCCTCGACGAGGCCACCTCGTCGATCGACACGGAGACGGAGCGGCTGATCCAGGAGGCCATCCAGACGCTCATGGAGGGGCGGACGTCGATCGTCATCGCGCACCGCTTGTCGACGATCCGCTCCGCCGACACGATCCTCGTCTTCCATCACGGAGAGATCCGCGAGCGCGGCTCGCACGAAGAGCTGATGCGGGCGAATGGGCTGTATCGCAAGCTCTACGAGATCCAATACCGCGAGACGGCGGTGGCGTGAGCCGAGACGACGTGATTTCAGTTCGTTTCTTCTCGAAACGAGCTGGGAAGAGCAGATTCGAGATCATTTTTTCTCGAACGAGAACATTTTTCCTCGCATGTGCTCTTCCGAGCTCCAAAGTGACACAAATGAGCTCGTACGAGCTCATTTGTGATCATTGTTCCCCGAAGCGAGGAAAACCGAACCGCGGCTACGGGGTCTGATTCGTGCCGAGGTAGCGGGATCCGTTCGCCGACGCGGGGCTCAAGCCGATTCCCGTCAAGACACCCGCGGCAACGACGTTGCCGCGCGGATCGACGAGAAGCAGATTTCCCTTCACGCCGCCGATCGCCGCCGGGCGGAACAGCAGGCGAATCGCGCAGCCGCCGCCCGGGGGCAGCGTGGCGTTACTGCAGCCGTCGGCCGAGATCTGGAACGGCTGCGATACGGCCGCTTTGCCGATGACGATGGTCGTCCGCCCGCGATTGATGAAGCGGGTGACGCGCTCGACGGCTTGAGCGGGGGAGACGCGGCCCTCGACGCGTTGCCCGAGGTACGCCCGGCCGAAGTCCGTCGGATCGATGCGCAGGACCGCCGGCGCGGGTGCTTCGCCGCCGAGCGGGATCATGGCCGTGCCGCCGGTGGTGACGATCGCCAGCGTGCCGCCGTGCTTGCCGGCCGCGGGCGGTGCGTAGGCGACGGCGATGCTGCACGCCTCGTTCGGCGCGAGCGTGTTGCCGCAGCGGCTGGCGGCGCGGAACGCCTCTCCGCGCGCGGCGATGGTGCGGATCGTCATCTCTTCGCCGCCGTCGTTGCGCACCTGCACGATGCGCGTGTCCGAGGTCGTGCCGGGCGACTGCTGTGGAAAGAGGAGTGCCTGCGGCGCCGTGGAGAGGTGGGCCGGCGTGGCCGGCTTGAAGCCCGTTCCACTCAGCAGGCGGTGCGCGACGACGTCGCCGCGCGGATCGACGAGCACGAGCTCTCCCTTGACGCCGCCGGCGCCGGCGGGCTGGAACTGCACGCGGATCTCGCAGCCACCGCCCGGCGGGAGCTTGGCGTTGCGGCAGCCGTCGGCCGATACAGCGAACGGCGCGTTCGTCGTCGCTTTTCCGACGGCGATCGGCAATGCGCTGCTGTTGACGAAGCGTACGGCGCGCTCGACCGGAGCGCCGAGAAGCGTGCGGCCGAATTCGATCGGATCGAGCGTGGCCACCGGCGCGCGCGGGGGCGTCTGGCCGCTCAGCGGGATCTCCGCCGTCCCGCCGTTGGTGACGATCGTCAGCGTCCCGCTCTCTTTCCCCTCGAACGCCGGCGCGAAGACGACGGCCACGCTGCAGGCGGCGTTCGGCGCGAGCGCGGTTCCACAGCGGTTGGAGAGGCGGAAGGCATCGCCTTTGACCGTCACGTTGACGATGGCGAGGGCGCTGCCGCCGTCATTCTGCAGGCGAACGGGGCGTTCGGCCGACGTGGTGCCGGCCGGCTGCGGCGGGAAATCGAGCGCGGACGGTGTCGCCGCGAGATGCGCGGCCGTGTCGGGCGGTGGCGGTGGGCCTTCGCCGACGCCGGTGCCGAGAAGCGCTCCCTTTGCGGTCATCGCACCGTTCACGCCGGCGAGACGCAATTCGCCCGTGGCGCTGCCGCCCGTGGCCGGGCGAAAGCGCAGCCGTACTTCGCAGTTGCCGCCCGGCGCGATCGTGCCGGCGCAGGCGTCGTCGGCAATCTCGAACGGCGCGCTGACCGCCGCCTTCATCGACAGCGGCATGGCCCCGCTGTTCATGAAGCGAACCGTCCGCTCGACGGCCGTGCCGACCTGCGCCCGGCCAAAATCGGTTGGGCCGAGGTCGACGGGCGGGATGGCCTTGCCTTCTCCGGAGAGGGAAATCTTCGTCGTGCCGGCGTTCGTCTCCACGGCGATGTCGGCGGCCTGCGTCCCTCCGCCGGCCGGCGCGAAAACGACGGCAACGCTGCACGATTCGTTCGGCGCGAGCGTGCCGCCGCAGTCGTACGAGGGGCGGAAGGCGTCGTTGTCCGACACGATCCGGGCGATCGACAGCAACTGGCCGCCGCTGTTGCTCAGACGCACGAGCTGCGCGGCCGAGGCGGTGCCGGCGAGCTGCGGCGAGAACCGCAACGCCGCTGACGACGCCGTCAGGCGCGCCGGCGTGCCGGACGAGACCGGCGAGGGGTGCGACATCGCCACCACGCCCAGGGCCACCAGCGCCACGACGGCCACGGCGCGGCCGCCGCGGCGCTCGCGGCGTTTCTCCTCCTCGACGTAGTCGCCCAGGCGAACGGTGATCTGGCGCATGTCAGCTCGCGTGGAACTGCTTGACGGTGGTCGTGCCGTCCTTTTCCTCGATGACGAACTGAATCGGCGGCAGCTCCTGCTTCTTCGGCGCGGCGGCACTCCCTCCGCCGCCCGGCGCGACGAACTCCTTGATCCGGTCGGCGCCGCCGACGAGCACGAGCCATGACAGCGCGAAGTCGGCCCACGCCGGCGTACCCGGATTCAGCCGCGCCAGAAGGCGGATGTTCGCCAGCCACACCGCCACCGCCGCGAGAACGCCGGTGATGAGAATGCGGTAGATCTTTCGCGTCCGCTCCGGCCCGGCAGGCGTGTCGTTGAAGAACAGGAGCGCGGCCACGATGCGCTCGATGACGAAGGCGGTGAGCAGAACGGTGACGATGAGACGGGCGGTGTCGTCCATGTCTCATGGTGCCATAAAGAGGGCGCGGGGCGCAGGGGCAGGGCGCAGGTGGCGATGTCGCGAGCCCATGATCTGCGCCCCGCCCCCTCGTCGGATCACAACGCCCGCATGGCCGTCGCCGGCGACATCCGGCTCGCCCGCAGCGCGGGAAGGATTCCGCCGGCCAGGCCCATGACCGCGGCGAAGAGCACCCCGCGCGCGAAGAGCGGCGCCGTCACGGCGAAGGCGAAGTTCATCTCGCTGAAGGTGAACCAGTTCGTCGTGCCGGTGGAGAGGCCGTTGAGCGGCGTGACGCCGATGCCTCCCACGATGCCGCCCGCGATCGACAAGAGCACGGCCTCGGTCACGAACGAGAAGGCGATCGCCGCGCGCGAGAAGCCCAAGGCCCGCAGCACCGCCACCTCCCGCCCGCGCGAGGCCACGGCGGCATACATCGTGTTCATCGCTGCGAACGCCGAGCCGACGGCCATGACGATGGCGATGATGTTGCCGAGGATCTTCACCGGCGTGGCCGCCTTCGTCTGCTCCGCGTAAAAGGCGCGCTCGCTCTTGGCGTCGAAGCGCATGCGCGGATCGTCGGAGAGGGCGTCGATCACGGTCCGCACGCTGCCGCGGTCGGCGGCGCGCGCCAGGATGTTCGAGTAGTTGACGCGGTCGAAGGCCGAGCCGATGTCCTCGGCTGCTGTCCACATCTCCGAGGCGTACGCGGAGCGGCCGGCCTCGAAGATGCCGACGACGCGGAAGTGCGCGCGGCCGGAGACGAGCTCGTCCCCCAGGCTGGTGTTGCGGAAGCGCTCGGCGATCGTGCGGCTCACCGTCAGCTCGCGCCGGCCGGGCACGTACCAGCGTCCGTTGACGAGATGCACGACGGGGCGGAGCGTGCGTCCGGTCTCGCCGAGGCCGCGGATCACGATGTTCGAGGAGCCGGTCGTCAGACGCGGCTCCTGGACGTAGACGATCCGCTCGATCGAGACGAGCGGCTCGCCGTCCGCGCCTTTGGCTGCGCCGCGGATCGTGCGCGCCACGAGCGCCGACGACGGCTCGATCAGGCTCCCGGTCTCGCTCTGCGCGCCGTTGCGGATGGCCAGGACGTTGAGCGCCTCGCCGGTGGTCACGAAGGTCTCGCGGATCCCTTCGACGAGGGCCATGACGGAGACGAAGACGGCCACGCTGACGCCGATGCCGAAGACCGTCAGGAGCGTCGAGGTGCGGCGTACGAGGAGGTTGCGGAGGTTGTACTTGATCGGGACGAACATCACGCCACCTCGCGCAGCCCCGCGGCGATCGGCCGCGCGGCGCCCCGCCACGCCGGGATGACGGCGCTGACGATCGACATGGCCAGCGCCACGCCGACGGCGAGGATCACCGTCGGTGCCTGGATGTCGAAGTGCTGCACGATGCCGTTCGTCAGCGTGTAGATGTCGAAGATGGTGAAAAAGAGCCGCGCGCCAGCGATGCCGGCGATGGCGCCGCCGCCGGAGATGAGGACCGACTCGGCCACGAACATCAGGAGCACCTGCGCCGGGCGGAAGCCCAAGGTCTTGAGCACGGCGATCTCGTGCGTCCGCTCGCGGACGGCCATCGACATCGTGTTCGTGGCCACGAGCACGATGGCGAAGACGACGGCGACGGCGATGAAGCTGATGAACATGGCCACGTTGCCGAGCATCGAGGAAAACCCGAGGACGAAGTCCTTCTCGGACTCGGTGCGGGTGGGGACGTCGGAGTTGCGGAAGGCGTCGTCGATCTGCCGCGACAACGCCGCGGGCGAGTGATCCGCCGACGTCCGCACGATGAAGGCCATGGTCTTGTCGGCGCGGCTGGGCATGGTGCGGCGCAGGAGCTCGTTGACGTAGCGGTAGTGGCAGACGGGCGCGTTCTGCGCCGGGCCGGTGAAGGTGCCGCGGATGACGAGATCGAGGTTGAACGGGAAGATGGTGCCGGTGAAGGTGACGCGGTCGCCGAGCTTCCAGCCGAAGCGCTCCATCATCTTCATCGGGATCAACGCCCCGGTGACGTCGTCCGTAAACGCCTTCAGCTCGGCCGGCGAGGTCGGGTATTCGGGATCCGTGCCGCAGAACTCCGGCGCCGTGGCGATGACGATCATCGGCTCGCGCGGCTCCTTGTAGTAGCAGGGGAACCACTGGTACTCGGCGACGATGTCGGAGCCGCCGAGGCGCCGCAGCCGCTCCTTGTACGCGAGCGGCAGCGGCACCGCCAGAGACACGCCGCTGCGGGTGATGAGTCGGCGCGTCGATTGCTCTGTCATGAGCGAGTCGCCTTTGATCTCGATGGTGAGGGTGCGGAGGCTGACGAGGAGGAAGAGGGAGACGGCGACGCTCAACGCCGTGAGAACGGTGCGCCGGCGGTTCCGCAGCGCGTTCTTGAAAACGAGCCGGAGCAGGCGCACTCGAGGAGTATACTGATCGACCCAGTCTCTGGGCGAAAGGGGAGGGGAGGATGCAAGTACGATTTGTCCCCGGATCACAACGACATAAAACCAGCCTGATCCAAGGCTTCCTGACGCGCTACCACGTCTCCTACGAGATGCTCACCCCCGAGCAGTTCCAGTCGAAGACGTTCCACCTCGGCACGGACCCGGCCCTCGAAGTCGACGGACGCCTCTTCGTCGACCCGAACGTCGATGCGCTGAAGAAAATCTTTCACGTCGACTGATAAATTCATATAATTCTCCGCATATCCATACATTGAGGAGCCCGCCATGGAACCTTTGACGGAGAAGGCGAAGAATTTGATTTTTCAGTACGAGGGGATCGATCAGCCGAGCGACTGGCCCGGCGGCGATTCCGGCATCACGATCGGCCTCGGCTACGACCTCGGATACGAATCCGCGGGCGACTTCCAGAACGACTGGGCGCCGCTTCTCAGCGCCGGCGACTTCACGACGCTGACGCAGGTCGTCGGCTTGAAGGGAACGGAAGCGAAGGCGAAGGCGCCGAGCCTCAAGACGATCAAGATCAAGAGCAGCGACGCAGAGTCGGTCTTCCTCGAGCGCTCGGTGCCGAAGTACCAGAAGCTGACGCAGCAGGCATTCCCCGGCGTCGATGATCTTCCGGCTGACGCGCAGGGGGCGCTCTTCTCGCTCGTCTACAACCGCGGCACGTCGATGAACGGCGACAGCCGCGCCGAGATGCGCGCCATCCGCGACCTCGTGCCGAAGGGCGACCTCCAGGGGATCGCCGATCAGATCCGGGCCATGAAGCGGCTGTGGGAGGGGAAGGGGCTGGACGGATTGCTGAAGCGGCGCGACGCGGAGGCGGATCTGGTCGAGTCCTGCATCGCCTGATTGGCAGCGGCGGCTCGGCCGCCGCACTCCGCATCACCCGAACATCGCGTTCGCTTCTTTTTCGATCGTGCTCTTGATGCGCGGCTCGAAGGGTCTGGCGATCAGCGGGAGCTTGCCGTCGATGATGACGTCGCTGTCGGTCACGTCGACGGTTCCGTTCGCCTTGAAGCCGCGCGCGGCGCCGCTGAAGTGGAGGGTGTCGCCCTCCCAGTGCGTCTCGTGGTCGCTCAGGTAGTGCTTGTACTGAGCGAGGAGCTGATCGAGCCGCTGGGCGATGCGGCGCTTGGCGGTCTCACGGTCGGTGCGGTGCGGAACGGCAATGTGCATGCTGCGAGTTCTATCACGCCGCCTGCCAAGTCACAGGCCGGTGAAGAGCGCGGCGTAGACGTCGATGCCGTCCCACAGGTTCTGCAGGCGCAAATTCTCGTTCGCGGCGTGCTGGTTGTCGTCGTGATTGGCGATCGGCAGGCCGATGACCGGCGTGTTGCCGGGCTGCTGGAAGAGGTACATCGGAATGCTGCCCCCGAGAGTGGGGAGAAGAACGGGATCGTGCCCGGCGGCGCGCATGACGGCGGCGGCGCTGCGTGACAACGGCGCGTCCAGCGGCGTACGCGCGGAGGGATAACCGGGACCCCACTCGACGCGGAGGACGTTCGCATGCGCGAGACGCGTAGGGGTGTCGGGAACGTCGCGGACAATCGTCCAGCCTTGCGCCGCGAGATGCTGCTCGACGAGCGTCTTGACGGACTCCGGCGTCTGCGCCGGCACGAGCCGGAAGTCGATCGACGCCCGCGCCTCAGTCGGGATCGAGTTCGACGCCTGCGCGCCGACACGCCCCGCGGCGATGCCGCGGACGTTCAGCGCCGGGAAGAGCAGCGCGTCGTTGAGGAACTTCCGCTCGGTTGCTCCGATGGCGAACTCGCGCCTCAGCTCCTCTTCGACGGGCGGGACGTTCTTCAGCGCGGCCATCTCGCTTGCCGTCGGCGGTCGCACGTCGTCGTAGAAGCCTTTGATGAGGATGCGGCCGCTCTCGTCGCGCATCGAGTCGATGAGGTGCGTCAGCCGGACGATCGGGTTCGGCACCCAGTTGCCGTAGTGCCCGTCGTGCAGCGCCTTGACCGGGCCGTAGACGGTGAGCTCGAGGTCGACGACGCCGCGCGCCCCGAAGAAGAGCTGCATGCGCCGGCTCTGGTGCACCGGGCCATCGCAGAGAACCCAGGCGTCGGGCCGCAAGACGTCGGGATATTTCGCGAGATACGCGGCGAGGTGCGGCGAGCCCGCTTCCTCTTCGCCCTCGAAGACGAAGCGGAGGTTCTGCGACGGCTTCTTCCCCGCCGCTTTGAGCTGATCGAGCGCCGCGGCCATGGCCACGATCGGCGCCTTGTCGTCGCCGGCGGAGCGCGCGTAGAGGCGCCACTCGGGATCGATCGCCGCGGCGTTGCGCCAGTCGACGTCGTGCCCCGCAGCGTCGCGCATGACCGGCGTCCACGGCGGCGATTTCCATTGCGCGGCGTCGACCGGCTGGCCGTCGTAATGCGCGTAGTAGGCGATCGTCTTCGTCGCGCCGGGGACTTTGTAATCGGCGACGACGATCGGCGGCGCGCCCTCCATCGTCAGAAATCGCGTGCTGAGGCCGCGCTTGTCGAACATGGCCCGGATCGCCGCGGCGTTGCGCTGGATGTTCGGCGCGTCGGCGGCGAGGTTCGGGATGGCCAGGAGCTGCGTGAATTCGTCGAGCACCGCGCGCTGCGCGGCAACGGTGAGGGTGAATAGGAGCGCGTGAATCATTTTGGAGTGCGGCGGCCATGCCGCCGCTGTCAGAGCGTCCACAATGCTTGCACGATTCGGCAGTCCGAGGTAGCCTCGGATTGAGAAACGAGCGCGTGGTCGCGACATGCCATGCTGGCCAAAGTATGGAGCGCTGCCACGTTGGGAATCGACGCTGTCCGTATCACTGTCGAGGTCGACGCGGTCGAACACGGGCAGCCGAAATTCGTCATGGTCGGCTTGCCCGACCCTGCGGTGCGCGAGGCGTTCTCACGCGTCCGCTCCGCGCTGTTTAACTGTGGCTTCTGGTGGCCGGCCCGCCACGTCACAGTCAATCTCTCTCCGGCCGACGTGAAGAAGGAAGGCTCCGCCTTCGATCTTCCGATCGCCCTCGGCATCCTCCAGGCGATGGAGATGCTGAAGGCGGAGGAGATCGACGGGCGCGTGTTCGTCGGCGAGCTGTCGCTCGACGGCGGAATCGCGCCGGTGCGCGGAGCGCTGTCGATCGCCGCGGCGGTCGCGCGCGAACGCGTGCGCGAGCTCGTCGTCCCCATCGCGAACGCCAACGAGGCGGCGGCGGTGCGGTCGCTGCGCGTGATCGGCGTCGCGCATTTGCCGGCGCTCGTTCGCCATCTGAAGGGTCTACAAATCGTAGAACCGACCACGCCCGCGGCGGTCGCGGAGACGCCGCCGGAGAGCGCGGACTACGCCGAGGTGAGCGGGCAGGCGCAGGCCAAACGCGCGCTCGAAGTGGCGGCGGCGGGGGGACACAACATCCTCATGGTCGGTCCGCCAGGCTCCGGGAAAACGATGCTGGCGAAACGATTGCCGTCGATCCTGCCGCGGCTGTCGATCGAGGAGTCGATCGTCACGACGAAGATTCACTCGGTCGCCGGACTTCTGCCGGCGGGCAGCGGCCTCCTGACGCGGCGGGCATTCCGCGCCCCGCATCACACGCTGTCGAACGCGGCGCTCGTCGGCGGAGGGACGCCGCCGAAGCCGGGGGAGGTGAGCCTCGCGCATCACGGCGTGCTGTTCCTCGACGAGCTGCCGGAGTTCCGCCGCGATACGCTCGAAGTGCTGCGCCAGCCGATGGAGGACGGCATCGTCACGATCGCGCGCGTGACGCGCACGGTGACGTTCCCCTCGCGCTTCACGCTCGCCGCGGCGCTCAATCCCTGCCCGTGCGGCTATTTCAACGACGCCCGGCGCGAGTGCCTCTGCTCGCCGATCCAGATCTCGCGGTATCTCGCGAAGATCTCCGGCCCGCTGCTCGACCGGATCGATCTGCAGGTGGAGGTGCCGGCGCTGTCGGCCGAGGAGATCGCGTCGACGACGGCAGGCGAGCCCTCGGCCGCAATCCGCGACCGCGTCGACGCCGCGAGGCTGCTCCAGCGCGAGCGCTTCCGGAAGCCGCAGATCCAATCGAATGCCGAGATGACGCCACGGGCGATGCGCAAGTTCTGCGAGCTCGACGCGCCGTCGCGGCGGCTCCTCGAGCAGGCGATGTCGCGGCTGGCGCTCTCGGCGCGCGCGTACGACCGGGTCTTGAAGGTTGCGCGGACGATCGCAGACCTCGCGGGGAGCGAAAGGATTGAGTCAGCGCATCTTGCAGAGGCGATTCACTACCGAGCGCTGGATAAAGCGTATTTTCGAAGTGGTTGACTAGGCTAACTAGCTAAACTAACATGGAGAAATGTTAATCGTGAACGTACATGAAGCGAAAACCCAGCTTTCACGGCTGCTGCTCAAGGTGCGGGACGGCGAAGAGGTCGTCATCGCGCGGGACGGCAAGCCGGTGGCGCGGCTGGTCCCGTACGAGACGAAGCCGAAGAAGAGCTGGCTCGGAAAATACGAAGGGCAGGGTTGGATCAGCGCGAACTTCGACGACGAAGTCGATCCGGAAACGTGGGGGCTCGATGAGATTCCTGATTGATACCCACTGCTGGCTCTGGGGGCTTCTGGCGCAGGAACGGTTGAACGACGCGGCCAAGGCACTGCTCGAGGATGGCGAAAATACCGCATTCTTCTCGACGGTCAGCGCTGCGGAGATCG
Organism: Thermoanaerobaculia bacterium; assembly: GCA_036522835.1. Lineage (GTDB taxonomy): Bacteria > Acidobacteriota > Thermoanaerobaculia > Gp7-AA8 > Gp7-AA8 > DATDFB01. The sequence goes on along the minus strand of DATDFB010000228.1, from coordinate 37,754 downwards.
GCATCAAGGTCGGGATCAAAAAGCTCGAGCTTCCTCGCCCGGCGAAGGAGTTCGTGGTCTCCGAAGTCGGCGACGCCGGCATGAAGACGTTGCCGCTCTACATGCACCACACCCTTCGCGTCGCCGATCTTCCGCTGCACCATCGCGATCCGTTCGACCGGCTCCTCATCGCCCAGGCGCAGGCCGAGGGCCTGCCGCTGATGACTGCGGACCCGAAGATCGCGCAGTACGACGTCGAGATCATCTGGGCGGGGCGGGAGGAGGCGCCGCCGCGGCAGGTGCAGTGATCGTCAGCGGGCGCGGAAGTTCACGGCGATGGAGTTCTCTCCCGTCTTGACATCGACGACGATCGGCGCCGCGCCGCCGCCCTCTGCAATCGCCGCCGCTTCGCCTGCCTGCGAGTACGGCCAGAACTCGTACGATCCGGACGGCAAGTTGTGCAGCAGCGCTTCGCCGCGCTCGTCTGTGCGCAGGGTCAGCTTTTGCTGCACTTCCAATTCCTCGGCGACGATGGGAGGAATGAGCTCTCCGTTCGCGCGCATGAGTAGCGCGACGTTCGTCAGCGGTTTGCCGTCCGTCGTGCGCGTGACGATGCGAAGCGACGAGGCCGGATGGGGCAAAGTCACGATCGCCGGCGTCTCTTCCGGCTTGACGATGTGGACGACGGCGAAGGAGCCCTCGTGCGGGATGGCGTAGAGCGTCGCCGCGCGCCCGCGCGGGAGCGTGACGCGCGCTCGGCCGTCGCTGCCGGTGGAGACCCAGGCGCGGGCTACGCCGTCGATCACGGTCAACATCGTCGCATCGGCCACTGGACGTCCTTTGGAATCGCGCAGCGTCAGGGGAACGACATCTCCGGGCTCGAGCGTGACCACCGTTTCGCGCAGGCGGTCCGATGAGAAGAGCGTAAGCGGATCAGACGTGCCGTCAAGATAGCCCTCGCGGCTGGCGTCAATCGTCACGATGCTCGGCTCCATCGCTGCCAGGTCGAAGCGGCCGTCGGTGCCGACCTCCGTTCGGGAATGATGTTTCATATCGCCCATCACGGAGTTGACGCGCAGCGTCGCTCCGGCGATCGGGGCGCCAGTGACCCGATCGCGGACCGTCCCAATCACGCGCCGGTCCGGGAGCCGCAGATCCCAACGAATCGGCGTGCGTCCCTTGAACGTGATGAAGTGATGGTACGGCGTGGCCAGGACTGGCGATCGGACGAGGTACTCGAAGGAACCTCGTTGCCACAGGCGTACGCGAAACTTGCCGTCGTCTCCGGTCGGAATCGCAAGATTCCACTGCAGGTCGGCATGCCTGAGTTTCACGATGCATTTCGAGAGAGGTACATCGACGAGCAGGACGCTGCCGCTGATCTCGACGGGATCGACGGCGACCTCGGCGCTCCGTTTTTCGCCGGCGCCGAGGACGACCTTCGTCCCGGCCTGCTCGTAGCCGCCGTCGCGCTGCACGCGGACCTGGTAGACGCCGGCGGCGAGGCCGTCGAAGTCGACGTGCCGCTGCTTTGCCTCGATGCGGCGTTGGGCGACCTGGTGCCATTCGTTTTCGAGCATGCGGTCGCGTTGCAGAAGCGAGACGACGAGCGGATCGCGCGTCCCGCGGATCGTCGCGTGAATCGAGCTGGTGGTGGCGACGCTGTTCGCGGCGAAGAGAAACGAGAGAAGCATCAGCATGGGGCCTCCTATGCGCCGAGGAGCCGGGATCGTTACCGGTTCTGTGAGATGGTTGAAGACGACGGTGCGGTTTTGGGGACGCTCTTCGCGACGGTGATGACGCGTTGCTCGTCCAGCCGTTCGACCGAGGCGACGGTGTACTGCGAGGCGAATGACGCCAGCGGCGCGGGTCCTTCGCAATAGCCGTTTTCCATACAGCACCCGTCCACCCACGTGCAGTATTCGGCGGCGGGTAGTGCGTCGGGCCCTGCGACCACGCACTGGGTGACGTGCCGACACTCGACGCAAGCCGACGCGTCGACGGCGCCCAGGGCCATCACGGCGATGACGATGAGCAGCGGATAGATTCGTTTCATGACGCCTCCTTCCGAGAGAGCATTTGCGGCCCCTCGGCGCGGTCGATATTTAGCGGCGCGGATGGATGGAAAGGTAGTGTTATTATTTTCACGATGCGCGGCGGCGCAGCGGGAAGCTGGTTGGCCGGCGTAACCGCGCGCTATCTCCGCGACTGCTTCCGCGCCGAGTCGCCACCGCGCGTCAAAGAGCTCGCCGCCCGCCTCGGCATGTCGCCCCTCCAGCTTTCGCGCGCATTCATGCAGAGCGTCGGTATGCCGCCGGCCCGCTACTTCAAAGCGCAGCAGATCGAATTCGCGCGCCGGCTGCTTCGCGAAACGGACCTCACCACCAACGAGGTGGCCTATCGCGCCGGCTTCGGCACGCGGGCGACGTTCTTCCGGCTCTTTAGGGAGCTCTGCGGCGTGACGCCGCGACGATTTGCGGCCGGCTGGCGTAAAAGGAGAATATGACGCCGCGCGCGCTCATCGTGGCCGCTTTCGCTCTCGCCGCCCTCCCCGCCGCCGCCGACTGCATCGGCAACGGGCACTACACGATCGTGGCGAGCGCGCAGCCGGAGCGGGGGACGCCGTTTCCCTACACGGAAGACCTCGTTCATCACCTCGACGACCGTCCGGTCGGCGCGCGGATGCTCGTCAGCTACACTCCCGATCTGCGCTGGGTGAAGATCCAGAGCGGCTGCGCCGAGTTCGCCGAGCGGAACGTCAGCGCCTCCACGCCGGTGAACCTGTTGCTGCGCGCGTCGCTGCGCATCTCGTTCACGCCCCGGCCGACGGCGCCGCTCGACGCCCGCTACGAGATCCAGCTCCGGTTAGGCAAGTCCGCCGACGACCCGGCGCCGATCGTCGTCGCCACCGAGCTGCGCCACGTCGGCCCGCGCATCCCGCGCGCGGAGCGCTTTGCCGGACTCGCGCGCGATCTGCCGGCGGGAAACTACGTCTATTCGATGTGGTGCCGGCTGCTCGATGGCCCGGAGACAAATGCCATCGCCGTCGATCTGCAGTGGCTCAACGCTCAGGGCGTGCCGCGCGACTATCCGGCGGCGGAGTCGCAGACGGATGCGATCGACGTCGGCGAGGCGTGGACGCGCGTCGGCGACGCGCTGGCGCTCGATCCGCGCTGGCCGGTCGACGCGGCGCTGCAGTCGTCGTTCCGCGTCGATGCCGCGAATGGCGCGACGAAGCTCGAGATCGCCTTCACGCTCGACGACGAAGCGATCGGCGAGCACGGAACGATCGCCATTCCCGAGCTCCTGCCCGAGGGGATGGTGGCGTTCGACGACAAGCGCGCGCTCGCGGCGGAGCATCACAAGATTCAGCTCTGGATGCGCACGGACGCCGGCGTCGCGCACCTCGGCGGAATACGCGTGAACGCCTTCTCGCTCCCGCTGCGCCTGCCGTACCTCAACATCATCCCGATGCACCGCGTGAGCGCGAGCGACCGCGTCATCGTGACGGCCGACGGCGATGCCGTGCAGCCGGCGGCGATGAGTCCCGTCTGCGGCAACTGGACGAAGGTCCTCGAGTTCGAGCTGCCGCCGTCGAAGGGCGACTTCTCCTGGTCGATGAACGGTTACGTCGAGATCGCCGGCTTCGACGTCAGCGGCTACGGACAGCTCGGCGTCGAGATCCGCCATCGCCGCAAAACCGCCAAGCCGGACAGCGAAGACTTCGACGAGTCCACCGACATCGGCATGTTCGAGTTTCAGGCGCGCCCCGGCGGCGACGGCATCTATTTCTATGGCGATTGTTCGAAGTGGGGCAACGACGCCGGCAACCGCGTGTCGCTCTGGCTGCGCCGGATGCAGGGATGCGCCGACGGCCCGTTCGGCGGGCAATTCGTGGCCGGCGAGCGCTGGGTGACGTTGAAACTCCTGCCGTCCCAAGGCCCTCATTTGCCCTAAGTCAAATCCCGTCAGCAGTTTGCGTTTTCGTTCAAATAACTAAGAATAAAACTTTGTCGCAACGGAGTTTTATCCGAGGCCAAACCTGTGCCGTTAATTGTTGACATTATCACGACTGCTTTTATGATCAGCATCACGCAGCCGAAGTGGTCCGTGGTGGGTGAGGAGTCGGAGCATGGCATTTGAGAAATGGGAGCCGCAGCAGGAGTCGGAACGTCCTTCGTCCGCGACCATCGTGCAGTCGCGGCTGATCCGTCTGCCATCTCCCGTCGCCTCGGCGCTGCGCCTGCGCGGTAAGTCGAGCGCGAACCTCTACTACGACAAGAAGCGGAAGGTCATCGGCATCCGTCCGCTGGAAAAGAAAGAGGAAGGCGCCGCGCGCATCCGCCAGTCCGACAAGTCGACCTCGCTGCACGTGCCGAGCTTCTTCCGTGCCTACGACATCGAAGTCCCGGGCATCAAGCGCTTCCACTGCTGGTACGACGAGAAGGAGCGCATGGCCATGATCGACATCTCCAAGCCGTCGCCGCGCGGAAGGCCGGCCGGAACCTAGCCGGCACGGCCGGCGGCGTTGGTTGGCAAAGCCCGCCGCTCGATCGCCGCCTGATTCATGTTTTGCCGCGTAGCCTTCCTAACGATAGAAACGAATCGGGCCGCCCAACCGGGCGGCCCGAAGTGTTTTAGTGGTGTGCGGTGCGCCGTCGCGGCGGCGCGGGGGCGGGGATGGACGCGCTGTTGAGAACCGAGGTCATCGCGCTCGCGGCCTCCGGATCGACGATGGCGTAGCCGTTGTTGTCGCCGAAGCCGGTGAACTGGCCGTTGTTCTGGAACGTCGCGAAAACCGAGGCCAGCGGGATGTCGGTGTCGTAGCCGCTGTTGATGGCCTTGATGAACTCGTTGGCGAAGAGCGTGTAGCCGATGTCGGTCGGGTGCACGCCGTCGTTGCTAAAGAGACCGCCGCTGATCCAGGTGTTCGTCACGGTCACGCCGCCGAAGACCTGCGGCTTCGTGATCCGGTCGAAAAGACCCTTGATGTCGGCGACCGGAATCTGCCGCGCGCTCGCCTCGGCCAGGATCGTGGCGTTGTAGTCGGCGATGCGTTGCGCGAAGACGGCCTGCTCGGCCGGCGTGATGATCTCCGCGTCGGTCAGCGGCTCGCCTGCGTGCGGCAGAGCACTGAACGGAGGAACCTTCGGGAGGCCGAAGCCCTGCTGATAGCGCGAGAGCGACGACAGCAGGAAGATGCTTCCCGCCGGCACCGGCGCCGGCGTGGTCGCGCCGGCCGGGAGGTAAAAGAGCGGAATCGGATTGCCGCCGACGATGATCGGCTGGAAGTTCGAATCGAATGCCACGGACGGCAGCCGCGCGGTGAGCGGGGCGGCGGTGAAGTTCGCCGGCAGCGTACCGAGGACCATGCCGGCCTGCGGCGCGCCCGCGGTGAGCTTGTCGAGCATCGCCTTGTACTGCGCGGCGAACGTCGCCGACGGCGTGAGCTTGTTCGGATCGCCCGCGCTCACGGCGCCGAGGAAGTCGTTGCCGCCGATCCAGATGGCGATGAACGTCGGGTGCAGCAGCAGCGCCTGATCGACCTCGGTGCCGAGGCCGCGCAGGATCACCTGGCCGAGACCGGAAGTCGGCTCGGCGCCGGTGAGCGCCTGCACCGCGCCGACCGTATAGCCGGGCACGGAGAGGTTGTTGTACGGCCGGCCGAAGCCGAGCATCAGCGGCGCGCCCGAGCCCGGGACGGTCACGAGCGTCGAGCCGTTGAAGACGAGCTCACCACCCGGCAGGCCGGGGTTGCTGATGAACGGGATGGCGAAGCAGTTGTCGGCCGCCGACGCCGTCGGCGAACAAATCTGCAAGCCGACCTGGCGGGCGATGATGGCCGGCCATCCGAACGGCTGGTGCCGCTGATTCAGCGAGCCTGCTTCGAAGCCGGCGCCGTAACTGTCGCCGATGGCCACGAAGCGGGTGAAATCTGCCGAGCCGCGCGCGGCAAAGCTCGGAACGGCGAGCGCCGCGATGATCGTCATCGCCGCGGCAATGCGTGCAAAGCTTCTGATGCGAGTCATTGGTTCTCCTTTGTGGTCACTCCGGCGCTAAAACCGATAGCCCAGATTCACGCTGATCAGGTTCGCGTCCGTTCTGTACGTCCCGTTGAAGTTGTCGCTGCTCTGCCCGTTCGTGCCGCGGGTCTTGAAATGGAGCACGAACTCGGTGAGGTCGATGAACCACGGCCCGCGATGGTAACCAACGCCGAAGCTGACGCCGATGCGGTCGGAGTCGGGGAGCAGCGGCCCGACACCCTCGACCGGCTGCGGGTTCTCGTCATACACCGCGCCGAGGCGAACGTCCCAGTTCTCGCTGGCCTTCTTGTTCGCGCCGAGGCGGTACGAGTACGTGTCGTGCCAGTTCTGCGGGCGGGTGAAGTTCAGCGCGGATGTCGTGCCGAACGTGACGGCGAGCGACTCGAATTCGCTCCAGGTCGTGTGGGTGATGTCGGCCTCGAGGTCCCAGCCGTGGCCGATCGCCGAGGTGGCGATGCCGGCGGAGAGGACAGCCGGGAAGTTGATCGTCGTCGAAATGCTCTGGTCGGGCGGCAACTGCGCGGCCACCAGGACGTCGAGCGGCGTGTTCGTCGGGATCTGCGTGAAGTGCGCGTCGCCGGTGTAGTCGATGTGCGACGCCGGACGATACGAGACACCGACGCGGAAGGCGTCGCTCGGCTTGAAGAGGATGCCGGCGTTCCACAGCCAGGTGCTGTCCCAGTCGCTGTTGAGGAAGGCGTTGGCCGTATCGGAGATCTGCCCGTTGAAGGGGTTGAACGCGGCGTTGTTACGGTTGAGGACGATGTGCGAGCGGCGGTACTCGGCGCCGACGCCGACGGCGAAGCGGCCGTCGGAGGTCTGCCAAGCCACGGCCGGCTCGACCGAGAGCACCTTCACGTTAGCGTCGCGCGAGATGAAGCGGCCGACCCACGGCTCCTGCCAGTTCGTGCGCAGGCCGTACGGCGTCATCACGCCCACTCCGAAGGTGAGATTGCTGCCGATCGGCGCGATGAAGTACGCGTTCGGCGGAACGAACGTGTGCGCGCGGTACTTGGCGGTGGCGCCGGAGGTCAGTGGATCGTTCGGATCGCCGCGGAACTCGTTGGAGAAGTTGATGGCCGTGCCGCCGACCATGAAGGCCATCTTGCGCTGCTGGGCGATGCCGGCGACGTTGTAGAAGATCGCCGACGGGTCGTCGGCCGTTGCGGCGAAGGCACCGCCCATCGCCGTCGCTTTCGCGCCCTGTTCAAAGAGAGAAAAGCCGGAGCCGTATGCCGCGCCGCTGATGAGCAGCAGGACGGCCGTGGTCACTAGCCACATTCTGCCAAGGGATCGCAAGGTAGACCTCCTAAGTCATTCGAATTGCGAAGGGATCGAGTGGCACCGGGGACGCGGCAAATCATACATGATGTGCGCATGAAAAAAGTCTTCGCGCTGCTGCTGTTCGTGGCCGTCAACGCCGCCGCCGGCATGTCCTACAGCTTGAAAAGCTCCGCCGGCACGAGCGGCCGCGTCGTCGCGGACGGCGCGAATGTCCGCCTGGAGATGGACAACGGCGCGGTGATGCTCACCACCGACGGAGGGAAGACGCTGACGATTCTCCAGCCGGCGAAGAAGACGTACATGACGATGTCGGCGGCCGACCTGGTGGGCATGGACGTCAAGGTCGCCAACACGAAGACGACGACGCGCGACCTCGGCGACGGCGGCGTGATCGAAGGTTACGCCACGCGGAAATGGGCGGTGGAGACGAGCTTCGACGTGACGATGGATACGTTCACGGTGCACCTGACGATGCTGAGCGAGTCGTGGCGTACCGAGCAGCTCTCCGAGGCGGCGGCCTCGATCTTCGCCGGCCAGTCGGTGCGCACCGGGATTCCGGACATCGACAAGATCCTGGAGTCGATGGCCTCGTCGACGGTGAAAGGCTTTCCGTTGAAGGAGGTGACGACGCTCCGGACGAAGAGCGCGAACGGGAAAGAGTCGAGCACGACGTCGACGATCGAGGTGCACGACATCAAGAAGGTGAGCACGACCAAGGCGACGTTCGCGATTCCGGCGGAGTACAAGAAGCAATGATCGCCGCGGCGCTTGTGTTGGCGATCTTCGGTGGAGGACAGGCACTCTTGCCTGTCCCCCCGCCGCCAAGGACAGGCAAGAGTGCCTGTCCTCCACGGATCTCCGTACGGATCGACACGACGCAGGGCTCGTTCGTCGTGGAAGTGCACCGTGCCTGGGCGCCGCACGGCGCCGAGCGCTTCTACGAGCTCGTGCAGGCCGGCTTCTTCGACGACTCGCGCGTCTTCCGCGTGCGCCGCGGCTTCATCGCGCAGTTCGGCATTGCCGGCGACCCGGCGGGGAACGCGCGGTGGAGGCCGATTCCGGACGATCCGGTGAAGCAGTCGAACGTGCGCGGGACGATTGCGTTCGCGATGACCGGGCCGAACACGCGCCTCACGCAGGTCTACATCAACCTTGCCGACAACACCCGCCTCGACGCCGACGGCTTCGCGCCGTTCGGCCGCGTCGTATCGGGGATGGACGTCGTCGACCGCCTCTACGGCGGCTACGGCGAGGAATCGGGCGGCGGCATGCGCGGCGGAAAGCAGGAGCCGCTGCTGCGCGGCGGCAACGCCTATCTCGACGCGCAGTATCCGAAGTTGGACAAGATCCTGAGGGCGCACGCCGTGCGCCCCTACCAATCCGGCCGGTAGGGGCGCACGGCGTGCGCCCAACTCACCCGAGTAGCTCGCGCAAAATCTCGTTCGCCAGATCCGCCTTCGCCTTGCCGCGCGTCTCCTTCATCAACTGTCCGACGAGGAACCCGAAGACCTGCGCCTTCCCGCCGCGGTACTGCTCGACCTGCGCGGCGTTGCGCTCGATGACGCGCAGCGCGGCCTCGCGGATCGCGCCGGGATCGCTGATCTGCCCGAGGCCTTTGCGCTCCACGATGGCCTCGGGCGCGTCGCCGGTGGCGGACATGTCGTCGAAGATCTCCTTCGCCGCCTTGCCGCCGATCGCGCCGCTGTCGATCAGCTTGATCAAACGCCCGAGCATCGCGGGCGTGACGCGGTAATCGCGCAGTTCCAGGCGCTGCTCGTTGAGCACGCGCAGCACCTCGTTGCGCACCCAATTCGCCGCCGCGCGCGCGTTGCCGGCGGCCAGGACCGTCGCCTCGAAGTACTCCGCGAGCTCGCGCTCGGCCACGAGCGCCTCGGCGTCTTTCTCGCTCAGCTCGAACTCGCGCCGATACCGCGCCGCGCGCTGGTGTGGCAGCTCGGGGATCGCGCGCGCGACATCGTCGATCATCGCGCGCTCCACCGCGAGCGTCAGCAGGTCGGGATCGGGGAAGTAGCGGTAATCGTGCGCCTCTTCCTTCGAGCGCATCACGCGCGTCTCGCCGCTCGCCGGATCGAACAGGCGCGTCTCCTGATCGATCGTGCCGCCCCCTTCGAGCACGCCGATCTGCCGCGCCACTTCGAACTCCACCGCCGCGCGCAGGAAGCGGAACGAATTGAGATTCTTGATCTCCGTCCGCGTCCCGAGCTCCTCGCCGGCGCGGCGTACGGAGACGTTGGCGTCGCAGCGCAGCGAGCCTTCCTCCATGTTCCCGTCGCAGACGCCGGTGTACATCAGGATCTGCCGCAGACGCGTGAGGTACTGCGTGGCGTGCTCGGCTGAGCGGACGTCGGGCTCCGACACGATCTCCACGAGCGGCACGCCGGCGCGGTTGAGATCGACCCACGAGACGTCGCCGTGGTGAATCGACTTGCCCGCATCCTCTTCCATGTGGATGCGCCGGATGCGCACGTCGCCGATGCGGCCGCCGGTGGCCAGCGGCTTGTCGAACTGCGAGATCTGGTAGCCCTTCGGCAGGTCGGGGTAGAAGTAGTTCTTGCGCGCGAAGACCGACTGCTCGTGGACCTCGCACTCCGTCGCCAGCGCCGCGCGCGCGGCGAGCTCCACGGCCTGCCGGTTCAGCACCGGCAGCGCGCCTGGATAGCCGAGGCAGACGGGGCAAACGTTCGTGTTCGGCGGCGCGCCGAACGCCGTGGCGCAGGCGCAGAAAATCTTGGTCGCGGTGAGCAGCCGCGCGTGCACTTCCAGGCCGATGACGACTTCCCACTGCGACATTCCGGCCGATTATGCCGTAGTAACCGTTTACATCGCCTCAATCGGTCGATTTCCAACGATTCATTAGGTTTACCGTCCTATAATCGCCGTTCGCCCGTGCCCCGCCCATCGCTTTTCCGCGCCTTTGCGATCGCGACGACGCTCATCGCGCTCGCCGTCGTCGCGGCGACCGCGTTCACGCGGACGCCGGCGTTCGCCGAGGCCGCGGCATCGTTCGCCGCGCTCGTGGCCATCGCCTCGTTCCTGCGCGTGCAGACGGACGACACGTCGATCGGCTTCGAGGCCGCCGTGGCGCTCGCGGCGATCCTGCTGCTGCACGACCCTGCCGTCGCGCTCGTGGCGGTCTTCGTCGGCGCCGTGCTCTACAACCTCTACGAAGACATCGCCGCGCGGCGCTTCCGTCTCCGCTCGCTCTCCGGCGCCGCGGAGCTCGCGCTGTCGTACTACGTCGTGGCGCTGCTCTACACCTCGGCCGTCGCTGCGGCCGCGCCGATGATGGCGAAGGTCTCGGGCTACGTCCTCCTCCTCGTCGGCTATCTCCTCGCGCACCTCGGGTTCACCGCCGCGAAGCTCTATCTCCAGGGCCGCGCCGACGCCATCGACGTCCGGCGCATCCTCATGAGTGAAGCGCGCGTGCTCCTCGTCGTCACGCCCATCGTCGTCGCCGAGGTCATGGCCTATCGCGTCTTCGGCCTGGTCGGATTCGCCATCGCCTTCGTGCCGGTGCTCATCGTCGCCTACGCGCTGCGCAACGAAGTCGACGCCGGGCGCCGCAACGCGGAGCTCCTCCGCCGCAACCGCGAGCTGTCCATCCTCGCCGAGAGCGCGACGAAGATCCTCGTCGCCGACGGCGACCAGGAGACGCTGCGGCGCATGGTCGCGCTCCTCGGGCAACTAGCCAAGCTGAAGGCCTGCGCGATCGTGACGTGGGAGGCGAATCCCGACGTCCCCGGCACGGTCTACCGCCACGGCGACTGCCTTCCGACCGATCAGGACATCCTCCGCTGGGTCGACGAGCGCGGCCTCGCGCAGTCGGCGCCGAGCCGCGCGTTCGTGTTCCAGAACGAGATGCGCAAGTTCCCGTTGTCGGACGGCCGCGCCATTCAGGTGCTGATCGGCATCCAGACCGCGGAGGTCATCTACGGCGTGCTGATGTACGAAACGGAGGATGCGTCGATCCTGCGCAGCGGCAGCCTCGACTTCCTCACGCTGCTCGTCAATCAGACCGCGCTCTCCCTGCAGGACCAACTGCTGCGGCGCGAGATGGGGGAGAAGACATCGCTCCTCGAGGCGCAGGCGGCGACGACGGCGACGATCCTGGAGACGGCGAACAGTCTGATCGGCTCGTTCGACCTCGACGCCATGCTCACCCGCATCGCCCAGGCCGTCCGCCACGCCCTCGGCTTCGACGGCGTGGTCTTCGCCATCTACGACGCCAAGCACGACGCGTTCGAGCGCCGCGCCCACGCCGGCCTGGACGAGGTGTGGCACGAGATGCGGAAGAAGCGCGTGTCGTCGTCGGAGATCACGCCGTTCTTCAACCAGGAGTTCCGCGTCTCGAACTCGTTCTTCGTCTCGCACACGGCGCTGCGGCAGAGCGAGCACGGCGTGTTCGTGCGCCCCGAGGACGTGTCGCACCGGCCGGACGAATGGCACGAGAACGACCTTTTGCTCGTGCCGCTCATGAGCGGCGACCAGATGGTCGGCTACCTCTCCGTGCGCGACCCGCACGACCGGCGCGTGCCGACGATCGAGAAAGTGCAAACCCTCGAGATCTTCGCCGCGCAGGCGGTGACGGCCATGCAGTCGGCGCAGCAGTACGAGGAGATCCGCCGCCTGACGTTCATCGACGGCCTGACGCCCGCGTACAACCACCGCTTCTTCCAGGAAGCGCTGTCGAAGGAAGTGAACCGCCACGCGCGCAGCGGCCACGACTTCGCGCTGGCCATCCTCGACATCGACAACTTCAAGCGCGTGAACGACACCTTCGGGCACCCCGTCGGCGACGAGATTCTGAAAGGTCTGGTCGAGGAGCTGATGACGAACGCGCGCGAAAGCGACGTCGTGGCGCGCTACGGCGGCGAGGAGTTCGCCATCATCTTCCCCGACACGCCGCAAGGCTCCGCCAAGGACGCCGCCAACCGCATGCGCGAGCTGATCGAGCGCCGCGAGTTCCCCATCGTGCAGATCGATCGGATGCTGCGCGTGACGATCAGTGTCGGCGTCGCGGTCTATCCACACGACGGCGCGACGAGCACCGATCTCATCTCCCGCGCCGACGCCGCGCTCTACTTCGCGAAGAAGAACGGGAAGAACCAGGTGGCGCTGGCGTCGGAGCTGACGGGGGAGTCGGCCGCACAGGCGTGAGCGGTTTCTGATCCGCAGTCGGGTCAAACTTGGCGCCTCGGCGCAAAAGATGATCCATCTTCGCGCGCGGCCATAATGCCGAAGCTCTGCGAGATCAGCATCTTACGAAAACGAGGGACCTGGTCCGGATTTCGGACATATGCGCGGACGAAATCTTCAAGAGGAGGAATTGAATGCTACGTAGACTCATGCCCGTTCTCGTGCTTCTGGCCGCCTCGGTTCCGCTCTCCGCGTCGCAGTTCATCCAGTTGCCGTTCGACCAGGTCGCCCGTGAGGCCACCCTCATCGTCCGCGGCCAGGTCGTCGGTGTCTACAGCGCGTGGAATGACGCGCACGACACCATCTTCAGCTACGCCACCGTCCGCGTGCAGCGCTACATGGGCGAGACCACCGGTCCGGACGTCCTCATGGTCCGCGAAGCCGGCGGTACCGTCGGCGAATACACCCAGCAGGCCATCGGCTTCCCCGAGCTCCGCGAGGGCGAGCAGGTCGTGCTCATGCTGACGAAGTGGGACGGCAGCGACGACTGGCGCATCCACGCCTACAACCAGGGCAAGTACCTCGTGCACAAGGAGCCGGGACCGCGCGGCATCGAGACGCTGAGCGAAGACCCGGTCAAGCAGGGCGACGAGCGCCTGGAAGGCGGTCATCCGCGCATGCAGCCGCGGCCGCTCATGGAAATGAAAGAGTTCGAAGAGATGGCCGTCGCCGCGCGCGAAGGCCGCACCATCGGACCCATCGACCGCCGCAACTAATGAAGGAGGAGGATGACCATGAAGAAACAGACATTCGCTCTCGGCTTCGTCGCGCTCATCGTCTGCGCCTCCGCGTCGCCCGCGCTGGCCTACACGCTCCTCTCGCCGCGGCGCCGCTGGAAAACGACGCCCGTCACCGTCCGCGTGAACAACACCGGCAATTCCACGATCACCGACAGCGACGGCGGCGTGACGGCCGTCGTCAACGCCATCAAAGCGTGGAACATCATCAGCTCCAGCTCCACCTCGTCGTCCGCCGTCCGCGGCACGCCGCCGCCGATCATCATGCTGCACACCAACGGCAACATCTGCACCGGCACCTGCCTGGCCGCCACGCTCACGGGCTATTACCACCAGGAAGGCAGCAGCTATACCATCGATGACGCCGACGTCTACACGAACCAGAAGTTCGACTACACGTCGTCGCGCGAGTCGAACGGCTGCAGCGGCGAGTACGACATCGACGGCATCATGACGCACGAGACCGGACACATCATCGGCCTCGGACACTCCAGCGTCGGCGGCGCCACGATGTACCCCTCCGTGGCCGCGTGCGACTTCAGCCCGCGCTCGCTCGAAGCAGACGACATCAACGGCCGCAAGGACCTCTACGGCAAGTAATCTCACGCGGGTCATGGCGGCGCGGCAGCCTGCTAAGCTTCGCGCCGCCATGAAACGCCTCCTCCTCGCGCTCCTCCTCGCCGCCGCGCCGCTCTCCGCGCAGTCGATCGATCAGCTCATCGACGCGGAGATGTCGTCGCTCCTCGCCACGTATCAGCAGCTCCACGCCGCGCCCGAGCTGTCGATGCAGGAGGCGAAGACCTCCGCGTTTCTGGCCTCGCAGCTCCGCGCTCTCGGCTTTACGGTGAACGAGAAGGTCGGCAAATACGACGACGCGAACGCGACGTGCTACGGCGTCGTGGCCGTGATGAAGAACGGCAACGGCCCGACGGTGCTGGTGCGCAGCGACATGGACGCTCTCCCCGTTACCGAGCAGACCGGCCTCGAGTACGCCAGCAAGAACGCCGGCGTCATGCACGCGTGTGGGCACGACATCCACATCACCACGCTCCTCGGCACCGCCAAAGTGCTCGCGCAGACGAAGAGCAAGTGGCACGGCACGGTGATGCTCGTCGGGCAGCCGGCGGAGGAAGTCGTCAAAGGCGCCGAGGCGATGCTGAAGGATGACTTGTACTCGCGGTTCGGGACGCCGAACTATGCGATCGCCGTTCACGACCACGCCGGGCTGCCGGCCGGCGTCATCGGCTACTTCCCCGGCTACTTCATGGCCAGCGCCGACTCCGTGAACGTCACGATCCGCGGCCTCGGCGGGCACGGCGCGTCGCCGCAATCGACGAAGGACCCCGTGGTCATGGCCGCGCAGTTCATCAACGCCCTGCAGACCATCGTCAGCCGCGAAGACTCGCCGCTCGACCCCGCCGTCGTCACCGTCGGCTCCATCCACGGCGGCACGAAACGCAACGTCATCCCCGACGACGTGCAGCTCTTCATGACCGTGCGCACGTACAAGCCGGAGGTGCGCCAGCGCGTGCTCGCGTCGATCGAGCGCATCGCCAACGGAGTGGCCATGGCGGCCGGCGTACCGAAAGACCGCATGCCCGTCGTCGAAGTGCTGAAAGGGGAGTCGGTCGACGCCACGTACAACGATCCCGCGCTGACCGAGCGCGTGGCGAAGGCGCTGACGGCGGGAATGGGGGAGAAGAGCGTGATGAAGATCGACCCGCTCATGGTCAGCGAGGACTTCGGCCGCTTCGGCCTCGGCGGAAAGATCCCGACGACGATGCTCAACGTCGGCGCCGTCGATCCGGCGCGCCTCGCGTCAGGGCAGCGATTGCCGTCGCTGCACTCGTCGCAGTTCGCGCCGGTGCCGGAGGCGACGCTGCGCGGGGCCGTGAAGGCGATGACGCTCGCGGTGATGGAGCTGTTACGGTAGCGGTGTTATCCTCCGGACGCGGCGCCGTCCTTCCACCAAGAAACTCGCCCGACGCGTTTCAGACTCGAACGCCCATTTCGATGTCGGAGGGACGGCGCCCCTTTTCGCAGGCATAAGTTCAGCACGCATCGCGCCTGATGCCCACACAGCAGACCACGGCAACTCCCGTTCAGCCCGGCTGGCACCGCGGCGACGCAACCGAGCACCTCATCACGCGCGAGTGGCTGATCACCAACGCCCTCGGCGGCTACGCCTCCGGCACGCTCGGCGGCGTGTCGTCGCGGCGCTTCCACGGCATCCTCATCGCCGCGCTGCGCGCGCCGCTCGGCCGCACCATGATGTTCAATCACCTCGAGGAAGTCTTGAGCGGCCCCGGCATCTGTTTCCGCCTGAGCGCCGACGAGCACGGGAAGCGCGAGGTCAACTGGCCGGAGCCCGATTTCCTCGAGGAGTTCGTGCTCGAGCGCGGCCTCCCGGTGTGGCGCTATTCGAAGAACGGCATCCGCATCGAGAAGCGGATGGTCATGCCGCACGTGCAGAACTCGACGTACGTCTGCTACCGCCTCCTCGAAGGGCCTCCCGGACTGACGCTGCAGCTCCGCCCGTCGCTGCATTTCCGTCCGCACGAGGGGCTCGTGACGGAGAGCGTGTCGAAAACATGGAGCATCAGCGAAAGCGGCGACGGCGAATTCGACCTCGACGACGGCTGCGGCAAATATCCGCAGCTCCGTCTCAAGCTCTTCGGCCGCAACGCGCAGCTCGAGCGGAGCGAGCGGACGTTCGACCACGTGCTCTATCGCGTCGAGCGCAGCCGCGGCTACGAGCACGAAGGCGCGCTCTGGAGTCCGGGCGTGATGCGATTCGAGCTCAATCCCGGTGACGACGCCGGCTTCATCGCCTCGGTCGAATCGTGGGACGTCGTGCGTACGCTGCCGTTCGAGGACATTTGGGACGCGGAGAACGAGCGCCGCCTGCGCCTCCTCGGCATCGCCAAGCGCGACGAGCAGCTCGTCCTCGCCGCCGACCAATTCATCATCCATCCCCACACGCGCGTCGCCGATGAAGCGCGCGTCCGCGCCGCCGGCGACGAGCCGCGCACGATCATCGCCGGCTATCACTGGTTCACCGACTGGGGCCGCGACACGATGATCAGCCTCGAGGGGCTGACGCTCGTCACGGGGCGCCATCGCGAGGCCGGCAACATCCTGCGCACGTTCGCCTCGTATATCCGCGACGGCCTGATTCCGAATCTCTTTCCGGAGGGGGAGCACGGCGGGCTGTATCACACCGCGGACGCGACCATGTGGTTCTTCCACGCCATCTGGCGCTACCTCGGCGCCACGCAGGACCGCGAGACCGTGCGCGCCATGATCCCGCGCCTCCTCGACATCGTCGACCACCACGTCCGCGGCACGAGGTTCAACATTCACGTCGATCCCGCGGACGGCCTCTTGTCGCAAGGCCAAGAGGGATACCAGCTCACCTGGATGGACGCGAAGGTGGACGGTTGGGTGGTCACGCCGCGCCGCGGAAAGGCCGTGGAGATCAACGCGCTCTACTACAACGCGCTGCGCATCCTCGAACAGTTGCTCCTCATGGAAGGCGACGAAGCGAACGCGCACCGCATCGACGATTTGGCCGACCGCTGCCGCCGCTCGTTCAATGAGCTCTTCTGGTACGAGGACGGGCAATACCTCTACGACGTCTTGGGCGACCCGTCGCTGCGCCCGAACCAGATCTTCGCCATCTCGCTCGATTTCCCCGTGCTCGACGAAGCGCGCTGGGCCCGCATCGTGGAGGTGGTCGAGCGTGAGCTCGTCACGCCCGTCGGCCTCCGCTCCCTCGCCCGCAGCGATCCCGATTACAAGCCCGCCTACGACGGCGACCTCCGCGCGCGCGACGCCGCCTATCATCAGGGGACGGTGTGGAGCTGGCTCATCGGTCCCTTCATCGACGCCTGGCTGAAGGTGCACCCCAAAGACCTCGCCGGCGCGCGCCGCTTCCTCGACGGCTTCCAACCACACCTCGCCGACGCCTGCATCGGCACGATCAGCGAAGTCTTCGACGCCGAGCCACCCTACACGCCGCGCGGCTGCGCGGCACAAGCATGGGGCGTGGCGGAGGTGCTGCGCGCGGGGGTCAGGTCTTCAGTTTCCAGTTTCTTATTTGCCTGCAAATAAGAAACTGGAAACTGAAGACCTGACCCCCTCTACCCCTTCGGCAGCGCGAACACTCCGTGCAGGTACGGCGTGGGGTTGGCCATGAACGTCCGCTTGTTCGCCTCGGACGAGAAGTAGTAGACGCGGCCCTTGATCTCGAACGTCGGCGTCGTGGCGCGGATCGAGATCTTCTGCCCATCCACCGGGTCGAGACCGATGGCCGGCGAGAACGGCAGCGACGCGCGCACCGCCTCGTCCTGCGGCGTGGGCGGGGGAGGGGCATCCATCGTCATCTGTCCCACCGTGCTCTTCGGCGGCGGCGCCTCATCCGTCAGCACGGGCGGGGGCTGCAGCGCGGCGGGTTGGGGGGGCGTCGTGTCGATCGTCCTCACCTCGTCTGTGCCGGGGGCGGCCGGGCGGGCGGGGGGCGTGGCGCGGTGGCACGCCGCGAAGCAGAGCAGGAGGAGAACGAGTCCGCGCTTCATTGCTAGATTTCGGCCAGCAGCCTGTGCCGGCAGCGTTCGAGCTGCCGCCAGGCCACCCCTTCGTTCGTCGCGGACTCGACCACGAGCACGAGGTAATAGCCATCCTTGAGATCGCACGTCAGCACAGTCGTCTTCTCGAACTCCATCTTCAAGCGGATCGGATGCCCGACGTCGATCGACTCGCACAGCTTGCGCAGTTGCGTGCGGAAAATCCCCTGGTACGCGCCGATGACGCGGAGGTCGTGGTCGTCGGCGTCGAACGGCCGCTCCGTGATCGCCTCCACGCTCTCTCCCTCCCAATCGAGAAAGAGCGCGCCGAGCGACCCGTCGATCGACTGCAAAAGCTCGAGAAGGATCTGCTGAAACAAGCTAGGCGGCGCCTCTCACCTGCTCGTCGATCACGATGTCGCCGCGCTTGACCGCCTGCACGAACGCGTCCACCACGCGCGGGTCGAAGCGCGTCCCGGCGAAGCTCTTGATCTTCTCCACCACGTACCCGAGCTCCATCGCCTTCTGGTACGGCCGGTTCGTGGTCATGGCGTCGAACGTGTCGGCGATGGCCACGATGCGCGCCTGCATCGGGATCTGCTCCCCTTCGAGGCTGTCGGGATAACCGCCGCCGCTCCACTTCTCGTGGTGGTACTTCATCCCCGGGATGATGTCGATGAGCTGGGCGACGCCGCTCATGATCGCCGCCCCCTTTACCGGGTGCTGCTTCATCACCTCGAACTCGTCGTCGTTGAGCGCGCCCGGTTTGCGGAGGATGCGGTCGTCGATGCCGATCTTCCCGACGTCGTGCAGGAGCGCGCTGATGCGGAGGTTGCGCATCTCCTTTTCGGAGAGACTGAGATTCTTGGCGATGCCGATCGAATACCGCGCCACGCGCTCGGAGTGGCCGCGCGTGTAGGGGTCCTTGGCGTCGATGGCCGCGGCGAGCATGCGCACGGAGTTGATGAAGAGGAGATTGTTCTCGTGCGCCGCCTTCTTGAGCTGCTCGATCGCTTGCCCGATCGCGTCCGACATGGCGTTGAAGTTGTCGGCCAGCGTGCCGATCTCGTTCTTCGCCTTCACCTCCACGTGCTGCCCGTAATTGCCGGCGGCCACCTCGCGCGTCCGGTCGGCCAGCGCGCGGATCGGCCGGGCGATCCACGCCGCGAACACGACCGCCGCGGCGATGGCCAGCGCCAGCGCCAGCGAGCTCCAGGAGATCGTGGCCTTGATCATCTTGGCCACCGAGGCGAAGGCGCTGCGCTCCGGCTTCTCCACCACCACCCCCCAGTCCGGACGGATCACCGGCGCCACCGTGCCGAGCATCTTCGTCGGCCGCCCGTCGCGGGTCTCCTCGTACGACTCCGTCAGCCGCTGCGGTGCCTTCATGAAATCCGCGACGATCTTCAAACCGCCCATCTCCGGGCGGCGCACGTCGACGCTCGGCTCGCTGTGGATCAGCACCTTGCCGTTGCGGTCGACGAGAAACGCCGTGACGTCGCCTTTCCCTTCTTCGCGAATGCGCTCGGTGATGCGGCGAAGGCTGATGATCCCCTCCACGCTGCCGATGACCTGATTCTCGTCGCTGATCGGCACCGCCACGACGACGACCGGCTGGTTGAGCGCGGTGAGGTACTGGAACGTGCCGGTGTACGGCTGCCCCTGCGCCGCCGCGACGAGGGCGAGGTCGAGCTCCTGCACGACGGCGCTGTCGAGCTTCGGCGGCACGGCCTCGGCGCCTTTGCCGCTGCGGTCGAGAATGCGCAATCCGAGAATCTCGCCGTCGGGCGTGATGTAGTCGCTGATGATGTTCGTTTGCGCGGCGTACGCGAACGGATCGGTGCCCGCCGGCAGCGCGCGCTTCATGGCCCGCACCGAGGCCGCGATCTTGGCGAGCTGCTGGGTGTTGCTGGCCAGCGTCGTCTGCACGTCGGTGGCGATGCTGACCCCCGAGCGCGTCAGGTACTTTTTCTCCAGCGTCTCCAGCGAGTCGCGGTTGATGCCGATGAGGACGTAGTGCGAGATCACCAGCGGCAAAAGGCCGACGACGATCATCGCGCCGAGAAGAGTCCAGAGGAGACGGCCGCGGCGGGCCGGCGCCGGGGATGCGTCGGACATTCGGGCGATTATAGCGGGCGCGGAAATGCAGAATGCAGAATGCAAAATGCAGAATTGGGAGCGGCGCAATTCTGCATTCTGCATTCGGCATTCTGCATTCCGATGTTCGGCATCTACATCCACCTCCCCTTCTGCCGCGTGCACTGCGCGTACTGTCCGTTCGCCGTCTCGACGAACATCGAGCTCCAGGACGCCTACACGGCGGCGCTCGTGCGGGAGATCGAGGAGCGCGCGAGCGGGGAGGAGGCGGAGACGGTCTTCTTCGGCGGCGGCACGCCGTCGCGGACGTCGCGCGCGAATTTGACGCAGGTCGTCGACGCCCTGCGCCGCTCGTTTCGACTGGGGCGCACGCCGTGCGCCCCTACCGGTAGGGGCGCACGGCGTGCGCCCGACCCCGAGTTCTCCCTCGAAGCGAACCCCGAGGACGTCGACCCCGGCGCGATCGACTTCTGGCGCAACCTCGGTGTGAATCGCCTGAGCATCGGCGTGCAGTCGTTCCATGACGCCGAGCTCCGTCCGCTCGGCCGCGTGCACGGGCGCGAGCGCGCCCTCGCCGCCATCGGCGACGCCGTCTCCAGCGGCATCCGCACCTCGCTCGATCTCATCCTCGGATTGCCGAACCAGACCGCCGCATCATTCCGCGAGACGCTCGATCTCGCCGTCGGCTCCGGCGCCGGCCACATCTCTCTTTACATGCTCGACCTCGAGGAAGGCACCGCCCTGGCGCGCCAGGTCGAGCACGGACGCACGGCGCTGCCGGACGAAGATCTCGTGGCGTCGCTGTACGTCGAAGCCGTCGAAACACTCGCCAACGCCGGCCTGCGGCAATACGAGATCAGCAACTTCGGCGACCCCTGCCGCCACAACCTCCGCTATTGGCGCCGCCAGCCCTACTTCGGCTTCGGCCTCGCCGCGCACTCGTTTCTCGGCGAGCGCCGCTTCGCCAACACGCGCGACATCGGCCGCTACATCGCCGGCCGCCGCCTCTCGGATCTCGACGAGGTTCTAGGCCCCGACGAGCAGCGCCGCGAAGCGATTTTCCTGAGCCTCCGGCAGAGCGCCGGGATCGACTACGATGACGTCGTGCACCTGTGTGGCGAGGAGGGCATCGAATGGATCGCACGAGGGTTACACGATGGCTGGCTGCGGCGCGACGGAGCGCGCGTCGCCTTCACGCCGGCCGGGTTTCTGCTCAGCAACGACTACATCTCGCAGCTCTTCTGATGGTTTTCGCGCTGCCGCTTTACGCGCAAAACGACATCCAGTTCGATCCGGCCACGACGCAGGAGGAGTTCGCGCAGTTCTCGCGCACGATGGGGCAGGCCATCTTCGCCACGCCCGTGCAGCCGGCCCGCGCCACGAGCCTCATCGGCTTCGACGTCGGCGTGGCCGCGACGCTCGTGAAGGTCGACGAGAACGCCTCGTGGTGGCGCCACGCCGTTCCGCCGAACAGCGACTTCCTGACCGGCGGCGGCTACGCGGCCGTGCCGCGCCTCGTGGCCAGCAAAGGCTTCGGCTTCGCCACGGTCTCGGGCACGTACGCGAAAGTGCAGAACAGCGATGTCAAAACCTACGGCGGCGCCATCGACGTGCCGATCGTGCGCGGCTCGGCGCTGACGCCGGAGCTCGCCGCGCGCGGCTCCTACGCCACGATCAGCGGCGTCGACGCGTACAAGCTCAAGACCTACGGCCTGGAGCTCTTCCTCAGCAAGGGATTCGGCCCGATCACTCCGTACGGCGCGATCGGACGCCAGCGGACAAACGCCACCGGCACGATCATCGTGCCGACGAACACGATTACGCTGACCGACACGAGCAACATCAACCGCTACACCGCCGGCGTCCGCTTCTCGCTCCTCGTGCCGAAGATCGTCATCGAGGCCACGCGCGCCGAGGTCACGAGCTACGCGGCGAAAATCAGCGTGGGGTTCTGAAGAGGTGATCGAGGAGCTCGCCCGGCCGGCGGCGGAGTCCGACATCCGCGAACTGGCGGCGCTGCTCATCGACGCCGTTGCCTCCGGGGCGTCGGTCGGATTCCTCGACTCGCTCACGCAGGAGGAGACGGAGGCGTGGTGGCGAACGAGGCTCGTTGACGAGCGCGTCGTCGTCCTCGTCGCGCGCGATGCGACGGGCATCGCCGGCACCGTGCAGCTCCTCCCCGCGCCGATGCCGAACCAGCCGCACCGCGCCGACATCGCCAAGCTCCAGGTCCACCGCCGCGCCCGCGGCCGGGGCTTGGGACGAGCGCTCATGGCCGCCATCGAAGAGAGAGCCCGCGCCGCCGGCTTCACGCTGCTCACGCTCGACACCAAGCGCGGCGACGCCGCGGAGAGGTTGTACGAGTCGACCGGGTGGACGCGCGTCGGCGTCATCCCCGATTACGCGCTGGACCCCGACGGCTCGTTCTGCGACACCGTCGTCTTCTACAAGCGGCTCTGATGTGGAGTGCGCCGGCCATGCCGGCGCTGTCAGAGCGGCGGCATGGCCGCCGCACTCCACATCACTTGATCCCCAGCGCGTCCTTGATCGCCTTCACGGTGAAGCTCCCGTGCGGTCCGAAGCCCATGATCTGGCCGTTCACGATGTACGTCGGCGTGGAGTTGATGCCGTTGTCGAACGCGCGCGAGACCTGGTCCATCAGCGCGTTTCGCTCCGCCTGCGAGCGGTAGATCTTCTCCACCGCCGGCCAATTGATCTCGCGGTCCTGGCAGTACTCGCGGATCACCTCGTCGAAGCTCTTGCGCTTGCCGATCTCCTCCTGGTTCTTGTAGACCCAGTCGGCGAACTTCCAGTACTCGTTCGGCGCCACCTTGGCGATCGCGCGCGCGGCCATCGCCGCCGGCACCGCCCACTCGTGGTGCTCGAAGAGCGGGAGATCGAGGCGGATGTAGTCGACCTTCGACAGGTGCTTCTCGATGATCGGCTCGATCTCCATGTGCGCGCGGCGGCAGCTCGGGCATTCGAAGTCGGAGAGCTCGATGATCTGCGCCTTCGCCTTCGGATTGCCGCGGCGGACGCCGTTCTGGATGTTCAGCGCTCCGATGAGCGTCTTCGACGGCGGCATGAGGAGACTGCCGCGCGTGCCGACGACGAGGAAACGCTCCGAGGCGTCGACGAAGCCGTGATAGGCGAAGGGGCCGTACTCCGTCTGCTTGAAGATCGCCGTGGCCTTGAGGCGGTCGGGGAGCGGGAACTTCGCCACCGTCGCCGTGAGCGGCGTCTTCAGCATCTCCATGGCCCGCTCGGCCACGCGAACGTCGACGTTGCGCGCGTCCGGCGGCAGGTCGATCACCGTTCCGATGAGGACCTGCTGCGAGAGCGGCGAATAGAGCAGCGTCGTCTGCCGGCCGCACGTCGAGTCGCTCGATGTCTGGGTGAGGACGTAGGGGAGGAAGCCGATCGGCCCCGCTTTGTCGACCGCCTCGAGCGTCACTTTCTGATCGGGGCACTTCGGCAGCGCGCGGACGGCGTAGTCCTTCAGCGCGGCGACGTCGGCGGACGCGGCGGACAGAGAAACAGCGAGAAAAGCCGCGATGGCGGCAACGAGAAGGTTTCGCATCACCGCGAGTTAACCGTCTTGTACCCGTGTTCAATCCACGAGCGCAGCCCTCCGGCAATGTGCACGACGTTGCGGAACCCGGCCACGCTCAGGACCTTCGACGCCACGGCGCCGTCGTTCGAGCTCTCGCCGTACACGAGGACGGTTTGGTTCTGATACGGCAGCAGCAGCGGAAGCTGATGCTCGATCGTGTCGAACGGCGCATTGAGCGCGCCGGCAATGTGCCCGTCCGGACCGCGGTAGGCCTCGACCGGCCGCACGTCGAGGACGACCACCTGCTGGCTGTCGAGGATCATCTCCGCGGCCACTGTCGGCTCGACCTCGGAATACCCACCGGCGGTCGTCGAGACTCCCACGGTCTTGCAGGCGAAGAGCAGAAGGAAGAAGGCGGATGGCAGCAGTGCGCGTCTCATAAAAAATTCAATTCGAATTCGGCCCTCACATCGCCCACGTGCGTTCCCACGACGTTCACGACCGGCCACTCCCGCGGCAGCGGCACCTTCACGCCGAGAAGCTCCAGCGTCCGCAGAATCACCGGATTCCTCCCGCGCGTCATCGACCCGTCGTGAATCTTCAGTGCAATGGCGACGGCCGTATCATCCTTGACCTTCAAGCGCTCGGTCAACGTCGCCGCCATCTCCGGGGCGATGCCGATCGCGTAAAAGCCCTCGGCGCCTTCCTTGGCAAGAAGCTCGCCGCCGAAGGCATCGATCAGCGGCGTGGTCATCGTCCAGGCGCCGCCGACGTAGTAGGGAAACGCCGTCATCGCCTCCACCACGTTCGAGGCGCTCTCCGCGTAGCGCTCCAGCATCGCCGGCGCCATGAGCCGCGCGTACGCGAAGGCGGCGCGGTAGAGCGAGAGATAAAAGGCCGGCACGCCGCAGCCGTCGATGGCGATCGGAATCTCCTCGGCCGTCAGCCCGGCGAAGTCGGCGACGGTCGAGCGCATCAGCACCTGCAGCGGATGCTCGGCGTCGATGTAGCGCGCGCTCGGCTCGTCCATCGCCTTCGTGGCCAGGAGCATCCCGGCGTGCTTGCCGGAGCAGTTGTTGTGCAGCGGCGAGGGCGCCTCGCCCGACGCGCGGAGCTCCGCGGCGGCCTTCTCGTCCTTCGGCTCGTGCGCGCCGCAGAGGAGATCCTCCTCGTCGAACTCGCCTTTGCGCAAGAGCGCCGCGGCCGTGGCCACGTGCACCGGCTCGCCGCCGTGCGACGCGCACGTCAGCGCGATCTCTTCGCCGGAAAGGTCGAACTCCTCGGCCCCGCCGTACTCGAGGAGCGGAATGGCCTGGAACGGCTTCGCCGCCGAACGGAGACAGGCCACGAGCGACGGATCGCCGGCGAAGGCGAGGAGCCGCCCCAGCGAATCGACGACGGCGATGGAGCCGGTGTGGAAGGACTCGAGATGATCGCCTCGATAGACGTTTGCAAGCCGCTGCATGTGGAGTGCGGCGGCCATACCGCCGCTGCCACATTCTAAGCGCGCGCCGCCGCGCTGCCGCTCTCCGCGGAGATGGCCTCTTCCTCCGTCCCGTAAATCTTGAACACCGCGTCGAGCTTGGCGAGCTTGAGCAGCTTCATGATCCGCTCGGAGGGGTTGACGAGGATCAGCTTTCGGTTTTGCGTGGTGAACTTGCCGAGATAGCCGACCAACTCGCCGATGCCGGTGGAGTCGATGTAGTCGATCTTGGTGAAGTCGATGATCACGTTCGTACTCTCGTTCTTGAGCACGTTCTCGAGCGCCGAAGAGAAGAACTCCGCGGACTCGCCGAGCTTGATCAGGCCTTCGACGTACAGGATGGTGAAGTTGTCGACGTGTTTCTTTTCGACGATCACGCCGGGCATGCTAGCAAATCAGAGGCCATGCACTGTCCGGACCGCTACGACCCCGTTCATGCCGCCGAAGCCGAAGGAATTCGACAGAAAGAGCGGCACCGTTGCGTCTCGCGCAACGTTCGCCACGTAGTCGAGATCGCACTCCGGGTCGGGCGTGTCGAGATTGATCGTCGGAGGTAAAAATCCGTCGTTCAGCGCCAGGAGCGAACAGGCCATCTCGATCGCGCCGCTCGCCCCCATGGCGTGGCCGTGCATCGACTTCGTCGAGCTCACCGGCACCTGGTAGGCGCGGCCGCCCAAGGCCGTCTTGATCGCCTTCGTCTCCGTCACGTCGTTCGCGCGCGTGGCCGTGCCGTGCGCGTTGATGTAGCCGACGTCGGCCGGTGCGAATCCGCCGTCGCGCAGGGCCACGGCAATCGCGCGCGCTTCGCCGTCGGGCGACGGATCGGTGATGTGTCCCGCGTCGCTGGTCATGCCGAAGCCGGCGACCTCGCCGAGGATCGGCTGATTGCGGCGCTGGGCGCTGTCGAACGATTCGAGCACGAAGACCGCCGCGCCTTCCGCCATCACCAATCCCTTGCGGTCCGCGCTGAACGGCCGGCACGCCTCCTGGGGATGCTCGTTGTCGACGGCCAGCACGCGCATCGACTCCCAGGCGCGGATCGAGCCGAACGACAGCGGCGCGTCGGCGCCGCCGGCGAGCGCGGCGTCGGCCTCGCCGGAGCGGATGGCGCGAAAGGCCTGCCCGATCGCGTGCGCGCCCGAGGCGCACGCGGAAACGACGGCGTAGGCGAGCCCTTTCGCGCCGAAGCGGGTGGCCACGACGCTCGCCGCGGCGTTGTACATCCCCCACGCGATCATGGTCGGCGGCACGCGCTGCTGCCCCTCGGCGTAGATGCGCTTGTAGCCGGAATCGAGGACTTCGCAGCCGCCCATGCCGGTGCCGATGATCGAGGCCACGCGCTCCGGATCGAATCCGGCGCCCGCGAATCCGGCCTGCTCCGCCGCCTCCTCGGCGGCGATGAGCGCGAAGCGGGTGAAGCGGTCGTTCCCTTTGACGAGCCCCTCGTGCGCCTCGCGCGGCACTTCGCCGGCGATCTTGCAGTTGAGCGCGGCGGTGTCGATCGACTCGATGAGACGCACGCCGCTGCGGCCCGCGCGCAGCGCCTCGACCGCGGCGCGCTTGCCGCGGCCGAAGGGAGAGATGATGCCGATGCCGGTGATGGCGACGCGCGGCATCACGAATGCAGAATGCCGAATGCAGAATGCAGAATGCTGGCGCGTCTAATTCTGCATTCTGCATTCTGCATTCTGCATTCACCCCACAAGTTCATCGACGATGTCAACCATATCGCCGAATGTTTTCATAGCGCGCGCTTTGTCGTCCGGAATCGAAACGTGAAACTCCTCCTCGATGGCAAAGAGAATCGTGAGCGCGTCGAGCGAGTCGATACCGGCTTCGGCGAGCGGAGTGGCCGCGCTCAACGTCTCCTCGGGGATGTCGCTCTTCTCCTTGCGAACGATCTCGATGAGCTTCCGCTCGATCTCCTCGCGTGACATATGGGCGGCTATGATACCGAAGTGTCGCGGCGCTACTGGCTTCTCTACCCGGCGTGGATTGCTGTCTGCGTTGTGCTTTTTCTTGCACTTCGCGGTGCCGGCGACCCGTCGCGTCCGAGGGGACGGGTGCTGAGTAACGATGCCGGGGCGATTGCCGTGCGAGTATTGCGCACACACCCGCAATACCGCGGGTACGAGGCCGTGCACGTGGCGCTCTCCGACGACCACCGCAGTTGGATCGTCCTCTGCGACGCCGTGCCGCACACGGCGTTGCAGCAAGCGGTCGTTGTCGAGCTGGATGCACGCGACGGGAAACTGTTGATGATTCGGAAGCCGGTAAACTAGTGTCTTCCTGAGCCGCAACGACGGCGAAGGATCCCCTGCCGACGTGCGACTCTCTCGCAGAACGCAGGGGGTTCCTCGCCGTCTCCGCGGCTCGGAATGACACCCCCAAGAGCTAGAGCCTGTCGATGAAACTCACCCCCATGCTCGAGCAGTACTTCGAGATCAAGCGGCAGGTCCCGGACGCGATCCTCTTCTACCGCCTCGGCGACTTCTACGAGATGTTCTTCGAGGACGCCGAGCGCGCCGCGCCGCTGCTCGACCTCGTCCTCACCGCGCGGCACAAGGGGGGAGAGAACGAGGCCCCGATGTGCGGCGTGCCGTACCACGCCGCCGACGCTTACATCGCCAAGCTGATCAAGCAGGGCTTCCGCGTGGCGCTCTGCGAGCAGGTCGAGGATCCGGCGGCGGCCAAGGGGCTCGTCAAGCGCGAGATCGTGCGCGTCTACACGCCCGGGACGTCGACGGAGTCGGCGATCGTCGAGCGCGAGACGTGTTACCTCCTCTCGCTTGTGCCGAACGGCGAGCGCCTCGGCGCCGCGTATCTCGACGTCTCCACGGGCGACTTTTTCGTCACCGCGTACGCCTCGGCCGGCGACGCCCGTCTCGCTGACGACGTGGCCCGTTTCACCCCGCGCGAGGCCATCTTCCCTCGGGAAAGCGGCATTCAAGTGCCCATTCCGTCGACGGAGAGCGAGCCGTCGCTCTTCGAAACGCGCGCCGCGCACGACTACCTCGCAAAACACTTCGGTACGCAATCGCTGCGCGGGTTTGGCTTGGAGGGGGACGACCCCCGCATCGGCGCGGCGGGCGGGGCGCTGCGCTACGCCGCGGCGAGTCACCGCAAGCCGCTCGACCACGTGCAGACGCTGCGCGTCGACAACGACGCCGACTACCTGCAGCTCGACGCCGCCACGCTCCAGAATCTGGAGGTCCTCGACTCGCGCGCCTCGCTCTGGAGCGTCGTCAACGCCACGCGCTCGGCGATGGGGGCGCGCACGCTGCGGCGCTGGATCACGCGGCCGCTCAAGTCGCGCGAGGCGATCTTCGCTAGGCACGATGCGGTCGATGAGCTGACGCGGACGCGCGCGGTGCTCGAGCAGATGGTGCAGCGGCTGGCGCGGATCGCGGACCTGGAGCGGGTGGCGTCGCGGATCACGCTGCGGAGCGCTACGCCGAGGGAATGTTTGACGCTGGCGGATTCGCTGGTCACGGTGCAGGAGCTGATCGAGGTCATGCGGCCGCTCAAAGGGCCGCTGCTTGTGGAGTGCGGCGGCCAGGCCGCCGCTCAACTCGACAGCGGCGGCATGGCCGCCGCACTCCAGATCGTCGCCACCCTCAACGACACCCCCCCGCCCTCCCTCCGCGACGGCGGCGCGATCAAGGCCGGCGTCGACGCCGAGCTCGACGAGCTCCGCGCCATCGCCCACGGCTCGAAGTCGATCCTCATGCAGATCGAGGCGCGCGAGCGCGAGCGCACCGGCATCAGCTCGCTCAAGATCCGCTTCAACTCCGTCTTCGGCTACTACATCGAAGTCTCGAAGGCGAACTTCGCCAAAGTCCCGGCCGACTACATCCGCAAGCAGACGCTCGCCAACGCCGAGCGCTTCATCACCCCCGACCTCAAAGAGCTCGAAGAGAAAATCGTCGGCGCCGAGGAGAAAGCGAAGGCCATCGAGCTGCGGCTGTACGACGCGCTCCTCGAAGCGGTGGCCAAGCAGTCGGCGGCCATCCTCGCCACCGGCCGCGTCGCCGGCGACGTCGACGCGCTGGCCTCGCTCGCCACCATCGCCGTCCGCCACCGCTACGTGCGCGCGGCGCTCTCCGACGAGGTCGAGATCTGCATCGACGACGGCCGCCACCCCGTCATCGAGCAGCTCACCGCCGAGCGCTTCATCCCCAACCACACCGACGTCGCCCGCGACCGCAACGGCATCCAGATCATCACCGGGCCGAACATGGGCGGAAAGTCGACGTATCTCCGGCAGGTCGCGCTCATCGTCCTTCTGAATCAGGCCGGCTCGTTCGTCCCGGCGTCGAAAGCCCGCCTCGGCATCTTCGACCGCATCTTCACCCGCGTCGGCGCCTCCGACCAGCTCGCGCGCGGCGAGTCGACGTTCATGGTGGAGATGCACGAGACCGCGAACATCTTGAACAACGCCACGGAGAGGTCGCTCATCATCCTCGACGAGGTCGGCCGCGGCACGGCCACGTTCGACGGGCTCTCCTTGGCGTGGGCCATCGTCGAGCACCTCCACGATACGCCCGGCCGCGGCGGCATTACGCTGTTTGCCACGCACTATCACGAGGTCACCGACCTGGCGAAGACGAAGCCGCGCGTGGCCAACTTCAACGTGGCCGTCAAGGAGTGGAACGACCAGATCATTTTCTTGCGCAAGGTCGTCGAGGGGGCGGCGGACAAGAGCTACGGCATCCAGGTGGCGAAGCTGGCCGGCATCCCGCACTCGATCATCGAGCGCGCCCGTGAGATCCTCTCCACGCTGGAGCGGCACGAGCGCGACCTCGTCGAAGAGACGCGCACCACGCCGCGGCCGGCCACGCGCCAGCTGTCCCTGTTCGGCTCGCGGGAGCAGGACGTGCTCGACAGGGTGCGCGCATTGCAGTTGGATGCGTTGACCCCGCTCCAGGCTCTCAACGAGCTGGCGAAGTTGAAGGAGACGCTCGAAGACTGATGGGAACGCAACTGCTCGGTATCGGCCTCACCGGCCCCGCGCTCACCGATCTGGAGCGCCGCATCATCGGCGACGTCACGCCGTACGCGATCGTGCTGTTCGGCCGCAACATCGTCTCGCCCGAACAGCTCCGCGCGCTGATCGCGGAGATCAAGTCGATCGCCAAGCGCCCGCCGGTGATCGTGATCGACCAGGAGGGCGGCCGCGTCGACCGCCTGCGCAAGCTCGTCCCCGGCCTTCCGAGCGCGCAAGCGTTCGACGAAGGCGCCGACGCGGAGACGCTTGCCGCGCGGGGCGGACGCGTCATCGGCATGGCCTTGCGCTGGCTCGACATCGAGGTCGACCTCGCGCCGGTCGTCGATGTCCGCGGCGAGATCGCCTCGGAAGGACTGGAGCGCCGCACGTTCAGCGACGACGCCGAGCGCGTGGCCACGCTCGCCGGCGCGTTCATGCGCGGGCTGCACGCCGCCGGCACGGCTTCCTGCCTCAAACACTTTCCCGGCATCGGCCTGGGCTCCGCCGATTCGCACTACAGCACGACGACGATTGCGTTGTCCGAGGAGGAGCTGCTCGCGCGCGACCTCGTGCCGTACAAGCGGTTGGCGAGCGAGGCAGGGGCGGTGATGATCGGCCACGGCACATATCCGCGGATCGATCCCGGCACGCCGGCGACGATGAGCCGCCGCATCACGACGGAGCTCTTGCGCGGCACGCTCGGCTTCGACGGCCTGGCGGTGAGCGACGACATGGAGATGCACGCCGTCGCTGACTTCGGCGCCTACGAGATGATCGCCGACCGCGCCGTCGTGGCGGGGAACGACGTCATCAACTTCTGCAGCCACGTCGAGCGCGTGCTCGATCTCAAGCGCCACCTCCGCCAACTCGCCGACACGAACGCCGAGTTCCGCGCGCGCTTCGAGCAGGCCATCGCCCACGGCGAGCGCTATCGCGCGCACATCGCGCGCATCCGCGCCGCCGCTCCGCCGCCCGTGGCCAGCTTCGACGATGTGCGCGGCGAAGCGGCGCGCTTCACCGAAGAGATGCACCGCACGCGCACGCGGCACGAGACTGTCGTGCCGCAGAAGACCGGACACACCGGAAGAGAGGAGTGGACGTGATGGCCAAGCCCGATCCGAGCGAATACGCGCCGTTCTACGCCGGCTACGTCGGCAACGTCACGGAAGACGACGTCCTCGGAGCGATGGAAAAACAGGCGGCGGAGACGGCAGCGCTCCTGGCGCGCGTCGACGACGAGAAGGGCGCGTACCGCTACGCGCCGGAGAAGTGGAGCGTGAAGCAGGTCGTCGGGCACTTTACCGACGGGGAGCTCGTCTTCGCCTATCGCGCCTTGGCCATCGCCCGCGGCGACAAAGCTTCGCTGCCGGGCTTCGACGAAAACGACTACATGAGCCACTCGAACTTCGACGAGCGATCAATGCGCTCGATCGCAGCCGCGTACGCAGCCGTGCGTGCGGCGACGCTGGCGCTGTTTCGCGGATTCTCCGGCCAGGCGTGGCAAACCGTCGGCACGGCCAACAACAGCTCCGTGTCAGTCCGCGCGATCGCGCACATCATTCTCGGACACGAGCGCCATCACCTCAGAGTTCTGCGCGAGCGCTACGGCGTCGTTTAACGCAGCGCCACGTAGCGCACTACGGCGACGTAGTGAAAGATGCTCCCGCCGATGACGAAGAGGTGCCACACGCCGTGCATGTGGGCCACGCGGTTCGACAGGGCGAAGAAGGCGATGCCGATCGTGTAGACGACGCCGCCGGCGACGAGGAGCATGATGCCCGGCCTCGGCATGGCTCGCGAGAGCGGCTGCGAGGCGACGATGATCAGCCATCCCATCAGGGCGTAGAGCACGATCGAGACGGCGCGGTAGCGGTCGCGCAGCAGGACGTCCTTGAGCACGCCGAGGATGGCCAGGGTCCAGACGATGCCGAAGAGCCACCACCCCCAGGCCCCGCCCAAGGTGACGATCGTCAGCGGCGTGTAGGTGCCGGCGATGAGGAGGTAGATCGCGCAGTGGTCGAAGACGTGAAAGAGCTGCTTCGGCCGCCCGCGCAGCGAGTGGTAGAGCGTCGAGCTCAGATAGAGGAGGAAAAGCATCGCCGCGTAGACGGCCACGGCGGCGATCTTCGAGGCCCCGCCGCGCTGCGCCGCGAGCGTGATCGCCACCGCGCCGCCCACCAGCGCCAAAACGGAGCCGACGACGTGGGTGATGGCGTTGAAGCGCTCGCCGCGGTACATGCGTGGAAGATAGCAGGGCGCAAGGGGCAGGGGGCAGGTGAGGATTCAGTCTGCGCCCCGCGCCCTGCGCCCCGCGACCTAAAACGGCACCTCGTCGTCGTCCTCGATCTCCTGCGCGGGCGCGGTGCCTTTGCGGGCGCCGGCGTAGCTGCCGCTGCCGGAGTAGGAGCCTTCCTCGCTGTCGCCCTTGCGGTCGAGCATTTTCATGTTCTGGGCGACGATCTCGGTCTTGTACTTCTTCTGGCCGGTCTCCTTGTCGTCCCAGCTATCGCTGCGGATCGAGCCGTCGATGTAGACGAGCTTTCCTTTGCGGAGGTACTGCCCGCAGATCTCGGCGAGCTTTCCCCAGACGACGATGTTGTGCCACTCGGTGCGCTCCTGCTTCTCGCCGTTGCGGTCGGTGAACTTCTCGTCCGTGGCGAGGCTGAAGCGGGCCACCGTCTGCCCGCCGGCGGTCGAGCGGAGCTCCGGGTCCTTGCCGAGACGCCCGATCAAGATGACTTTGTTGACCATTGATGCTCTCCCTGTTGTTGTTGAGATCCGGCGCCGGACGATGGGCCGGCGCGACACGGGCGCAGCCTGTGTGGGTGGCGGAATTGTATGCGATCCGAGGTGCGGGCGTTCGGTTTCTACCCGTGGTAGAGCGATGATGACGGGCATGATTGACTCGCTGTGGAGGAAGACCGAGCGGATCGCCACCTGGAACGGCTTCTGGGTGCTCCTCATCTACGTCATCGTCTTCACCGTGCTCTTCCAGTTCTTCGGCATCGGCTATCCGGAGAGCACCTTCGACGGGCACAAATACGGCGTCAATCCCGACGACATCGCGCGCATCCTGCGAAACTTCGACGCCCACCAGCGGCTCGAGCAGTATCTGCGGCAGGAGACGGCGCTCGATCTTCTCTATCCGGCGATCTACGGCCTCTTCTTCGCCGTCGTCATCGTCCGCCTGCGGCCGAAGGGATGGCACGGGCTCGTCCTCGTCCCGTACGCCGCGGCGTTCTTCGACTACTGCGAGAACATCTCGTTCATCACGCTCGTGCTCTGCTACCAGTCGTGCCACGCGGTGCCGGCCGGGCTGGCCGTCGTGGCCAGCGTCTTCTCCCATCTGAAATGGGCATGTCTCCTCCTGCTGATTCCGGCGCTTCTCCTGGCGCTCGCGCGGCGATTCCGATGAGGTGCGTGATCCAGCGCGTCCGCCGCGCATCGGTCTCCGTCGGGGGAGAGCTCGTCTCCGAGATCGCCGCCGGTCTCCTCGTTCTAGCCGCTGTAGAGAAGGGGGACGGCGAGCAGGCCATGCGCGACGCCGCGCGCAAAATCCGCGAGCTGCGCATCTTCAGCGACGACGCCGGCAAGATGAACCGCGACGTCGGCGAGGTCGGCGGCGCGATCCTGGCCGTCTCGCAGTTCACGCTCGCCGGCTCGATCGCCAAGGGCCGCCGCCCGAGCTTCGACAACGCCGAGGAGCCGAATCGCGCCCGGGAGCTCTTTGAGCTCTTCGCCGCGGAGCTCGGGGCGAGCGGGATCCGAGTTGCGACCGGACGATTCAGAGAGATGATGATCGTCAGTCTCGAGAACGATGGCCCCGTGACATTTGTTTACGAGTCGATGACGCCGTGAATGCCGTCGGCGACGGCGTCGACCTCGTCGGCGACGGCATCGACCCCGTCGGCGATGGCATCGACCCCGTCGGCGACGGCATCGACCCCGTCGGCGACGGCATCGACCTCGTCGGCGACGGCATCGACCTCGTCGGCGACGGCATCGACCCCGTCGGCGACGGCATCGACCCCATCGGCGACGGCATCGACCTCGTCGGCGACGGCATCGATGCCGAGTGCTGAGTTCTGTGTAGCTCCACCCCAGCACTCAGCACCCAGCACACAGCACTTATACTGCGCGGCCATGCCTTACACCCCCTCCGAAATCGAACAGAAGTGGCAGCGGCGCTGGGCGGAGGCGCGCGTCGCCGAGGTCGACGTGCGCGCGCCCGGCGAGAAGTTCTACATGCTCAACATGTTTCCCTATCCGTCGGGCGACCTCCACGTCGGCCACGGCCGCAACTACATCCTCGGCGACGCGATCTATCGCGCGTTCCGCATGCGCGGCCGCATGGCCCTCAACCCCATGGGATGGGACGCCTTCGGCCTCCCCGCCGAGAACGCCGCCATCAAGCGCGGCACGCACCCGCGTGAGTGGACCCTCGGCAACATCGGCCGGATGAAGGCGCAGTTCGAGCGCTGGGGCATCCTCTACGACTGGTCGAAGGAGCTCGCCTCGTGCGAGCCCGAGTACTACCGCTGGAACCAGTGGCTTTTCTTGCAGCTCTACAAACGCGGCCTGGCGTACCGCGGCAAGGCGCCCGTGAACTGGTGCCCCACCGACCAGACCGTGCTGGCGAACGAGCAGGTCCTCGACGGGCGCTGTGAGCGCTGCGGATCGGCCGTCGTGCAGCGCGAGCTCGAGCAGTGGTTCTTCAAGATCACCGAATACGCCGACCGCCTCGACGCCGGCCTCGACACGCTCGAGCACTGGCCCGAGAAGGTCAAGACGATGCAGCGCAACTGGATCGGCCGCTCCCTCGGCGCCGACGTCGACTTCCCGGTGCCGTCGCTCGGCAAGCCGGTCCGCATCTTCACCACCCGTCCCGACACGATCTTCGGCGCGACATTCATGGTGCTCGCGCCGGAGCATCCCGACGTGCCGGCGCTCATCGCCGATCATCCCGAGCGCGAGGCGATCGAGCAGTGGATCGAGTCCGTGCGCAACCAGACGAACGTCGAGCGGCAGGAGGCGGGGAAGGAAGGGCGCTTCACCGGCAAGAGCGCGATCAATCCGTTCACGAACGAAGAGATCCCCATCTGGCTCGGCAACTTCGTCCTGATGCAGTACGGCACGGGCGCGATCATGTCGGTGCCCGCACACGACGAGCGCGACTTCGAGTTCGCGAAGCAGTACGGCCTGCCCATCCGCCCCGTGATCCGGCCGAAGGACGGCTCGGAGCCGGAGCTGCCGTTCACGTTCAAGGACGAGAACGGCATCGCCGCGAACTCCGGCCTCATCGACGGCCTCCCCGTGCCGCAAGCCATCGAGACGATCATCCAGGAGATCGAGCGGCGCAACATCGGGAAGGGGACGATCCGCTACCGGCTGCGCGACTGGCTCATCTCCCGGCAGCGCTACTGGGGCACGCCGATCCCGATGATCTATTGCGAGACGGATGGCATCGTGCCGGTGCCGGAAGACCAGCTGCCGGTGGAGCTGCCGCTCGACGTGCCGTTCACGGGGCGGGAAGGCAATCCGCTCGCGAAGGACAAGCGCTTCGTGAACACGACGTGTCCGCAGTGCGGCGGTGCAGCGCGGCGCGAGACCGACACGATGGACACGTTCGTCGACTCGTCCTGGTACTTCGCGCGCTTCATCTCCGCGCACGACGGCGGCAAGATCTTCGACTCGAACCTGGTCAATCGCTGGCTGCCGGTCGACCAGTACATCGGCGGCATCGAGCACGCCATCCTCCATCTGCTCTATGCGCGCTTCATCACGCGCACGCTGTACGACATGAAGCTCGTCGCGTTCGAGGAACCGTTCGCGCGGCTCTTCAACCAGGGCGTGATCACGAAAGAGGGCTACCGCGATCCCTCGGAGAACATGGCCTGGGTGCCGCTGAACGAGGTGGAGTGGCGCGACGGCACGCCGTTCAAGCAGGGCTCGATGATCCCGCTCATCCCGGAAGTGGGGAAGATGTCGAAGTCGCGCTTCAACGTCGTGCCGCCGGACGACCTGATCGAGCGCTACGGCGCGGACACAGAGCGCGTGTACACCCTCTTCATCGCGCCGCCGGAAAAGGAAGCGGCGTGGTCGGACGAGGGCGTGATCGGGGCGTATCGGTTTCTCTCCCGCGTGTGGCACCAAGGGGAGGCGATCAGCGATCAGCGATCAGCGATCGGGAATGCTGACGTCGGCCGCGTCGTGCGCAAGATGCATCAGACGATCGACGCCATCACGCGGCGCATCGAAAAGTTCGAGTTCAATACGGCGATCTCGGGGCTGATGGAGCTCTCCAACACCATCGGCGAGGTGCTGCCGGAGGCGGCGGGCGACGCGCGCGTGCGCGAGGCGTACGAGGCGCTGCTGCAGCTGCTGCATCCGTTCGCGCCGCACGTCACGGAGGAGCTGTGGGAGCTCCTCGGCCACGAGGAGATGGTCCTGACGTCGCGCTGGCCTGAGGCGGATCCGGCGCTGATGCAGGAAGAGACGGTGACGATCGCCGTGCAGGTGAACGGCAAGCTGCGCGGGCAGGTCGAGGTGCCGAATCCGCCCGTCGAGGCGGTGGTGCTGGAGGCCGTGCGCGCGAACGAGCGCGTGCGCGCGTGGACGGAAGGGAAGCAGATCGTGAAGACGATTTACGTGCCGGGCAAACTGGTCAACGTGGTGGTGAAATGAAGAAGCTTCTCCTGCTCGCTGCCTGCTGCTCGCTGCTCGCCGGATGCGGATACAACCTGGTCGGCAAAGGCAACTTCCTGCCGGCGACGATCCACACCATCGAGGTGCCGGCCTTCGTCAACCGCACCACGCGCGTGGAGCTGGAGCAGCGCGTGACGCAGGCCGTCGCGGACGAGTTCGTGTCGCGCGGCCGGCTGCGCCTCGTCACCCAGCCGAACGACGCCGACGCCATCCTGCGCGGCTCCATCGACAGCTTCGGCATCAACCCCATCGGCTTCAACGCGCAGGGCATCGCCACGCAATACCAGATCTCCATCACCGCGAAGATCGAGCTCATCGACCACCGCAACAACGACGCCGTGATCTGGAAGAACGACCAGTACCGCTTCACCGAGAACTACCAGGTCGACGTCACGACCGGCGACACGTTCGACCAGGAGACGCGCGCCATCCGCGAGATCGCGGTGCGCTTCGCGGAATCGCTGGTGGCGAACCTGCTGGAAGGCTTCTAGGCGTCCAGCTCCCACGCCTTCTCGAGCCACGCGCGCACCTCGTCGTCGATGTCCTCGACGGATTTGAGCTCGATGCGGTGCGTGATGCGGTCCTTCTTCGCGAGGCCGCCGGTGTCGATGAGGCGGCCCGTCGCCGGCGTGTCTTTCAAAGCGAAACCGAAGTCGATGCGCGTATTCGTCGTCGGCTTGATCTGCGCTACGACGTGCGTGCGGTAGATCGGCACGATCGTCTTGCCCGGCGCGATCT
This sequence comes from Thermoanaerobaculia bacterium, assembly GCA_036522835.1. Taxonomy (GTDB): domain Bacteria; phylum Acidobacteriota; class Thermoanaerobaculia; order Gp7-AA8; family Gp7-AA8; genus DATDFB01. The sequence continues at coordinate 365 of DATDFB010000228.1, read as the reverse complement.
TCGCGCCGGGGTAGGAGCGGGCCAGGTCGTACAGCGCGTCGTAGATCGGGCGCAGCGCGGCCTTCTTCCCGCCGAACATCGCCTCCACGTACCGCTCCGCCTCGGCGAGATATTCGTCGACGTTCGTATCCCGGCCCATCCCCATGCGGAGCAGGCCGGGATGCATGTCGTAGTACTGGGCCTTCTTCTTCGTCATGTCGCGGAATTGTACGAGCGCGCCGCGCCGAAGCGCTGGCTGGCGAAGCCGGCGATGGCGCCGACGATCGTGCCCGGGATCACGATCTCGAAAAAGTGCGCGCGGGCGACGTCCGAGCCCATCGCGGCGAGGCTGCTCAGCACGAGGCCGACCGCGAGGCCGCTGATGA
>DATDFB010000227.1:0-33946 GCA_036522835.1 Thermoanaerobaculia bacterium | reverse complement strand
AGACGTTGCCGGTGGAGACGCCGGCGGCGTCGGCGATCTCCTTCACGCCGGTGGCGCGGTAGCCCTGATGCGAGAAGAGGTCGAGCGCGGCGTCGAGGACCTGGCGGCGGGTGTGCTCGGAGCGGCGGTGGCGGGGGGAGGCCATCGGACGGGCGCATTCTACGGGCATTGCTATACTCATAAAAACCACGGAGGTTCCGGTTGCCCGCCATCAACGGCTCCGACACTGCCTGGCTCCTGGTTTCCACCGCTCTCGTCCTGATGATGACGCCCGCCCTGGGGTTCTTTTACGGCGGGATGGTGCGCGCGAAAAACGCTCTCAACACCTTGATGATGAGCTTCTCCGCGCTCGGCTTCGTCGGCATCGCCTGGGCGTTCTTCGGCTACTCCGTCGCCTTCGGACATTCGTCCTCCTGGTGCGGCGGCAGCGAGTTTTTCTTTCTCCGCGGCGTCGGCCTCGGCGCGCAGGGGACGATCCCGCACCTCTTGTTCTTCGCCTACCAGGGGACGTTCGCGATCATCACCGCCGCGCTGATCTCCGGAGCGATCGTGGAGCGGATGCGCTTCGGCCCGTACGTCGCGTTCATCACGCTCTGGTCGCTCGTCGTCTACGCGCCGGTCGCGCACTGGGTGTGGGGCGGCGGCTGGATCGGCAAGCTCGGCGCGCTCGACTTCGCCGGCGGCACGGTCGTGCACGTGAACGCGGCCGCAGCGGCGTTCGTCTGCGCGCTCGTCGTCGGCTCGCGCCGCGACTACGCGCGCACGGCCATGCTCCCGCAGAACGTGCCGTTCACGCTGCTCGGCGCGGGATTGCTGTGGCTCGGCTGGTTCGGCTTCAACGCCGGCAGCGCCCTCGGCGCGAACAAAACCGCCGCGCTGGCATTCGCGAATACGATGCTCGCGCCGACGGCGACGCTCGTCGTCTGGACGGTGCTCGATCTGGCCCGATCGAAGAAGGCCACAGCCATCGGCGCCGCGACCGGCATCGTCGTCGGCCTCGTGGCCGTGACGCCGGCGGCCGGCTTCATCGGACCGATGGCCGCGATCATCCTCGGTGCCGTCGCCGCGTTTCCGAGTTACTTCGCGCTGTTGTATCGCGCGCGGACGCGGCTCGATGACTCGCTCGACGTCGTCGCCGCGCACGGCGTCGGCGGCACGGTCGGCGCGCTGTTGACCGGCCTTCTCTGCTCGAAAGCGTGGAACGCCGACGGCGCCGGTGCCAGCTTCCATCAACTCGGCGTGCAGTTCCTCGCCGTCGCCGCGACGCTCGTTTACAGCGCCGTGGCCACGCTCGTGATCGTCAAGGTTCTCGGCGTCGTCACCGCGTTGCGCGCCGCGCCGCGCGACGAAGGCCTCGGCCTCGACTTCACGCAGCACGGCGAGGAAGCGTACGCGCGCGGCGAGGGAGCGATTCTGTTGCTCGACGGGAGGAGCGAATGAAACTCGTCATCGCGGTCGTCCGGCCGGAGAAGCTGCACGACGTGCTCGAGGCGCTGTTCCACGCGCAGGTCAAGGGCCTCACCATCTCGCGCGTGCAGGGCCACGGCGGGGAGCTGGAGCGCGTCGAGACCTACCGCGGCACGACCGTGAAGATGGAGCTCTCCGAAAAAGTGCGCATCGAGATCGGCGTCTCCGACCACTTCGTCGAGCCGACCGTGAATGCCATCATGGCCGCGGCGCGCACGGGCGAGGTCGGCGACGGCAAGATCTTTGTGTTGCCGGTGGAGAACGTGTATCGCATCCGCACGGGGGAGTTGGATCGCGCTGCGGTGACGCCGGTGGGAGTCCCGCCTGGATAGGCACGATCCCTACGCCGCGCTCCGCTACCGCAACTTCGTCTGGCTGCTCGTCAGCTACGCGATGTCGACCGTCGCGCGCGAGGCCCAGATCGTCGTCGTCGGCTGGCAGGTGTTTGCGCTGACGCGCGATCCGCTCTCGCTCGGACTCATCGGCTTGGCGGAGGCGCTGCCGCTCATTGCCATGGCGCTCTATGCGGGGCATGTGGCGGACCGCGTCAGCCGCCGCGCCGTGGCCATCGCCGGCACCTTCGCCGTGCTCGTCTCCGCCGTCGCGCTCTATCTCTTCACGGTCACGGACTTCATCGCCCGCGGGCGCGTCTGGCCGGTCTACGCCGTCATCTTTCTCAGCGGCATCGCGCGCAGCTTCACGCGGCCGGCGCTGACCGCGCTCTCCGCGGAGCTCGTGCCGCGCGAGCTCTACACGAACGCCGTCACGTGGCGCTCCTCGGCGTGGCAGGCCGCGGCAGTCGGCGGCCCGGCGTTGGGCGGACTGCTCTACGGCTTCAGCGGCCCCGCGCTCGCATACGCGGTTGTGTCGGTATTGACGGCGATCTCGCTCGTTGGCATTGCGTTGATCGAGGGCGCACGCCGTGCGCCCCTACCGGTAGGGGCGGACAGCGTCCGCCCTTCCTCGAACGTAATCGAAAGCGTAAAAGTTGGTATCCGCTTCCTCTTCAAACAACCCGTGCTGCTGCCGGCCATGACGCTCGACCTCTTCTCCGTCCTCTTCGGCGGCGCGACGGCGCTCCTGCCGATCTTCGCCGAACGGATGCACGCCGGCCCGCAAGGCCTCGGTCTTCTGCGCGCGGCGCCGGCGGCGGGCTCCATCGTCGTCGGACTCATCGTCGCGCACCGCCCGCCGATGCGCCGCGCCGGCCCGACGCTCTTTGCCTGCGTCGGCATCTTCGGCCTCTGTATGATCGCCTTCGCCCTCTCGCGCAACTTCTGGCTCTCGCTCTCGCTCCTCGGGCTCAGCGGCGCTGCCGACCAGGTCAGCGTCATCATCCGCGGCACGCTCATCACCACGCTCACGCCGCGCGAGCTCCTCGGCCGCGTCTCGGCGGTCAATCAGATCTTCATTGGCTCGTCGAACGAGATCGGCGCGTTCGAGTCGGGCGTCGCCGCGCGCATCATCGGCGTCGTGCCGAGCGTGGTCTTCGGCGGCGTCATGACCCTCATCGTCGTCACCGCCGTGGCGGCATGGTCGCGGCCGCTGCGCGAGATGCGCGAGCTGTGAGTGCGGCGGCGCGCGCCGCCGCACTCGGAGGATTTACTGCACCGTCGATCCGTAGAAGATTCCGTCCCTTCCGCTGTCGGTGTAGTCCGAATGCCAGCAGGAGTAGCTGCTGTATCGGCCGTAGTCGTACGAGTAGTCGTACGAGGTGCAGGGCGAATCGTAGGAGTAGGAGACCGGGCCCCACGGGTAGAGCTGCACGGCGCCTTCGACGTCGAAGTGATGGTCCGCGGTGTCGCTCATGGCGATGCGGATGCTGATGTTGTTGCCGAGCGTCTCCGGCAGCGGGTACAGCGGGTCGTCAAGGCTCTGCGTGAACGGGCCGTAGTTGGACTCGTACACGTAAACGAGGCCGAGGTCGGGGTAGCGCATCGTGCTGACGTTCGAGCCGTCGTATGTGACCGTTCCGCCGCGGACCGTCGTCGACACGTTCATGTAGTCGAACGACCAGCCGTCGCCTTCGTTGTGTTGGTTACAGGCGCGGTACCAGCGGTTGCTCTCGTAGGCCTCGCCGCACGACCCCGAGAATCCGGGATACGAGAAGGTGTAGTTCGGCGCGTCGATGGTGAAGCTCGGGAACGAGAACAGTTGGCCGTCGTTCGTCAGCGAGCTCTCGATGGTGACGGGGAACGTCAGCGTCACGGACGAGTTCAGATCGGCCTGGAGGTAGATGTTGTGCTGGTGATTGCGGAAGTAGTTGTCGGAGTCGTAGACCCAGTTCGAGTACGCCGGATCGTAGGCGTCGAACTGCTGATGATCGGTGTTGTGCGAGACCTGGTCTTCCGTGAAATCGTTCGCCATCACGTCGTACCAGACCGGCACCGCCACGTGCGGATTGACGATCTCGATCGTCGCGGTCTTGCTATTGTTCGTGGTGTCGTAGTCGGCCGGCGCGACGTTCGTGACCGAGACCTCGATCTGCTTCGTGCCGAGCGTGGTGAAGGTCTGCCGGAACTCGCAGGTGACGGCGTCGCCGGCGTCGACCCAGATGCCGTCGGCGTGATCGGCGACGGCGCCGTCGATCTTCAACACGCAGTTGGCGCGCGCGCCGAGGTCGCCGTTCTTCTCGCGGACGAGGGCGGCGATGTCGATGCTCGCGCCGAGGTAGGCCTGGTTCACGGCGGTGATGTCCGAAACCGTCAAATCGGGACGGAGCGCCGCGTTGCTCGAGACCGTGACGACGTCGGTGCGGTTCGGATCGATGCCGCTGACGTTCGCCTGCACCTGCACCTTTTGTCCGCGCGCCACCCAGTCGTAGGTAAAGCTGCCGGTGGCGCCGTTGAGCGCTCCTTTGCGGTAGTTGTCGGTGACGACGACATCGCCATGGCCGTTGAATACCTTGATCTGCACCTTGTCGAGCTTCCCGGCAGGAGCGACGCTGCCGTCGAGCCGGCCGGTGGTGACTTCGATCGTGGTCTCGTTCTGGCCGCGCAGCGCGCGCGCCTCGATGGCCGCGCTGCCGCTGCGGCCCGTGGCCGGCTTCGCGCCAGCGTCGCGGTACTTGACCGAGTTCTGAAAAATCTGCGGCCTCGCCGCATAGAGGGGAGCCGCGAGGAACGCGGCAAGACACACTACGGCTGCACTTCTAGTCATTTTAGTTTCTCCTTAAGACCGATTCGGGAATTGCGTCATGTACGGAAGTGCGGAGCAGAACGTCGTGTCGTGATCCGCTCTCCCGTCTCTCCCTTTCAATGACGGGAGATCGATGCCGATATTGGAAAAGGGAATGAATACGCCCGAGTGCGCGGCCTGGCGCTGTAGTACCGTGCGGCGGTGCCGCACGATGCGATCCGCATTCGCCTCGCGAACCGCGACGATGCCGAGGTCGTTGCCGGGCATCGCGTAGCCATGTTCATCGACATGGGGACGCTGCCGGCCGGCGCCGACGTCCAGGCACTGCGGCGCGCCGTTGCCGCGTACCTGCGCGACGCCATCGGCAGCGAGTACTTCGGGTGGCTCGCCTGCGCGGGCGACGTCGTCGTCGGCGGCTGCGGCATGCAGCTCCGGCGCATCCTGCCGCGTTTGTCGCGTGCCGGCGCGGTCATCGACCTCGAAGGGATCATCCTCAACGTCTATACCGACGCGGCGTGGCGGCGGCGCGGCGTCGCCGAGGAGCTCGTGCGCGCGTGCCTGGCGTGGGCGCGCGAGCGCGGCGTCGAGCGCATCGTCCTGCACGCCTCGCCGAAGGGGCGGCGGCTCTACGAGAAGCTCGGCTTCGTGCAGACGAACGAGATGCGGCTCCACCATTCGTAGAAAAACTTGACGCGCACGCTACGCTCGACCTGGTGCGTGCCATGCTTCTCGACCGGCCGCGCGCGCCTCTGGCGCTGCGCGACGTCCCGCCGCCCACCGCGGGCGACGGGCAGCTTCGCCTGCGCGTCAACGTCTGCGCCGTCTGCCGCACCGACCTCCACGTCGCCGACGGCGAGCTGCCGGAGCCGAAGCTGCCGCTCATCCTCGGCCATCAGATCGTCGGCGTCGACGACCGCGGCCGCCGCCTCGGCGTGCCCTGGCTCGGCTGGACGTGCGGCGTCTGCGCGTACTGCGTCAGCGGGCGCGAGAATCTTTGCGACCGCGCGCGCTTCACCGGCTACACGCTCGACGGCGGATACGCCGAGGTGGCGGTGGCGGATGAGCGGTTTTGCTTCGAGCTGCCGGACGACTACAGCGACGATGAGGCCGCGCCGCTCCTCTGCGCGGGCCTGATCGGATTTCGCGCCTACCGCATGGCCGGAGACGCGAAGCGGCTCGGCTTCTATGGTTTCGGCTCCGCGGCGCAGATCATCGCCCAGATCGCCGCCGCCGACGGGCGCGAGGTCTACGCCTTCACCCGCGACGGCGATGTGGCCGCGCAAGCCTTCGCCCGGCGCATGGGCGCCGTGTGGGCGGGCGGCTCCGCCGATGCGCAGCCGCTCGACGCCGCCATCATCTTCGCGCCGGCGGGCGAGCTCGTCGTTCGCGCGCTGCGCAATGTCGCGAAGGGCGGCACCGTTGTCTGCGCCGGCATCCATATGAGCGACATCCCGTCGTTCCCGTACGAGCTGCTGTGGGGCGAGCGCGTCGTCCGCTCCGTCGCGAACCTCACGCGGCGCGACGGCGAAGAGCTCTTCGCGCGTCTCAAAACGCTGCGCGTCGCCACCGAGCGCACGGCCTATCCGCTCGAGCAAGCGAATGAGGCATTGCGCGCTCTACGATCCGGAGAGTTGACCGGCACGGCGGTGCTCCATGTCTGACGCCCTCCACGGCCGCGGCGCCAGTTGGAATCCGCAAAACCGCTTCGAGTCGCTTGCCTACGTGCCCGACGACGAGGCCCCGCCGGACGATGGCGCGCCGCGCACGATCTACATGCGCGACCCGACGCGCACCATCATTGCCCGCAACGATTCCCCCGACGTCGGCTTCGACGCCAGCATCAATCCCTACCGCGGCTGCGAGCACGGCTGCAGCTACTGCTTCGCCCGCCCCACACACGAATACCTCGGGCTCTCCGCCGGCCTCGACTTCGAGACGAAGATCCTGGTAAAGGAGGACGCGCCGGAGCTCCTTCGCGCGGAGCTGATGTCGCCGCGCTGGATCCCGGAGACGATCGCCATCAGCGGCGTGACCGACTGCTACCAGCCGATCGAGCGGAAGCTCGAGATCACGCGCCGCTGCCTGATGGTGCTGAACGAGTTCAAGAACCCGACGTCGCTCATCACCAAGAACCACCTCGTTACGCGCGACATCGATATCCTGCGCGAGCTCGCCGCCGTCAACGCCGCGTCGGTGGCGATCTCCATCACCACGCTCGATCCCGAGCTGGCCCGCATCATGGAGCCGCGCGCGTCGACGCCGGAGTTGCGCCTCGCCGCCCTCGAAGCGCTGACGAAAGCCGGCATCCCCTGCTCCGTCATGGTCGCGCCGGTGATCCCGGCGATCACCGATCACGAGATGCCGAAGATCCTGCAAGCCGCCGCCGATGTCGGCGCGACGAATGCCGGCTTCGTCGTGCTGCGCCTGCCGTGGGCCGTCGCGCCGATCTTCGAGAAGTGGCTCGAGGAGCGCTTCCCCGACCGCAAGGAGAAAGTGCTCAACCGCGTGCGCGATCTTCGCGGCGGCAAGCTCTACGATCCGCAGTGGCGCGTCCGCCAGCGCGGCAAAGGGATCTTCGCCGATCAGATCGGGACCATCTTCGAGGTGAGCTGCCGTCGCGCGCACCTCAACGAGAAAGACATCGACCTCTCTACGGCGGCGTTCCGCCGTCCGAGCGCGCAGGCCTCGCTCTTCTGACCGCGTCGGAGAAAGCGGCGATGTCGAACGGCTTGCGCGGCACCGCGGCGACGCGCGTGCGGTCTTCGAAGTCGCGCAGAGTCGATTCCGCCGCGGCGGTGATGACGACGACGCGCGGCAACAGATGCGGGCGCTCCGCCTCGAGGAAGCGCAGCACTTCGAAGCCGTTTCGCTGCGGCAGCAGGAGGTCGAGGACGACGGCGTCGAAGTCGCGCCGCCGCAGCCGCTCGATGGCCTCGGCTCCGTCGCCGGCGGACTCGTGCGCAACGCCGTCGCGCGTCAGGACCGCCGCGAGCAGATTGCGGATGCCAGGATGTGCAACCGAGCCTCACCGAAAACTTGCTGATCCGCGCGCTTCCGGCAGACGCGATCGCCGAGCTCGGCCGCAGCGCGACCGTCACCGAGCTGCAGCTATCGCAGCGGATCTTCGAGGCCGGCGACGGCATTCATATCTTCTTTACGCTCGACGCGGTGATCTCGATGATCCGCAACCTCGAGGACGGCTCCTCGGTCGAAGTGGCGATGGTCGGCCCGCGAAGGAACGGTCTCGGTGATGTCGCTTCTCGGCGTGGCCGACAACGCGCTCGAAGGGCTGACGCAGGGGCGCGGCTATACCGCAGTCGTCGATGCCACGGTCGTGCGCGGGATTGTCGACTCCAGCGCGGCGGCGCGCGCCGTCTTCCACCGTTACCTCGCCGCCTACCTCGGCGGCATCGCGCAGCTCGCCGCGTGCAACCGGCTGCACGTCATCGTGAAACGGCTCGCGCACTGGCTCCTGCTGCTGCACGACCGCGTCGGCAGCGACGAGATGTCGGTCACGCAGGAGTTCCTTTCGCGCATGCTCGCCTCGCGCCGCGCCGGCATCAACGAGGCCATCCGGGAGCTCACGCGGAGCGGTGCGATCGAGCATCGCCGCAACCGCGTCGCCGTGCTCGACCGCCGCCTTCTCGAGGAGATGAGCTGCGAGTGCTACCGTACCGCGGCGGAGGAATACGAGCGCGCGCTCGGCTTCGCGCCCGTGGCGAAGGGGCGGCGCGCCGCGATCGACTGATGCGAACCATTTTCGAAGGGAAGCACGTCGCCGTGCGCGAGCGCGACGGCTGGGAATTCGTCGAGCGGAAGAATGCGGCGGAGGCGGTGGCGGTCATCGCCATCACCGACGACGGCGACGTCGTGCTGACGGAGCAGTATCGCCGCCCCGTCGACGCGCACGTCATCGACTTGGTGGCCGGTCTGCTCGATTCATCGAAGGACGTCGAAACGATTGCGCGCCAGGAGCTCGAGGAGGAGGCCGGCTTCGCCTGCGACACGGTCGAGCGCGTCGCCAGCGGCCCGACCTCCCCCGGCATCACCTCGGAGATCGTGCACCTCGTGCGCGCCCGAGGATTGCGGAGGATCGGGGAGGGCGGAGGCGTGGGCGGCGAGACGATCACGGTGCATCTCGTGCCGCGAAACGAGCTCGACGCGTGGCTGCGGCGGAAAGAAGCGAAGGGAATTCTCGTCGATTTGAAGGTGCGCTACTTGACAACGTAAAGTGCTTGATACAAATTGAGGACATGCGAACCATCCTCCTGTTCCTCTTCCTCACCTCTTGCGGTTGGAACTCCGCGCGCAACGAAAGTCCGCTCATCACCGCCGCCCGCGACGGCAACGCCGCGCTCGTGGCCCGGCTCCTCAAAGAGGGCGCCGACCCGAACCAGCGCACCGGCGTGAACGACTGGCCCGCGCTGCTGCATGCGGTGCACAAGCACCAGCTCGGCACGGCGGCGGCGCTGCTCGACGCGGGTGCAGACCCCAATCGCGGCTATCCCCGCGGCTACACGCCACTGATGATGGCCGCCGGCTACGGCCACGCCGACATGGTCAAGCTCCTCCTCGCGCACGGCGCGAACGCACGCGCGGCGGACGACCGCGGCGCGACTGCCCTCGATTACGCCCGCGACGGCATCAACGACATCGACGGCTTCACCGTCTTCCGCTGCCAGGATGACGCCGCGCACGCCCTCCTCGCGGCGGACCCGTCGCAGCCGAACGGGCGGTCGTGGTGGGCACGGGTCAAGCGCTGCGCGTGAGCACGATCTTTCCGAAGTGATCGCCGCGCATCCGCTCGTGCGCCGCGTCCATCTCGGCGATCGGGAACACCGAGTCGATCACCGGCCGCACGCGTCCCGCTTGCAAGTCCGCGCCGAAGCGCGCCAGGAATGACGCGACGATCTCCGCCTTCTCCTCGGGTGGGCGGGCGCGGAGGGTCGAGCCGATGATCTGCTGGCGCTTGCCGAGGAGCGCGGTCACGTCGAGGTCGATCGTCCCTCCGCCGCCCATCGAGCCGATGATCACCACGCGGCCGCCGGTGGCCAGCGCCTCGAGGTCGCGCGGCAGGTAGCGCGCGCCGATGTGGTCGAGGATCACGTCGGCCGGCTTGGCGCGCGCGACGAAGTCCTCCTCGTTGTAGTTGATGGCCACGTCGGCGCCGTGCGCGAGGCAGCGCGCGCACTTCTCGGCTGAGCCGGCGGTCACGATCACCCGCAGCCCGGCCAGTTTCCCGAGCGTCGTCGCCGCCGTGCCGACGCCGCTGCCGCCGCCGTGCACGAGCAGCGTCTCGCCCGCCTTCGCCCGCGCCAGCATGAAGACGTTGAGATACGCGGTGAGAAAGACCTCGGGCAGTGCGCCCGCTTCTTCCCACGTCAGGGCCGGCGGCACGTGCATCGCCGCGCCGGCATCGACCACGACCTCCTCCGCGTAGCCGCCGCCGGCGAGCAGCGCCATCGCGCGGTCGCCGATCTTCCAGCCGCTCGCGTTGCCGCCGACTTCGATCACGTCGCCGGCGCACTCCAGACCAAGAATCTCCGACGCGCCGGGCGGAGGCGGGTAGTGGCCTTCGCGCTGGAGAAGGTCGGCGCGATTGACTCCCGCGGCGCGAACGTGGATGCGAAGCATGTCGTAGTATTGCGCGTCTCCATCGTGACGGAACCAGCGATCTCCTGCCGCGACCTGCGCAAATACTTTGCCGACGTGAAGGCCGTCGACGGTCTCGACCTCACCGTCGCGCGCGGCGAATGCTTCGGCCTCCTCGGTCCCAACGGCGCCGGCAAAACCACGACCATCGAGATCCTCGAGGGCCTCACCACGCCCGACTCCGGCGAAGTGCGCGTCCTCGGCATGACCTGGAAAGAGAACGAGCGCGAGCTGCGCGAGCGCATGGGCGTCTCGCTGCAGGAGACGCAGCTCGCCGAGAAGCTGACGACGTACGAGACCCTGCGGCTCTTTCGCTCGTTTTACCGCAACGGACCCGACCCTGACGCGCTGATGCACGAGCTCTCGCTCGACGAGAAGCGCAACGCGCGCGTCGGCAAGCTCTCCGGCGGGCAGAAACAGCGTCTGGCCGTCGCCTGCGCGCTCGTCGGCGATCCCGACATCCTCTTCCTCGACGAGCCGACCACCGGCCTCGATCCGCAGAGCCGCCTGCAGCTGTGGGAAGTCGTCGCGCAGTTCCGCCAGCAGAAGGGCGGCACGGTGCTGCTGACGACGCACTACATGGAAGAGGCGCAACGCCTCTGCGACCGCATCGCCATCGTCGACCACGGCCACCTCATCGCCCTCGGCACACCGGCGGAGCTCATCGCCAAGCTCGAAGCGCGCAACATCATCGAGTTCACGAGCGAACCACCGCTGCCGGCGTCGGCGTGCGCCGATCTGCCCGGCTGCCACGGCATCGCCCAGCACGGCGACGCGTGGCAACTGCGCGTCGATTCACTCGCCGAGGCGGTGCCGCGGGTGATCAACGTGATCGAGAGGAGTGGGGCGAAGCTCCTGACGCTGTCGACGCACGAGGCCACGCTCGAAGATTTGTTCGTGTCGCTCACCGGAAGGGAGCTCCGTGACACCTAGCAAGATCGGGCCGCCGATCATCGAGCTCGCCCGCGCGCGGACGAAGGAGTTCCTGCGCGAGACCGAGGCGATCTTCTGGGTCTTCGGATTCCCGCTGCTCCTCGCGCTCGTCCTCGGCTTCGCCTTCCGCGACAAGGCGCCGGACAAGGTTCCGGTGGGCGTCGCGGCCGGACCGATGGCGCAGCAGCGGCTCGCCGCGCTGCAGAAATCGCCGGCGCTGCAGCCGCGCATCGTCACCGACGGCGACGACGCTCTGCGCCACGGCCGTATCTCGCTCCTCGTCAGCGGCGACGCGGCGCTCGTCTACGCGTACGACAAGACTCGCCCCGACGCGCTGACGGCGCGCAGCGCCGTCGATGACGCCCTGCAGCGCGCCGCCGGCCGCCGCGATCCGCTCGCGCCGTCGCAGGCCTTCGTGCACGAGCAGGGCGCGCGCTACATCGACTTCCTCCTCCCCGGCCTTCTCGGCATGAACCTCATGGGTACCGGCATGTGGGGGACGGGCTTCGTCATCGTCAACGCGCGCATGAAGAAGCTCCTGAAGCGTTTCATCGCCACGCCCATGCGCAAGCGCGACTACGTGCTCTCGCACTTCCTCTCGCGCGTCGTCTTTCTCGTGCTCGAAGTCGGCGTGCTCGTCGTCTTCGGCTGGCTCGTCTTCGGCGTGCGCGTGAACGGCTCGGTGGCCACGCTGGCGTTTCTCTGCATCGTCGGAGGCTTTGCCTTCTCCGGCCTGGGCCTCCTCACCGCCTCGCGCGCGCGGACGATCGAGGCGGCCAGCGGCCTGATGAACCTCATCATGATGCCGATGTGGCTCTGCTCCGGCGTCTTCTTCTCCTACGAGCGCTTCCCTGACGCCGTGAAGCCGCTGATCAAGGCGCTGCCGCTCACGCTCCTCAACGACGCGCTGCGCGGCGTCATGAACGATGCCATGACGCTCGCGCAGATCGGTCCGAAGATGCTGTGGCTCGTCGTGTGGGGTCTGGTGACGTTCACCGCCGGCGTGAAGATCTTCCGCTGGCAGTAGGGGCGCACGGCGTGCGCCCACATCAGAACGAGAAGAACACGCCGAGATTCGCCTGTCCCTGATAGAACGTGTTGTTGTAGCCGTAGTAGCAGGAGTTGCAGGCGGAGTCGTTGCCGAGCTGAGTCACGTAGCCGCGGATGTCGAAACGGAAGCCCATGTTCGGATTGATCGGCACCTTCACCCCGCCGCCCGCCGACATGGCGAAGCGCGTCGCCGACGACACGCCGCTGATGTTCGGGCTGAGGTTCGCCACGCCCGCCGTGACGATCACGAACGGATAGACGTTGCGGCCGGTGTTGAACGGGATCTGGATGCCGGCCTGGTAGTAATTGACGTCCATGCTGGCCACGGTATTGTTCGGCCGGAACAGGCCGCCGTTGCCGGTCTGCAGGTCGGTGTTCTGGTGCGTGGCCATCAGCTCGAGCTTGAAGCCCTGACGCAGGGGGATGGAGAAGTCGACGCCGATGTTGCCGGAGCTGGCGGCGTCGACGTCCTGATCGAAGACGTTGGTCTGGTCGCCGTAGATCGTGCCGCCCCAGGTGTAGCCGACGAACGGCGTCAGCTCGAATTTGTTTTCCAGACTGCCATAGCCATAGCGGTCGCGCGGCGCGCGCCGGTTGCGCCAATCCTGTGCGAAAAGTGACGCGGGGATGAGGAGAAGAACGAGAACGACCAACGACTTGCGCATCGAGTAGCCTCCGTTGAAAGTGTCGGGCCCGCTCATGCAGGGCGCTTGCCCGGCCAAAGCGGGCAAAAACGGCGATTTTTGTCCGCGATGGGCGACAGGGTGAGCACCGGGGAGGGCGCTTTGGCCGCAGGAAACTCGGAACGCAGAATGCGAATGCAGAATTGAGAAACGGGGGACCGCCGGCATCGGCGCTCCGGGTTTCTTCGTTCTGCATTCGCATTCTGCGTTCTGAATTTCCCTGGCCTCACCGCATAAAATCCCCTCCGATGAAAGTCGCCACCTGGAACGTCAACGGCATCCGCGCCCGCGGCGAGCAGTTCGAGCAGTGGGTGACCGAGGCGCAGCCCGACGTGGTCTGTCTTCAGGAGATCAAGGCCAAAATCGAGCAGGTCCCGGCCGCGATCTGCAACCTCGGCGGCTACTGGTGCTACTGGCATGGTCACGGAGGCTACTCCGGCGTGGCGCTGCATCTGCGGCGCGACACCTTTCCGGAGGAGCCGAACTTCTCGCATCCGGCGTTCGATCACGAGACGCGCATCGTGCAGGCGGAGGCGGGCGACACCGTCTTCGCCTCGGTCTACGTCCCCAACGGCGGCAAGGACTACGACGCGAAGATCGCCTTCGTCAAAGCGCTCATCGAGTACGCGCGCGCGCTGCGCGGCGCGGGCAAAAAGCTCGTCCTCTGCGGCGACATGAACATCGCCCGCACCGACATGGACGTGCACCCGAAGGAGCGCAAGCCCGGCATCATAGGCCAGCGCCCCGAGGAGCGCGACCTGCTCGAGGCGCTGATCGCCGAAGGATTGAGTGACGTCGGACGGCGCCTCTATCCCGACGACGACGGCTACTTCACCTGGTGGGCGCCGTGGCGGAACATGCGCCAGCGCAACATCGGCTGGCGGCTCGACTACGTGCTCGCGTCCGAGGCCCTCGCGGAGCGCGCCGTGTCGTGCCCGTCGCTTCGCGAAGTGGGGACCAGCGACCACGCGCCGGTCGTCGCGTCGTTCCAATGAAAAAAGCCGGCGTGTGGTACGCCGGCCTCCAATTCGATGCGATGAGCGTTCGCTGCTACTCGAGCACGACCAGCACCACGCGGCGGTTCTCCGCGCGGCCCTTCTTTGTCTTGTTCGACGCCACCGGCAGCGTGTCGCCGTACGAGATCGTCGACATGCGGTTCAGCGGAAGCTTCGCGCTGCGCGAGAGGTAGCGGCGCACTTCGTCGGCGCGGCGCTCTCCGAGCTCGTCGTTCAGCTTGCGGCCGCCGGTGTCGTCGGTGTGGCCCTGGATCTCGATGTAGTACTGGTCGGTGAGGGCCTTCACCTTGGCGGCGAACTCGTCGAGCGCGGCCTTCGACTTGTCGTCGAGGTCGTACTTGCCAAGCTTGAACCGCACGCGGTCCTCGTTGAAGGTCTGTTCGAAGACGACCTTCCCCTTCTTTCCGGCCAGCACGCCCGCGTCTTCGGCGCGCTTCAAGGCGTCCTTCGCTTCCTGGCTGAGCTGCGCGATCTGCTGGTCGGTCTGCTGAAGATGCGTGTCGGTGGCCTTCTGCTTCTGCTGGAGGTCCTCCACCTGAGAGGAAACCGAGGAGATCTGCTTGCTGCTCGCTGCCTGCGCCTCCGCGATCTTCTGGTCGACGCTCTTGTTCGTCGCGCACGCGCCGAACGCAAGCGTCACCGCGGTGAGACTCACGACTTTGGTGAATTTCATCAACTTCTCTTCCTTTCTTTCGATGCGATGAGGGGTGGCTCGGTGCCGAGGTATCCAGCCCGGACGCGAACGGAGCGGATACGCCCGGCGAGCTTGAGGGAAATTTCGCGGTACTTTACCGCACCGCGACCAGTGGGCGTAAAACCAATCAAGTATTGTGCCCGCAGGTCTTTTTCGAGCGACGCCACCGCGAGGGCGATCTGCTGCGGCTCGTTGCCTAACGTCAGTTTTCCGCCGGTGAGGTTGGCGACCTCGCGGAGCAGATCGAGGTCCGACAGCTCCTCGCGATTGCCCGACGGCATCTCGTGCGGGTCGCGGATGCCGAGGGGGTAGATCGGCACGGCCACGCCCTGAAGGATCCGCGCTAGGGCGCCGCGCGTGAGCGTGGAGGCGTTGTCGATGCCGTCGCTGAGCAGGATGATCGCGCGCGAGGCGTTCTTGCCGAGGCGGCTCCGCTCCGGCATCGTTGCCAGCGCG
The DNA here is from genome assembly GCA_036522835.1 of Thermoanaerobaculia bacterium. GTDB lineage: Bacteria > Acidobacteriota > Thermoanaerobaculia > Gp7-AA8 > Gp7-AA8 > DATDFB01. The sequence goes on along the minus strand of DATDFB010000227.1, from coordinate 18,857 downwards.
TCGAAGAACGCCGTCTTGCCGTACGGTTTCACGTCGCCGAGCGCCCGCGTGATCTTCCCCGGATCCTCGGTGAAGGGAACGACTTCGCGCGCTTCCGTGTCGGAGAAAACGTAGAGCGCGAAGTCGTCGCCCGGCTGGCGATGGGCGACCAGAGCGCCGACCGCCGCGCGCGCCGCGTCCATTTTCCCCGCCAGCGCCATCGAGCCCGAGCTGTCGAAGAGAATCGTGAACGATACCGGCGCGTTCGCCGACTTCTCGAACATGTCGCTCGGCACCGGCTGGCCGTCGACGAGGAGCTGGACCTCCTGCGGCTTGAGGTCGGTGATCGGGATGCCTTTGTTGCTCAGCGGCGTGAAGGGGATCATCACGTAGCCGACCGACACGGAGTCGCTCATCCGCTGCTGCTGCTCGGTTTGGGCGAGCAGCGGCACGGCGGCGAGGGCGACCAGAAACGCGGCAAGCAGTCTCCGCGACATCGGTGCAAATAACATACGGCAACGAGCAGGCGATTTCAGCCTTGCTTCAGCGGAACGAACGTCGGGTCGTCCTGGAACTCCCGTTCCCATTTCAAAAACTCGTAATAGCCGCAGCGGGGACGGTCCGGATATTCGTGGCAGACGCCCGGCCGCACCTCGTAAATGGTGCAGCGGCGAGTCTTGAGGTCGAGGAACATGCAGATGCTGCCGTAGATCAGGTCCTTCTGATGCCGGAGAACGGGGCCGTCGTCGGAGGACTTGGTGAAGCGCTTCGCGGCCGTTTCCGGGTCGATACCGAAGTGCTTGGCAAGACGGTTGATATCCCGTTTATCGACATTGATTTTGTCGTAGCTGCAGCAGTACGCGGGACATTTGCTGCAGTCGTAAAGAGGAGCCATCACAGGATTGTAACAGCATGGATCACGCCGTCGCGCTCGTACAAGCTTATCTGCAACTGAACGGGTACTTTACTTCCGCCGAATATCCGATCGTGGCGTCCGCCGGGCGCAACGGCGTCCGCAGCATCACGGATATCGACGTGCTGGCGTTTCGTTTCCCGACTGGGCTGCCGACCGGACAACCGATGCCGCGCCGGGGCGGCCGCAAGTCGCCGCGCGGCCTCGACCTCGGCGAGCTCGATCCCGGTCTCGGCGCGCCCCCCGACGCGATCGACATGGTGATCGGCGAGGTGAAGGAGGGGCGGGTGGGGATCAACACCGGGATCCGCAACCCCGAGGTGCTGCGCGCCGTGATCAGCCGCCTCGGTGACGAGTCGCATCAGGAGGAGGTGGTCGAGGACCTGCTCCACCGCGGCACGGCGACGACGGAGTCCGGCGTGGTGGTGCGCCTCATCGCTTTCGGCTCGTTCCCGCCCGGCGACGCCGTTCCCCCCTGCCGCATCATCTCGCTGGGCCACGCGCTCACGTATCTGCAGTCGTACGTCCGCAGGCACTGGCACGTCCTCCGCCATCTGCAGTTCAAGGATCCGGCATTCGGATTCCTGATGACGCTCGAGAAAGCCCGCCGCGGGGCGGCCGGACGGCGGGGCGAGCAGGGGGTGGAGGTGGTTCCGCCGCACCCGCAGCCGCGGCGGCGGCGGTAACATGGCCGACGATGGACGAAGCGTTGCGGGAGGTCTTGCTCGCCGATGAGCGCATCGCGTATGCCCTGCTGTTCGGCTCCATGGCCCGCGGCGACACGACGCCGTCCAGCGACGTCGACGTGGCGATCGGATTGCGGAGCGGGGCGACGTTCGACCTGCACGACATCGGCGGTCTGATTTTCGAATTACAGCGCGCGGTCGGACGCGACGTTGACGTCGTGATCTTGAATGAAGCGCCGCCCGGGCTCGCGTACCGCATTTTTCGCGACGGGCGATTGCTCGTGGAGAAGGACCGGCGCGCGCGGGTGGAGCGGCAGGTGCGGGCGATTCTCGACTATCTCGATTACGAGTGGGTCGAGCGGCGTTGCACGCGCGGCGTGCTGGAGAGGGCTGCTCGTGGTTGACGCAACCGTCCGCGCGGTGAAGACCGCGGCCATCCTCGAAGCCGTTCGGTGGATTCGCGAGAACCTCCCCGATACCGTCGAGCAATTTCACGAGGATCGCTTAGTGCGGGACAGCGTGATCTTCAATCTATTCGTTGCTATTCAGGAGGCGATCGACTTGGCGACCCACTGGGTTGCCGACGAAGGTTGGGCGGTTCCAGACACGTACGGAGCGGTGTTTCGCGTTCTTGCCGAACACAGCATCGTCGAGTGGGATCTGGCGAGACGGCTCGTGAAAGCCGCGGGTTTGCGGAATCTGATCGCGCATCAATACGGCACGATCGACTTCGATCGAATATACGCATCAGCCTCGGCCGATCTCGACGACCTCATCGCCTTTTGCCACGCTCTGGCCGGCTAAATGGATATCAAGGAGACCTCCCTATCCATCGAAGAATTCAGGCGTATGTTCTGACGGCGGCGTTGCTCGTGCTGGCCGCGGCGGCGTTCGGCAATGACTGGACCAAGCCGACGAGCCTGTACGCGCGGCCCGCCGCCCGCCGTTTTAGGCCTCGAAATCCTCGAAGTGAGTCAGCGACCGGAAGTCCTGATACCGCTCCTGCACATCCGCGAGCGTGATCTCGCGCAGGCGGTCGAGCGAGAACTTCTCCACCGTGAACGACGCCAGCACGCTGCCGAAGACCGTGGCGCGGCGGAGCTCGAGGTCCGTCACCTCGCGGCGGGAGGCAAGGTAACCGAGGAAGCCGCCGGCGAAGGTGTCGCCGGCGCCGGTGGGGTCGAAGACGTTCTCGAGCGGATAGGCCGGCGCGGCGAAGATCGCGTCCTTCGATACTAGCAGCACGCCGTACTCGCCGCGCTTGACGACGAGCGTCTTTGGGCCTAGGGCGAGGATCTGCCGCGTGGCCTTGACCAGGTTCGGCTCGCGCGTGAACTGCCGCACCTCGGCCTCGTTGATCACGACGAGATCGACTTTGCTGAAGGCACGCCCGAGCTCCGCGTGCTTCGTGTCGATCCAGAGATTCATCGTGTCGAGCGCCACGAGGCGCGGGCGCTCGCACTGACTCAGCACGTCCATCTGCAGCTCGGGGTGAATGTTCGCCAGGAACAGCACGTCCGTCTTGCGCTGCTTCTCGTTGAGCTGCGGATGAAAGTCGGCAAAGACGTTGAGCTGCGTCTCGCGCGTCTGGGCGACGTTGAGGTCGTAGCCGTATTCGCCGCGCCAGAAAAACGTCTTCGCGCCGTCGACGCGCTTCAGGCCGTCGAGGTTGATGTTGCGGCCGCGGAAGATGGCCACGTCGTTGTCGCCGAAGTCCTCGCCGATGACGGCGATGAGATCGACTTCGGTGAAGAACGACGCGGCCATGGAGAAGTAGGTCGCGGAGCCGCCGAGACAGTGCTCCGCCTTGCCGAAGGGGGTTTGGATCGAATCGAATGCGACGGTGCCGACGACGAGGATGGACATCGTTTTCCTTTAACGAATGTATTTGCCGATGAGTGGCGCGAGGGCTTCCTTCCGCTCCGCCGAAACATGCGCCGGATCCGTGATCATCGCGAACTGCAACGCCGTCGCGCAGGCGCAGTCGCGCGCTCTCGCGGCGACGCGCGGGATGGCGTCGCGCAGAACGCGCTGGGCCATCGCGGCGTTGGCGCGCAGATAGCCCAGCACCTGCTCGACGGTCACCGCCTCTTCGCTCTCGTGCCAGCAGTCGTAGTCCGTCACGAGCGCCATCGTCGCATAGCAGATCTCCGCCTCGCGCGCGAGCTTTGCCTCCTGCAGGTTCGTCATGCCGATCACGTCGACGCCCCAGGAGCGATAGAGATGCGACTCCGCGCGCGTGGAGAACTGCGGGCCCTCGATGCAGATGTACGTCCCCCCCTCGTGCACGCGCGCGCCGGCGCCGCGCGCCGCCTCGGCCATGGCGTGGGCGACACCCGTGCAAATCGGATCCGCGAACGACACGTGGCCGACGATGCCGTCGCCGAAGAACGTGTCGGGACGGTGGCGGGTGCGGTCGATGAACTGGTCGGGGAAGACCAGGTCCGTGGGCGCGTACTCGACCTTCATCGAGCCGACCGCGCTCGCCGAAAGGATCGCCTCCGTGCCCAGGAGCTTGAAGCCGAAAATGTTCGCGCGGTAGTTGATCTCCGTCGGCATTACCACGTGGCCGCGGCCGTGGCGCGCCAGGAAGGCCACGCGGTTGCCGTCAATCTCGCCGATCACGTACGGCGCCGACGGCGCGCCGAACGGCGTGTCGAGCGCGCGCTCCTCGAGCACGCGCAGCCCTTCCATCCGATAGAGGCCGGAGCCGCCGATGATGCCGATGTTCATTTCCGGTATGCCCTCACCGATTGTTCGATCGCCGCCGCCACGTCCTTGGCCAGCTTCACCGCCGCGAGCCCGTCCTCGCCGGCGACGAGCGGCCGCGTACGCGAGGCCGCGCAGGCGAGAAAGCTCTCCAGCTCCGCGCGCAGCGGCTCTTTTTTCCGAATGGCCACGTCGACCGGCTCGATGGAGCGGCCGTTGAGCCGATAGCCCTTCACCTCCTGCTCCTTCGTGTCGACGGAGATGTACGACTCGCTGGAGAAGAAACGCACTTTGCGCACGCGCTCCTGCGAGACGCGGCTGGCGGTGAGGTTGGCCACGGCGCCGTTGGCGAGCTCGAGGCGGACGTTGGTGATGTCGACTTTGTCGGTCAGCACCGGAACGCCGACGGCGCGTACTTCCGTGACGTCCTGCCCCAGAAGCGAGAGCACGAGGTTGAGGTCGTGAATCATCAGGTCGAGGAGGACGTCGATATCCAGCGAGCGCCCGACGAAGACGCCGAGTCGCTCGGCCTCGACGTAGCGGATGTCGCGCAGCAGCGGCGCGACCGCGGTGATGGCCGGGTTGTAGCGCTCCACGTGGCCGACCTGGAGGATGCGGCCGTGCTTCGCGGCGAGGTCGATGAGACGCTGCGCGTCCGCGATCGAGTCGGCGATCGGCTTCTCGATCATGACGTCGCAGCCGGCCTCGATCAGCATGCAGCCGACCTCGCAGTGCTGGATCGTCGGCGTGGCCACGACGGCCGCGTCGATCTCACCAGCGAGCGCCGCGACGCTGTCGAATCGTTTGATCCCGAGCGACGCCGCGACCTCGGACGCCACGTCGTCCTTCGGCTCGACGAAGCCGGCGACCTCCGCCTCCGGCATCTCCGTGAGGATGCGCGCGTGGAGCCGTCCGAGGTAGCCGGTGCCGAAGACGCCGACTCGCAGCGTCATCGGATGAAACCCCGCTGCGATCCGCGCACGAACTCCGCCAGGTACTGCGCCTCCGCGACGTACGACAACTCCGTCTCGATACGCTTCAGCGCCTCCTCGAGCCGCAGGTGCGAGCGGATGAGAATGCGGTAGGCGCGCTGCAGCGCCTCGATCGTCTCCTTCGGAAAGCCTTTGCGCTCCAAGCCGATCGTGTTGATGCCGTATGTTTTCGCCGGTCGGTTGCCGACGGTCTTGACGAACGGCAGCACGTCCTGCGTGCAGATCGAGCCGCCGCCGATGAAGGCGTGCTCGCCGACGCGGCAGAACTGGTGCACGGCCGTGAACGCGCCGATGGTGGAGAAGTCGCCGACCTCGACGTGGCCGGCGAGCGTGGCGTTGTTCGCGAAGATCGTGTTCGAGCCGATGTGGCAGTCGTGCGCGACGTGCGAGTAGGCCATGAAGTAGTTGCTCGACCCGATCGTGGTGTGCCCCCCGCCGCCGGACGTGCCGCGGTTGAGCGTGCAGAACTCGCGAAAAAAGTTGTCGTTGCCGATCGTCAACTCCGTCTTCTCGCCCTTGTACTTCAAGTCCTGCGGCGGCGTGCCGCAGGAGACGTGGCCGTAGAAGACGTTGCGCTCGCCGATGGTGACCGGGCCCTCGATGCGCGTGAACGGGCCGATGACGCTGCCGCTGCCGATGGTGACGTGCGGGCCGACGACTGCGTACTCGCTGATCTCGGCGTCGGCAGCGACGGCGGCGTCCGGGCTGACCACCGCGGTCGGGTGGATGTTCGCCATTACTTCGGCCTCTCCACCATGATGCTGAGCATCTCCGCCTCGGCCACGACGTTGCCGTCGACCGTGGCGGTGCCCTTCACCTTCACCGTGTTCGAGCGGCGCTGCAGGACCTCGCACTCCATCCGCAGTTGATCGCCGGGAATGACCGGCTTGCGGAAGCGAGCCTTGTCGACGCCGCCGAAGAGGAAGAGCTTCTCGTCGCGGTCGGGGATGTCGCGCAGAATCAGCACGGCGCTGCACTGGGCCATGGCCTCGACGATCAGCACGCCGGGCATCACCGGCGCGCCGGGGAAGTGGCCCTGGAAGAACTGCTCGTTCGCGGTGACGTTCTTGATGCCGACGATGCGCTTCCCGTCGTCGATCTCGACCACGCGGTCGACCAGCAGCATCGGGTAGCGATGCGGCAGGATTTTGAGGATGTCGGTGATGGTGAGCATGGTGACGCTCGTGTCATCCCGAGCTGAGCGAGGGATCCTCTGCGGCGGGGGGTCCTTCGCTTCGCTCAGGATGACACTCCTCCCTTCTTCTTCATCATCCGCTTGAGCAGCGCCTCGCGCCGGGCGAAGTCGCGGAACGGCATGGCCGGCGAGCCCATGACCTTCGCCCCGTCGGGAACGTCGTCGAGCACCGCGCTCTTCGCCGCGACCTGAACGCCGTTGCCGATCTTCAAATGTCCGGCGAAGCCCGATTGGCCGGCGACGACGACGGCGTCGCCGAGCTCGGTCGATCCGGCGATGCCGACCTGCGCGACGAGGAGACAGTGTTTGCCGATCTTCACGCCGTGGCCGATCTGGACGAGGTTGTCGACCTTCGTCCCTTCGCCGACGACCGTGTCGCCGAGGGTGCCGCGGTCGATGGTCGTGTTCGCGCCGATCTCGACGTCGTCCTCGATGCGCACGCGTCCGAGCTGCGGCACTTTGTGATGCCGTCCCCCTTCGGTGGCGAAGCCGTAGCCGTCGCTGCCGACGACGACGCCGCTGTGGAGGATGCAGCGGCGGCCGATCGTCGTGCGCTCGTAGATCGAAACGAGCGGATAGATCGTCGTGCCGTCGCCGATCGTGCAGCCGGGCTCGATCGAAACGCTCTGATAGATTGTCACGCCGTCGCCGATGGCAACGTCGTCGCCGATGGTCGTGAACGGTCCGACGGCGACGTCGCGGCCGAGCTTCGCCGTCGGCGCGATCGAGGCGAGAGGCGAGATGCCGGCCGGCGCCGGACGCGACGAAAACCATTTCGCCGCGACATTGGCCATGGCCAGATACGGATTCTTCACGCGGATGAGGCGCGCGTCGTCGCCGTCGTAATCCGCGGCCACGAGTACGGCGCCGGCGCGCGTGGCCGGCACCTGCGCGGCGTACTTGGGATTGGCGAGGAAGCTCAACTGCTCCGGCGTGGCTTCGGAGAGCGGCGCGATGCCGTGCAAAGCAACATCGGCGGGACCTTCATAGGTCCCGCCGACGAATGCAACGATTTCACGGATGGGAACGGCCGGCATGCGCGCGGGCGCATTGTATGACTTACTGCTTCTTGGCCGGCGTCGCGGCGGGGGCGGTGCCCTGCGCTGCGTTGAACTCTTTGATCACGGTGTCGGTGATGTCGATGGCGTCGGAGGCGTAGATCAGGCCCGACTCGAACTTGTTGAAGATGGCCGCCAGGCCCATCTCCTTGCCGATCTTGTCGACCACCGGCATGATCTTGCCGTTGAGGTCGGCCATCACGCGGTCGCGGGCCTCGCCGAGCTCGCGGTCGGCATCCTGCGCGAAGCGCTGCATGGCGATCTTCTTGTCGGAGAGCTGCTTCTGCATGTCGGCGAGCTTCTCTTCGCTGAGGGAGATCTTCTTGGTGTTGATCTCGTTGTCGAGCGCCTTGATCTCCTCGTCCATCTTCTGGCCCTGGGCCAGCTTCGCTTCCTGAAGCTGCTTGAGCCTCGCTGCGGCGGCCTTGCCGGCGGCCGAAGTCGAAAGGACCTTGTTCACATCGATCACCGCCACACGCGCCGGCGCGGAGCTCTGCGCGAGCGCCGGAATCGCGAGGGCAGCCACTGCCATCGAAACGAAAAACTTCTTCATGATCTCTCCTTGTGTAGCGGTTGGACGTGAGCCAAAAGCGGCGCGTCGTCAGTACGTATTCCCAATGGTGAAGGTGAACGATTGGAAACGATCGCCCGGCTCTTTTTTCGGGTTGATCGCGTAGATGAAGCGGATCGGGAACTGGAACACCGGGAGGAAAATGCGCAGCTCGGCGCCGGTGGAGTAGCGCAGATCCGTGGGGCGAACTTTCTGCCCGTAGCCCCAAGCCCAGCCGCTGTCGCCGAAGAACACGAGGCGCAGCGGATCGTTGAGCTTGATGATGTACTCGCCGTTGAAGATGGCCTGCTTGTAGCCGCCGGCGATGACGCTCTGGCCGGCGGCCAGCTCCGTCGGTCCGAGCGATCCGAACTCGAAGCCGCGCACGGAGTACTCGCCGCCGACGAAGAAGCGCTGTCCCTTCGGGACGCAGAGGACGATGTTCTTGGCCACCTGCTCGTCGAGCGTGTTCGCGCAGTCGTGGCGCAGCGGGATGATCGCGCCGAGGTTCGTATTGAAGCTGAACGACGTATTGCGCGAGAGCTTGAAGAACTTCGTGAAGTCCATCGTCGGACGGAAGGCGTGGATCGTCCCGCCGATCGGCCCGCCCGAATACGCCGCGCTGATGTTGAAGCGCATGCCGCGCGTCGTGTCGAACGGGTTGTCGCGCGAGTCGTAGGCGTACGCCGGGCCGATCGTCGACTGCGTGAAGATGAAGTCGGAGATGTCGGAGATCGGCACGTTGCCGTTGATGTCGGGAGCGACGTTCGACTCGTAGTGGCTGCGCACGTGCTCGAGGCCGTAGGAGAACGACACGCTGTCGAAGCGGTGCAGGCGGTAGCCGTAGATGATCGAGCCGCCCTTGGAGCGCTCCTGATAGCCGATGTAGTCCGGCAGGTTCGTGTAGCGGTTGAAGAGCGAGATGCCGAGGCTGTTCGGCGTGTCGAGGAACCACGGATCGGCGTACGACGCGGAGAAGAAGTTCTGGCGGTTGCCGCGCTGGAAGCTGAGGCCGAGGTTCTCCCCCTCGCCGAGGAAGTTGCGCGTCGAGAACTGCGTCTGCACGAAGAATCCGACGGCCTCGGAGTACCCGCCGCCGAACTGGACGTCGTTCTTCCCTTCCTCGTTCCCCTTCACCGTCACGTCGACGGTCTTCTTGTCCGGATTGACCTTGAAGTCGGGGTTGTCGGTGACTTTGTAGTAGCCGAGCTGCCCGAGCTTGTAGAGCGACTGCTTGAAGGTCTCCATGTCCATGATCCCTCCCTCCTGGAGGAAGATCTCGCGGCGGAGAACCTTGTCTTTCGTGGTGGTGTTGCCCTGGAACTCGAGGCGTCCGAGGCGGAACTGGTCGCCTTCGTAGACCGTGATCTTCACGTCGGTGACGCCGTCGTGGTTGATGTACTCGGGATTGACGTAAGCGTAGATGTAGCCGAGGGCGCGGTAGAGATCGCCGGCGTTGTCGATCTTGGCCTGGATCGGCTTGCGGTGGATGATGTCGCCCTTCTTGATGCCCCAGTCCTTGGTGAAGGTCTCGGTCTTCACGATCGTGTTGCCGGTGACGGTGACGTCGCCGAGGCGGTAGACCGTCCCTTCCTTCACCGGGATCACGATCTTCACCCGCTGCTTCTTCCCCTTGTTGACGGGGATGATCTGCGGGTCGCCGAACGAGACGTTCATGTAGCCGAAGTCCTGGTAGTAGTTCTTCACGTGCTCCAGGTCTTCGTCGAGCTTCGAAGGGACGTAGAGGTTCTTCTTGCGGATCCAGGAGATGAGGCCGTTCTCCTTCACTTCCTTCATCTGGTGGCGCAGGCGGCGCGAGGAGAAGCGGTGGTTGCCGGTGAACTGGATGGAGGCGACGGTGGCCTTGATGCCTTCGTTGATGATGAAGACGATGCGCTTCTCGCCCGGCTCGAAGGTGTCCTCGGTGACGCTGTCGACGTTGACGCCTTCGTAGCCGTTCTCGGTATAGGCCTTCTTGATCGACTCGGCGGCGCGGCGGACGAGCGTCTGTTCGATGGTGTTGCCGACGTGGAGGTCGATCTTGTCGCGCTCGAGCTGCTCGTTGATCTTGGCGTTGTTGAGCTCTTTGTTGCCGCGGAACTCGACCGAGGCGATGCGCGGCCGCTCCTTGACCACGGCGCGGACGATGACGCCGTGATCGCCCTTGTCGGTTTCGATGCGGATGTCGTCGAAGAGACCGGTCTGCCAGAGGTTGAGGAAGTTGCGCTGGATGGCGGCCGGGTCGTATGGGTCGCCGGGGTTGATGCCGAGGTAGACGCGAATCGTGTCGCTGGCCACGCTGGTGTTGCCCGTAGCCTCGAAGCGCTCGATACGCTGGCCGGCCAGCGCGGTGCTGGCGGGAGGCGGCGTCGGGGCGGCCACGATGCGGCCGCTTTGCGGCTGCTCGATGATCGTCCCCGGCTTCGGCTTCTGCGGCTCGCTCGGCGGAGTCTGGGCCTGCGATGTGGCGGCAAACATCCACGCCGCGAAGAGAAAAATCGAGATTCGGTTCATAGTTTAGAGGTGAGACGAACGAGCCCGAGGGTCGGTCACGCGCGCCCTCAACAGCGGACGGCGGCGGCGCATTCTAGCCCAGCTCAGGAGTTTCAGGCGTAGGTCGCCCGGCCTCCGCCGAACGACCAGTTCTCCTTGGTCACTTCGACGAGCGAGACCATCACATCGTCACTGCGGACGCCGAGGGCCGTGAGGCGCCGGGCGATGTCGGCGTAGAGGTTCTTCTTGATCTCCACGGTGCGCCCGGCATTGAGGGTGATCTCGACGATGACCAGCGCGTCGGAGCGCTCCACGCCGCCGTACGTCGGATCGGCAACGATTCTGTCGAGCGGCAGAAACACCTGGAAACGGTCGTCGCGCGGGACGTTCGCCTGCGCCACGAGGGCCTCGTGGACGGCGTCGCCGAGCGCGGCGGTGTCGGGGTGGGCGTTGCAGCGAGTGAAGATCTTGACGAACGGCATGGCGGCGCAGTGTAACGCGTCGGGAATTGGCCTTGCACGGTTATTTGCACGTTATGAAAAAGCTCCTCTTGCCAGTTCTTCTGCTCTGCTCGCTCCCGCTCTTCGCCCAGCCACGCCAATTCACCATCTCGTCCGATGCGACGATGACGTCGCCGGCGCCGCAGCTCCTCTTCGCCGGGTCCGGCAGCGCGCAAGGGGCGAACGGGACGTTCTTCCACTCCGACATCACGGTGCTCAACTACCGTACGGTCGCGCAGCGCGTGGCGTTCACGTGGCTGCCGAACGGCCAGCCGGCCGGCGCGCCGACGATCCTGACGATCGGCCCGAGCAGCGGTTTGATCTCCGAGGACTTCGTCGGCACGATCCTCGGCCAGTCCGGCCTCGGCGCGCTCTTGATCACCGGCGTCGACGCGAACGGCAACTTCGATCCCGGCGCGTTGCTCTACGCGACCGAGCGCGTCTGGACGCCGCAGCCGGGCACGAACGGCACGACGTCGCAGAGCTTCCCGGCCATCGCCACGAGCGACATCAATCTGATCCGGGCCACGATTCTCGGCCAGCGCATCGACGCCCGCTACAGGACGAACGTCGGCATCGTGAACCTCGACACGGTGGACCGCTCGTTCAACATCGTCCAGACGACGGACGACCCGAACGCGCCGACGAATACGGCCATGGTGACAGTGCCGGCCCGCTCGATGGTGCAGGTCCCGCTCGCGAATCTCTCCGCGGCCGCGCTGCAGATCCTCGTGCAGCCGCTCGTCGAGATCAATCCGACGCTGTGGATGACGTACGGATCGAGCGTGGACAACACGACGGGGGATAGCTGGTCGTCGTTGGGCTTCCAGGCGCGGTAATGTGGAGTGCGCCGGCCATGCCGGCGCTCTGACAGCGGCGGCATGGCCGCCGCACTCCACAATGCCAACTGTTTTCGCGTGGCTGCGTAATTAGCCGTCGACATGACGGCAATGGCGGCGATCGAACGGCATGATCCCCTGCAGCGGGCCCGCGCGGGAGATCACGACGCCTTCGGCGAGCTCGTCGCCGCGCACCAGGCGATGGTGTTCTCCATCGCCTTCCACTTCTTCAACGACCGCGACCGCGCCGCCGACATTGCCCAGGACATCTTCCTGCAGCTCTACCGGCACCTGGGCGGCATCGACTCGCCGACGCACCTGGTGCACTGGCTGCGGCAGGTGACGACGCGGCGCTGCATCGACGAGGCGCGCCGCGTGCGCCTGCGCGCCGTGCCGCTCGACGACGTCGCCGAGCTCGCCGCCGCCGACCGCGCGCGCGATCCGCTCCTCGGGCGAACGCTGCGCAAGCTGGTCACGGCGCTGCCGGAGATGCAGCGCCTCGTCGTCCTGCTCCGCTACCAGGAAGAGCTCGGCCCGATCGAGATCAGCCGCATCGTCGGGCTGCGCGTCAACACGGTCAAGAGTCAGCTCCACCGCGCCCTACAGGCGCTGCGGCGCAAGCTGGAGGAATCGCATGGACAATGAGCTCAAATCCGCACTGCGGCGGAAAGAACCGCCGCCGGGATTCACGGAGCGCGTGCTGGCATCGTGTCGAGCGGAGCGAGACATCCCCCGCGGCAGGGGATTCCTCGCTCCGCTCGGAATGACACGGGGCTGGCGTGCCGTGGCCGCGGCGGCGCTGCTCGTCATCGGCCTCGGTGGCGGCGAAGCGGTGCGCATCGTCCGCGCCAAGCAGCAGATGCTCACCGCCCTTCACATTACCGGCGCGAAGCTCCGCGACGCGCGCAATCACGTCAACGACATTTCGAGGTGAAAGACATGAAAAAGCTCATCCTGACCCTGTTCGTTCTGGCCATCGCGGCGCCGCTGTCGGCGCAGCGGCTCAACATCGACCTCCCCGGCCTCAGCGACAAAGCGGCGGAAGTCGTCGACGTCACGCTCGACGGCTCCATGCTCAAGCTGGCGGCGAAGTTCCTCAGCAACGGCGACCCCGACGAGCGCGCCGCGCGCGAGATCGTGCAGAAGCTCGAGGGGATCTACGTCCGCAGCTACGAGTTCGACAAGGAAGGCGAATACGACCGCAACGTCGTCGAGCGCCTGCGCTCGCAGCTCGGCGCGTCGTGGAAGAAGATCGTCAACGTCCGCGGGAAACGCGACAACTCGGAGATCTACATCGACACGCGCGGCGACCAGCCGGTGGGGCTGCTGATCATCTCCGCGGAGCCGCGCGAGCTGACGGTCGTGAACATCGTCGGGCCGATCGACGTAGAGAAGCTGAGCATGCTCGAGGGGAACTTCGGCGTGCCCCGCGTCCACGTGGGGGGAAAGAAGGACCGTCATGAATAAGCGCCTGCTGTTCGCCGCACTGCTCCTCGCCGTGGCCGCGCCGCTCTACGCGGACTTCAACTCCATCGAGCGCGCGCTGACGGTCCGCCTCGGTAAGCCGACCTACATCCCGCTGCTCGGCCTGGTCCGCCTCGGCACGTGGGTCGTGCACCCGAAGGGGGTGCACGACATCCAGCTCGCCGTCTACGAAGGGCCGCGCAACGGCTTCGACAGCGCGGAGATCGAGCGGATCGTGTCGCGGGAGGTGCCGAAGGGCTACTCGCCGCTGGTGCGGACGCGCGCGCGCAACGGCGAGTGCGCGCTCATCTACGCGCGGCCGCGCGGCGACCGGGTGGAGCTGCTCGTCGTCGCGCACGACGCGGGCGACGGCGACACGACGCTGATCCGGGTCGACGTCGACGCCGTGCGCGTGGCCAAGGAGATGGGCGACGCGCACGGGATGGTGAGGATGGCGAGACGGTAGAGGGTGCCGTCGCGCGCCGTGAGACGTCCATCGTGGGTCGTGCAACGGCCGTCGTGGGGTGTGCAAAGGCCATCGTGGGGCGTGCAAAGCTCAGCGTTGGCCGTGCAAAGCCCATCGCGGGCCGCGCAAAGCCCAGCGTGGGCCGCGCAAAGCTCAGCGTGAGCCGTGCAAAGCTCAGCGTGAGCCGTGCAAAGCTCAGCATGAGGCGTGCAAAGCTCAGCGTGAGGCGTGCAAAGCTCAGCGTGGGGCGTGAAAAGCTCAGCGTGGGGCGTGCAAAGCTCAGCGTGCACCGTGAGAATCTCAGCGCGCGACGTGAGTTTGCCAGCGTGCGCCGTGAGTTTGTCGGCGCATGCCGTGAGTTTGTCGGCGCATGCCGTGAGTTTGTCGGCGCGCGCCGTGAGTTTGTCGGCGCGCGCCGTGAGCTTGTCAGCGCGTGACGTGAGCTTGTCGGCGCGCGCCGTGAGACTATGAAGTCAGCTCCTCCACGCTCCGCGGCATCAGCAGCACTTCCTGGCCGTTCATCGTGAAGTCGATCCGCTCCGGCACGTTGTCCTTGTGACGGATCATGAACTCCGACAGCTCGTCCTCGATGTTGCGCTGGATGGCGCGGCGAAGCGGGCGGGCGCCGGAGTTCGCCTCTTCCTCCGCCTTTTTCAGCAGCCAGTCGATCACCGTCTCGTCCACCGCGATCTGCACGTTGCGGTGGATGAGGGCGTGGTTCACGTCGTCGACGAGGAGCTGGCAGATCTGGCGCAGCTCGGTCTTCGTCAGCGGGTTGAAAATGATGATGTCGTCGATGCGGTTGATGAACTCGGGGGAGAACTCCTTCTTCAGCTCCTGGTGGATGAGCTGCTCCGCCGACTTCTGATCCCCCTCGGCCGTCTTCTCGCGGAACCCCATGTGCCCCTTCGTCGTCAGGAAGCGCGTGCCGAGGTTGCTGGTCATGATGATCAGAGTGTTGCGGAAGTCGACCTGGTTGCCGAGCGAGTCGGTGAGGAGGCCGTCCTCGAGAATCTGCAGCAGGATGTTGGCGATGTCGGGGTGGGCCTTCTCGATCTCGTCGAGGAGCACCACCGAGTACGGATTGCGGCGCACGCGCTCGGTGAGCTGGCCGCCTTCTTCGTGGCCGACGTAGCCGGGAGGCGAGCCGATGAGCTTCGATACGGCGTGCTTCTCCATGTACTCCGACATGTCGAAGCGGATGAGGTGCTTCTGCGAGCCGAAGAGGAACTCGGCCAGGCGCCGCGCCACCTCGGTCTTTCCGACGCCGGAGGAGCCGAGGAAGATGAACGACCCCATGGGGCGGTTGGGTGAGGCCACGCCGAGGCGGGAGCGGCGGATGGCGCGGGAGATGGCCTTGATGGCCTTGTCCTGGCCGACGATGCGACGCATCAGCGTCTCTTCCATGTTGATGAGCTTGGCCGCTTCGTCGGCTTCGATCGACGTGACGGGGATGTCGGTCCAGGAGCTGATGATCTCCTCGACGTCCTTCTTCGTCACCTCCATCATCTCTTCGCCGACCGACTCGCGCTCGGCCTTGAAGCGCTCGATCTCTTCCTTCAGCTCGATCTCGCGCTCGCGCAGGAACACGGCCTTCTCGAAGTCCTTGTCGGAGATGGCTTTCTTCATCTCCTTGACGATGGAGCGGATCTCCGCCTCCAGCCGCCGCAGGTTCTGCGTGTCGGCCACGCGGCGGAGCTTCACCTTCGCGCCGGCCTCGTCGAGGATGTCGATGGCTTTGTCGGGGAAGAAGCGGTCGGTGATGTAGCGGTTCGACTGATACACCGCGCTGCGAATGGCCGTATCGCTGTACTTCACCTTGTGGAACGCTTCGTAGCGCTCCTTCACCCCTTCGAGGATCTGCAGCGTCTCGTCCTCGTTCGGCGGATTGACGTTGATGGCCTGGAAGCGGCGGAGCAGAGACCGGTCCTTCTCGATGTAGCGGCGGTACTCGCGGATCGTCGTGGCGCCGATGCAGGAGATCTCGCCGCGCGACAGCGCCGGCTTGAGGATGTTGGCCGCGTCGAGCGAGCCCTCCGCCGAGCCCGCGCCGATGAGCGAGTGAATCTCGTCGATGAAGATGATGATGTCGGGGTTCTCTTTGAGCTCTTTGATGATGCCCTTGAGGCGCTCTTCGAACTGCCCGCGGTACTTCGTGCCGGCCACGATGAGCGACAGGTCGAGCGAGAGGATGCGCTTGTTGGCGATGAAGAGCGGCACGTTGCCGTCGACGATGCGCTGCGCCAGCCCCTCGACGATGGCGGTCTTGCCGACGCCCGGCTCGCCGAGGAGGATCGGATTGTTTTTCGTCCGGCGCGACAGGATCTGGATGATCCGCTCGACTTCCTTCTCGCGCCCGATGAGCGGATCGAACTGCGCCTGGTGCGCCATCGCCGTGAGGTCCCGCGCGTACTCGGCGAGGAACGGGAGCTCCTTTTTCTGCTTGTCGGCCTCGCGCTCCTTGAGGATCGAGATCGTCTCCTCGCGCACGCCGTAGACGTTGAGGCCCTTGGCGGTGAGGATGCGCGCCGCGGTCGACGACTCCACGCGGAGGATGCCGATGAGGAGGTGCTCGGTGCCGACGTACTGGTGGAGCATCGACTCCGCCTCGTGCGCCGCGTAGGCGAGGATCTTCTTCGACTCCTCGGAGAGCGGCAGCTCCGCGGATGACGAGATGCGGTCGACGAAGAGGCGGTCGCCCTCGACTTCGCGCCGGATCTGCTCCGGCTTCACGTTGAATCGGGAGAAGATCTCCTTGATGATCTCTTCCCCTTCGCGAAGGACGCCGAGGAGGATGTGCTCCGACTCGATGACGCGCGAGCCGAGCTTCGAGGCTTCATAGCGGGCGAAGAAGAGGGCGCGGCGTGCTTTCTCGTTGTATTTTTCGAACATGATGGATTTTATCGTGCGCGCATCTCGAACACGCGATCACAGCGGCTCGCGAGCTCCGGGTTGTGTGTGACGATGACCGAGGTCAGACCTCTCTTCCTGTGACATTCTCGCATCAGATCGAAGACGCGCTCGCTGGTTTCGAGATCGAGATTGCCGGTCGGCTCGTCGGCGAGGAAGACCTGAGGGTTGGTCAGGAGCGCGCGGGCGATGGCCACGCGCTGTTGTTCGCCGCCGGAAAGCTGGTTCGGAAAGTGTCGAGCCCGATGATCGAGTCCCAATTCTTTGAGCAGCGCGGAGGCGCGGCGCAACGAGTCCGCGCGGTCGAGTCTTCCGATCCATCCCGGCATGGCCACGTTCTCCACGGCGCTGAACTCCGGCAGCAGGTGATGGAACTGAAAGACAAATCCGACCGAGTGGTTGCGCCAGCGCGCCAGCTCGTCGTTCGACATGGTGGTGAGCTCGCGGCCGGCGATGTTGATGGAGCCGCCGTCGGGACGATCGAGCCCGCCGAGGAGATGGAGGAGGGTGGACTTGCCGATGCCGGACGGTCCCACGACCGCCAGCATCTCCCCCTGGCCGACGCTGAGCGCCAGATGTTCGAACACGCCCACCGGGACTTCGGCGTTGCGATAGGTCTTCGAGAGACCTTGCGCCTCCAGGAACGCCATGACGATCGATTATAAGCACGCGCCGTGCTCAGGCACGGCTTGACAACTGATTCATTCGCCGTTGCAAAGCCGTGACAGAGCGCTCGTCGAGCGCGACGTGCATCGCATCGCCGCCGTCGATGATGCCGACGGACGTCGGATAGTCGAACCGCCGCGGCCCCGCGCTGGCGGGGTTGAAGAAGCGGACGCCGTCGATGACTTCGTTGTGCGGCAGGTGGCTGTGTCCGAAGACGACGAGGTCCGCCGGCGCCCTGCGCAGCGCCTCGACAACTTCACGGCGAAGCTTGCGCGGGCGCGGCAAGATGTTCCTGGTCGTTGTTGCCTTCGAGGACGCGGGGATGAAGGTACCCGTGCGTGTCCGCGATGATGCCGATGCGCATAGCTATGGAGTGCGGCGGCCATGCCGCCGCTGTCAGAGCGCCGGCATGGCCGGCGCACTCCACATCACGCCGCCCAGACGCTCGCCTTCTTCGCCCATGGCGAGTCTTTGTAGCGCTGCTGGAACGCCTGCGCGGTCTCGCCCAAGGCGGCGCCGTTGCCCGTCCCCTTGTACTTCGACACCCCCGCCCAATACTGCGCCTCGGGCGCCGAATCGCTGTTCGGATGCCGCTCCACGATTTCCCGGAAGCGCCGCTCCGACTCGTCGAAGCGCTTGGCCACGAACGCCGCGTGCGCCAGGCCGAGCTTGATCTGCGCCAGGAAATCGTCCTTCGGCAGGAAGCCTTCGATGCGGTGCCGCTCCTTCCCCTCGCTGTCGAGGATCAGGATCGTCGGCGTCCAGTTCGCGCCGAAGCGCTCCATCGGCTGCGGGTCCTTGCGCACGTCGAAGCGGACCGGAACGAAGTTGCCGGAGATGAACTCGCTCACCTCGGGATCGGGATACACCTCGGCTTCCAGCCGAGCGCATCCCCCTCACATCGGTGCCGCGGTGAAGTCGAGCAGCAGCGGTTTCCCGCCGCGCTTCGCCTCCGCCAATGCATCATCCGCGTTCGTCTGCCATTCGATCGCCATCGTTGCCTCCTCTGGTACGCTCGTGTCCATGCGAATCATCTGCCTTCTTCTGCTCGCGCTCCCTGCGCTCGCCGGCGACCTTGCCGACGCGCGCGCCGTGTTCGAAGGCAACCTGGCGGCCATCCGCGAGCACAATCGCGACAAATACCTCTCGTATTACCTCCACAGCGACCTCCTCGTGCGCGGCGGCCCGGCCGGCTTCACCACCGGCTACGACGACTTCGCCAAGGGCGCCGGCAGCGCCTGGCCCGACCTCATCGAGGCGAGCGACATCCACCTCGCCTCGCTGCAGCCGGGCTGGGTCTACGGCACCTACCGCTACCGCGTCCGCTACGGCGCCGACGAGCACAGCGGCATCTCCGAGCGGCTCTTCGTGAAGACGCCGGACGGTTGGAAGATCGCCGTCACCGGCGCCGTCGACGCCCCGCCCGGCACCCCCGCC
>DATDFB010000226.1:0-27587 GCA_036522835.1 Thermoanaerobaculia bacterium | reverse complement strand
GGCCGCCGCACTCCACATCTATCGCGGGCTCCTCGACGGCGCGCGCGACTGCCTTCGCCGCCAGGGCGCGTCCCCGGCGCTTTCGAGATCCCGCCATCGGCGCGTTGATCCGCGGCCAGACCCCGCACGAAGATGACCGAGGCGATCTACGACGGGCTGGGTGCGCTGAAATGTGGAGTGCGGCGGCCACGCCGCCGCTGTTCAGAGCGGCGGCATGGCCGCCGCACTCCACATCTATAATCCCGCGCGCATGCCGCGTTCTTTCGAAGGCGATCTTTCCGCCGAGGGGCTGCGCTTCGCCATCGTGGCCAGCCGCTTCAACGACGAGATCGTGAGCGGGCTCCTCGACGGCGCGCGCGACTGCCTTCGCCGTCACGGCGCGGCGGACGAGCACATCGGCGTCGTCCGCGTCCCCGGCGCGTTCGAAATCCCGCAGGCTGTGGCCCGCGTCGAGGCCGACGCCGTCATCGCCGTCGGCGCGCTGATCCGCGGCGAGACCCCGCACTTCGACGTCCTTGCCTCGCAGGTCACCAACGAGCTCTCGCGCATCGCCGTCGAGCGCGGAATCCCCGTCGCCTTCGGCGTCCTCACCTGCAACACCCTCGAGCAGGCCGAGGCGCGCTCGGGACCGGGCGGCGGAAACAAAGGATGGGAGGCGGCGCTGGCGGCCATCGAGATGGCCAACTTGTGGCGCGCGCTTCGCACGCGGAAGGACTGAGGCATGGGCGCCCGCCGGAAAGCTCGCGAGCTCGCACTGCAGATGTTGTATCAGTACGACCTCTCCGCGAATCCGCCCGCGCAGATCGTCGAGACCTTCGAGGAGCTGCAGAAGTCGAAGCCGAACACGCGCGAGTTCGCCGTGAAGCTCTTCAACGGCACCATCGAGAACCTGGCCAGGATCGACGAGATGATCGTCGCGCAGGCCGACAACTGGCGCATCTCGCGCATGGCCGTGGTCGACCGCAACATCATCCGCATGTCCATCTACGAGCTGCTCAACGAGGCGGAGACGCCGAAGCTGGTCATCATCGACGAGGCCATCGAGATCGGGAAAAAGTTCGGCACGCAGAAGTCGTCGCAATTCATCAACGGAATCCTCGACGGGATTCTGAAACGCTACAATCTCGCCTCGTGAGTCTTCTCGGCCGGCTCGAAGATCTCTCGTTAGCCGACATCATCCAGATCGTCTTCCTCAGCCGCCGCACCGGCGTCCTGGAAGTGATCGACGATCGCGGCCGGCACACCGTGCTTTTCCGCTCGGGTCTGGTCGTCAACGCCTCGTCGCCCGAGCACGCCGACCTCGTGGAGTGGCTGGCCAAGAACGAGCTGATTCCATCCGAGCGCGTGGCCGTGCTGCGCAAGATGGAGGAGAGCGGCATCCCGCCCGGCGCGGCCGCGGTCGAGATGAACCTGATCTCCGCGAACGACCTCGCCGAGGCCGTGCGCACGCGCGTGCAGAGCGTCGTCGAGCCGCTGCTGCGCAGCCACGAAGGCGAATTCAATTTCATCCTCAGCGAGCAGGTCAGCCCGCTCGACATCGAGTACGACGCCGATCAGGTGTTCAAGGACGGCGGCCTGCAGCCGCACCGCATCCTGGGCGGCGCCGAGGGCGAGAAGCTCAAGCCGCTGCGCGGCCTCGAGGAGTCGCTGAAGGCGGGGAAGGCGCTGCTGCGCGGCACGGCCGCGCCCGAGACGACGCCCGCCTCGCTCAACCTCGGCCTCGGACAGCCGATCGAAGACAACGTGCTGCAGTTCCCGACGCCCGAAGAGCGCGAAGAGAAAACGCTGCCGTTCGCCCCCGTGCCCGACGACGAGCCGCTGCCCGAGCTCCCCGAGGAGGCGCCCGCGCCGGTGACGACGAAGCCGTCGACGAGCGGGACGTTCAAGGTCGCCGGCGGCCTCATTGAAGTCGAGTCACCCGACGCGACGTACCGCAACGTCGTGCTCTTCGAGCGCAACCCGCTGATCCGCGTGGCCGCGCGCCGCGCCTTCGGCAAGAACGGCGTGAAGATCGCCCAGTTCGGATCGCTCGACGACGTGCGCAACGCCATGAGCGACTTCTTCCGCTCGAATTCGTTCTTCGTGACGTTTCTCGAGCTGGCCGACAACGACGTCAACGGTCCCTCGGTGCAATTGATGATCCGGCTCAAGCGCAAGAACCCGCGGCTGCCGGTCGTGATCGTCGACGCCGAGGCCGACCTGCGCCGGCGTCATGCGCTGCTGCGCGCGGGCGCGGACTTGTATGTGACGAAGCCGTCGCCCGCGCGATTGCAGCCGGGACTCGCGGAGGAGGAGCTCGGGCTGTTTGCCGACGAGCTCGTGCTTTTCGCCGAGCGCGCCTTTCAGCAGTGGGAGCAGTTCACCGGCGGCGGCTTGAGTCCCGACGCGGGCAAGCGTTTTTACGAAGAGGCGCAGAAGGAGAACATCGACCGCAGCTACAACGTGCTCAAGCAGCTCATCAACGAGCTGTCGAACCCGAACGACATCGGACAGGTGTCGTCGACGATCCTGCGGCTTTCCGCGGAGTACCTCGACCGCGGCGCGCTCTTCGTGGCCGAGGACAGCGACTTCGTCGGCCTCGGCGGCTTCGGCGCGACGGGCGGCGGGGCGCCGATGGAGGAGCGCGTGAAGTCGCTGCGCGTGGCCCGCGGCGCGCCGTCGCTGCTCGCGGACGTGGCTGCGTCGGGCGAGGCCCACCGCGGGAAGATGCGCCGCACGGCCGCCAACGTCGAGATGATCGACCGCCTCGGCGGCATGCTCCCGACCGAAGTCGTTGCCCTGCCGATCATGCACGGCAACCGCGCCATTGGTATCCTGTACGGAGACAACGCGGAGCATCGCGCGGCCATCGACAGCATGACAGGTTTGGAGATCTTCCTCTCGCAGGCCGGCTATGCGTTCGGCAACGCGGTGTTTGCGGCGGAGCGGGCCGGCAAGCAATGAAGGTTTTGGTCGTCGAAGACTCGTCCTCGATGCGCGCCTACCTCACCACGATCATCGAGGGGGGGACGGAGTCGTACGACCTCGAGATCGTCGAGGCCGCGAGCGGTTTCGAGGCGCTCAAGACGCTGCCGCACCACACGTTCGACGCGATCCTGACCGACATCAACATGCCCGACATCAACGGCCTGGAGCTCGTGAGCTTTCTCAAGAATCATCCGGTTTACCGCACCATCCCGATCATGGTGATCTCGACGGAGTCGACCGAGGAAGACCGCCGCCGCGCCGCCGCCCTCGGCGCCGAGGAGTATCTGGTGAAGCCGTTCGAGGCGGGGGAGTTGATCGACAAGCTGCGGCGGCTGCTAAAGGTTGCGTGACTTCACGCTGATCCACGGGTCCGCGCAGAGCGCCTCGGGGTGGGGCCTGCTCGCGCCGCGCCTGCCGAACGCGCGAATGCCCGAGCTGCCGAAGCACGAGCCGTCGTGGACGCTGCGCGACTACGCGGCCATCATTGGTCCGTGCGACGTTGCTGTCGCCCACTCGTTCAGCGGCTCGCTGCTGCCGCTCATCGACTGCAAGGTGCGCGTCTTCCTCGGCGCGTTGGTTCCGGAGCCGCGAAAGAGCGTGCGCGATCAGCTCATGGCCGATCCGACCATGCTTCCGCCGGCGTGGATTGCCACGGGGGCCCGCTGGCGCGACCATCCGGAGGAGCGCGAGGCGCTCGCGCGCGAGTGGCTGTTCCACGACTGCGCCGCGCCGACGCTGCGATGGGCATTCACGACCGTGGACGCGCTCGATACGACGAGCCTGGCCGTGGAGCCGGCGCCGTTCGACGGCTGGCCGCCCGGCCGCGACGCCGTGATCGTGCCGACGCTCGACCGCACGATCTCGCCAGATTGGATGCGACGGCGCGCGCGAGAGATCGGCGCGCAGATCGTGGAGATCGAGGCGGGGCATTGCCCGCATGTCTCCCGGGCGGGGGAGGTGGCGGAGATTCTGGCGAGCTTAGTGAGCTGAGGACTCGTTCGCCGGAATCTCCACCCGCACATCGCTATCGAACGGCACCTCCGTCGACTCCCCCTTCTTCAGCGTCACCTTCCCGATCCGGCACTCCTCGCGCAGGCAGCGGATGCTCAGCGTCTTCTCGGACTTCGGCGTGAGGCCGACGTCCGGTGTTCCGGGCGCGCCGTCGTTGAGCGTTTGCTCCACCGCCGGCTTGTCCTCGGGCCAGCTCATCATCAGCCACGTGAAGTGCGAGCCGGTGGTGCGATCGAACAGCATCACCCGGTCGTGCGCGGCGCGCTCGAGCTGTTCCTTCGTCAGCTTCAATTCCTCGAAGTGCGGATTCGCCAGGAGCGCCGTGCGGGCATCCGTCACGCGGACGTGGAAGGTGTAGGCGGCAAGCAGTGCGAGCAACATCCCTATAATTCTCTCGCGGAATGGCCAAAGAAGACGATCGCGCCCGCGACGAGTTCACCGGCGAGGCCGAGGAGCTCCTCGACACCCTCTCGCGCGACCTCGTCGAGTTCGAGTCGCAGGGCAAAGACGTCCGGCCCGAGCTCGTCAACAAAATCTTCCGCGAGATTCACTCCCTCAAGGGCCTGGCGGGCATGCTCGGCTTCGGCGAGATCTCCGAGCTCTCGCACAACCTCGAGGACATGCTCGACCGGCTGCGCATGGGGAAGATCGAGATCACCCGCGACCTCATCGACCTCCTCTACGACGCCGTCGACTCGCTCAACCGCCTCGTCATCGCCATCCACGATCCGTCGCTGGGCGGCCTCGTCGACATCAATGCCCTCACGCGGCGCATCCACCAGCTCGTCACCGCGCAGCCGGCGCAGCAGCAGGGCGACGCCTTCGCCGAGCTCACCCTCGACGAACAGACGCGCAAGTCGCTCACCGAGTACGAGGAGCATCGCCTCCTCGAGAACGTCAAGGCCGGGAAGCACATCCTCTCCGTCGAGGTCACCTTCGACTTTGCCGACTTCGACGAAAAGCTGCGCGTGCTGACGACGAGCCTCAGCGAGGCGGGCGAAGTCATCTCCACGCTCCCGGCCATCGACAGCAGCGGCGGCGCCGGCATCGCCTTCCGCCTCCTCTACGGCTCGATGCTCAACGACGCCGCCGTGGCCGCGCTCGCGCCGGAGGCGAAGGTCACGTCGCTGCGCAAGGCGGCCGCGCCTGCGGTTGTCGGCCCGGCGGACATTTCGATGGCCACCGAGTCGGCGGCCGACGAGGATCTGTCGCTGCGGTCGATGTCGCAAACCGTGCGCGTCGACATCGGGAAGCTCGACCACGTCATGAACATCGTCGGCGAGCTGATCATCGAGAAGACCCAGCTCGAGACCCTCACGCGCTCGCAGGAGGCGCAGCAGAGCCGCCTCCTCGCGCACGAGCTCACCAAGATCTCGCGCAACCTCGACCGCAAGCTCAACGAGCTGCAGAAGTCCGTCATCGAGACGCGCATGGTGCCGGTGGGGCAGATCTACTCGAAGCTCTCCCGCACTGTGCGCAAAGTCACGCGCGAGCTCGGCAAAGAGATCGAGCTCGTGCTGCGCGGCGAGGACACGGAGCTCGACAAGATGATGGTCGAGGAGCTCACCGACCCGCTCATGCACATCATCCGCAACGCCCTCGACCACGGCATCGAGCCGCCGGACGAGCGGCGCGCGGCGGGAAAGAACCCGACCGGACGCGTGACGCTGAACGCCTATCAACAAGGGAACTCCGTCGTCATCGACGTCATCGACGACGGCCGCGGCATCGATCCCGAGCGCATCCGCGCCGTGGCCGTGAAGCGCGGCCTGGTCGGCGAGAAGGATGCCGTCGACACGCAGCGCGCGCAGGAGCTGATCTTCACGCCGGGCTTCTCGACGGCGAGCGCGGTCAGCGAGATCTCCGGCCGCGGCGTCGGCCTCGACGTGGTGAAGAAGAACATCCAGGAGCTCAAAGGGACGATCGACATCGTCACGAACGTCGGGCAGGGGACGACGTTCCGGATCATGCTGCCGATCACGCTGGCCATCATCCAGGCGCTCGTGGTCCGCGCCGCCGGCGAGCAGTTCGCCATTCCGCTGACCTCGGTCGAGGAATCGCTGCGCATCTACTCGCGCGACATCCGCACCGTCGAGCGCCGCGAAGTCTTCACCCTGCGCGATTTCACCCTGCCGCTGCTGCGCCTCGCGGACGCGTTCAACATGGACGGCCAGCGCGAGGAGACGCCCGACACGAAGTGGTTCGTCGTGGTGACGCGCTCGGGGGAGAAGATCGCCGGGATCCTCGTCGACGGGCTGGTGCGCCAGCAGGAGGTGGTGATCAAGTCGATCGGCGAGCGCCTCAAGACGACGCCGGGAATCGCCGGCGCGACGGAGGTGGGGGAGGGGGAGATCGTCCTCGTGGTCGACGTCGGGTCGCTCATCGACCGCTTCGGTGGCCGGGCCCGGGAAATCCGCTCCACACTCGCGCCCGTAGGTTAACGCGGAGGGAAACTGACGATGGCGACCGTAATGGTGATGCATTGGCCCGAGGTGACGAAGGATCAGTACGAGCAGGCGCGGGCGATGGTGAATTGGGAGGGGGACGCCCCGAAGGGCAGCAAGTACCACGTCTCCTGGTTCGACGGCGGGCTGCACGTGCTCGACGTGTGGGACTCGCAGGCCGACTTCGAGCGCTTCGCGCAGGAGCGCCTCGCGCCTGCCGTCCAGAAGATCGGCATCCAGTCGCAGCCGAACGTGACCTTCGGCGACGTGCACGCGATCTACGCGCCCAATCCGGCCTGAGACAGGCCGCAGGGCGCAGGGGGCGGGGCGCAGATGGTCCCATCGCGAGGGCGCCACCTGCGCCCTGCGCTCCGCGCCCTGCCCCCTCAGTTACAATCCAGTCCACGTACGAATCGTTCTTCGGCTTCGCGACCAAGCCTTTCGGGAAGACGCCGGATCCTTCCTTTCTCTACGAGAGCCCGCAGCACCGCGAGGCGCTGGCGCGGCTGGAGTACGCCGTGGAGGAGAAGGAGCTGGCCCTTCTCGTGGGCGACATCGGCTCGGGGAAGACGACGCTCTCCCGCGCGCTGATCGACCGCCTCGGCGACTCCCGCCCGGTGGTGCTGCTGATCAATCCGCGCCTGACGCCGACGCAGCTTCTCCGCTCCATCGCCGCCGGCCTAGGCATCGAGCCCGGCCGCTTCCGCAACGACATCCTCGACCGGATCCACACGAAGCTCTTCGACCTCTACGAGGCCGGCCGCGAGCCGGTGCTGATCATCGACGAAGCGCAGCTCATCCCGACGAAGGCGACGTTCGACGAGATCCGCCTCCTGACGAACTTCCAGCTCGACGACCAGAATCTGCTGTCCGTGCTGCTGATCGGCCAGCCGGAGCTGGAGACGCGCATCGACCGCCTCGCCTACGCGCCGCTGCGGCAGCGCATCGGCCTGCGCTACCGCCTCGGGCCGCTGTCGCCCGAGGAGACGATCGAATACATCGAGCACCGCATCCGGGTGGGCGGCGGGACGCGAAATCCGTTCAATCGCGCGGCGATGGAGGAGATCTACGCCGCGAGCGGCGGCGTGCCGCGCCTGATCAACACGCTGGCCACGACGGCGTTGCTCGACGCCTTCGGCGAGGACGCGGAGACCATTGATCCCGCACGGGTCACGGCGGCGGCGAAGGAGCACCGGTTGGAGGCGGCGGCGAATGGTTGATCTGGTCAAGATTCGCAAGAAGGCGAAGAAAGAAAAAAAAGAAAATGGAGGACAGGCACTCATGCCTGTCCCCCCCGAGCCGCAGCCCGCGCCCGCGCCCGCGCCCCCGCCCGATCCCGTGATCGAGGCGCCGGTTGCCGCGACGACCCCCAAACTCGAACGGTTCAAGCAGACCGCCGGCACGAAGCGCGAAGGCTTCATCGACGAAGTCGAGGAAGCCGCCGAGCAGACCCTGCGCGAGCTCCTCACCTTCGTCCTGGCCGGCGAGCACTACGCGCTCGACATCGAGCACATCGTCGAGATCGTCACGCCGCGGACGATCACGCGCGTGCCGAACGCGGAGGAGGGAATCGTCGGCATCATCTCCCTGCGCGGGACGATCGTCACCGTGGTCGACGCGCGCCGCAAGCTTCGCCATCCGCCGTCGAAGAACGGCGACCATCCCGACCGCCGCATCATCGTCGTCGAGAAAGGCGGCGAGACCCTCGGCTTCGAGGTCGACCGCGTTCTGCGCGTCGTCAAGACCAATCCCGCGGCCATCGAGCCGCATCCGGTCGTGCACGCCACGGAGCTGCACGAAGCCGTCCGCGGCGTCTTCCGCCATGCGGATGCGTTGACGATCCTCCTCGATTTCGACAAGCTACTGACCTGATTGGAACTCTCCTGTAAGCAGTGTGGCTCGAAGTTTCGCGCTGCGGTCGAGCTGCCGCTGACGCGCGCCGTGCGCGTGGCCTGCCCCGCGTGCGGTTTCCAGATGGTCCTCAAGCCGGCCACGGGCGAGATGCCGCGCCGGCGCATCGCCGCCATCGCCGACGAGCCACGCCCCTTCCGCGCCTTCCTGGCCGAGCACCTGCGCCGCTTCGGCTTCGACGTGTCGCTGTTCGAGACCGGCGAGCCGACGCTCGACTACGTCCGCCGCACGCGCGCCGACCTGGCCATCGTCAACGTTTATCTCAAGGGGAAGCTCGGCGTCGAAGTCACCGAGGACATCAAGAACGATCCGGCGCTGTCGCACACGCGGGTCATCCTCATCGGCGCGCTGTTCCGCGCCAACCGCTTCCGCGCCAATCCGACGAACCTGTACGGCGCGGACGAATACATCGAGGAGCAGATTCCGGAGAAGGAGTTCCGGCAGATCGTGCGCAAGCTCTTCCCGCAGCTCGGGCCGACGCTGGAGACGCCCATGGAGCCGCACGAGTACGATGAAGCGCGGCGCCTGGCGCGCCTGATCCTCTCCGACATCATCATCTACCACCCCGACAAGGTGGAGGAGGGGATCCGCGACAACACGTTTTTCGACGTGTTGAAAGAGGAGATCGAGGAGGGACGGCAGTACTACGACTCGCGCGTGCCGTTCCGCGTGCGGCGCGACACGGAGATCTATAGCGAGACGCTGCAGCAGTTCGTGTCGATGAAGAGGGAAGAACTTGTGAAGACGGGGACGCAATGACGAGGTTCTTAAGTTCTTAGGTTCTTGGGTTCTTAAGTTCTTAAGTTCTTAAGACGAGTCAAACCTAAGAACCTAAGAACCTAAGAACCTAAGAACCTAAGAACCAAGAACGTACAACATGAGCGCAACACCAGAACTCATCCAACAGGCCCGGTCGACCGACCCCGACCTGCGCCAGAAAGCCGCTTGGGCGGTCTCCCACGCCGAGGACGAGCGCGACTACGCGCTCATGTTCGAGCTCCTCGGCGACAAGGACTGGCGCGTGCGCAAGACCATCGTCGACGGCTTCGTGCGCGATCCGCAGCCCGAGGTCGTCGGCGGCCTGCTCGACGCGCTGGCCGACGCCGAGAACGCCGGCAAGCGCAATTCCTCCACCGAGGCGCTCGTGCGCGTCGGCGCGCCGGCCATCCCGCCGATCGTGGCTCGGCTGCACACCGAAGCCGACGTCGACGTCCGCCTCTCCCTCGTCAACCTCCTGGGCGACCTCCGCAACCCCGAGGGCTTCGACACCCTCGTCGGCATGCTCGACACCGAGAGCGACATCAACGTCGCCTCCTCCGTCGTCTCCTCGCTCGGCAAGTACCGCGACGCCACCGCGCTTCCGGCGCTGCTGCGCGTGCTGCAGCGCGACGACCTCTGGCTGAAGTTCCACGCCATCGAAGCGCTCGGCGAGATCGGCGACCGCACCGCGTTGCCGATGATCCTCCCGCTCTACAACGAGAAATCGCTGCGCAAGCCGGTGCTCGAGGCGATCGGGAAGATCGCGGACGTGGGCACGGTCTCGTTCCTCCTGCGCATCATCGCCGAGGAGGAGAAGCTCAATTTGACGGCGCTGCGCGCGCTCGTGCGCATCGCCGACGCCAGCAAGCCGAAGATCGTCGAGCAGGCCGAGCGCCTGCTCATCCAGCGCAAGTTCCGCGAGTCCTTCCCGAAGGAGAAGATCGCGCCGCTCATCGAGCATCTCCACGCCACGCCGAAGCGCGACGTGAAGAACTTCATCCTCACGTTCCTCGGGTGGTCCGGCGACGAGCGCGTGCTCCCGGTGCTGATGAACTTCCTCGAGCAGCCCGACACCGCCGAGGTCGCGGCGCAGGCGCTGATCGACTTCGGACAGGGGGCCGTGCCGTCGATCCTCACCGCGCTGCGCAACGCCGAGGAGGACGAGATCGTCGCCTTGCTGTTGCGCGTCATCAACGTCATCGGCGGCGCGGAGTCGATCCCGAGCATTCTCCCATTCCTCGACCACGACAACGCCATGATCCGCCGCCTGGCCATCGAGATCCTCGGCGACATCGCCGATCCGGTCTCGCTCGACTACCTGTTGGCCAAGCTCGACGACACCGACGTCGCCTCGCAGCAGGCGGCGGTGAACTCCATCTCCGCGCTCGTCGCGGCGTTTCCGGAGATCAAGCCCGACGTGCTGGCGAAGATCCGCAAGCTCGAAGCGTCGGCGTCGGTGCCGATGAAGCTCAATTCGCTGTCGGTCTTCGTGAACATTCAAGGGGAGGGCTACCACGACGAGCTGCTCTTGGCGTCGAAGGACAGCGACGCGACCATCCGGCAGAAGGCCATATCGTTGATGGGAAAGTTCAGCGAGGAGCGTTTCGCCGATCAGCTCGTGCTTTCGCTCGCCGACGAGTCGACGGCGGTGCGCCTGGCGGCCATCAACGCCATCGTGCGGCTGCGGCCGGAGAAGGGGCTCGAGCCGCTCATCAGCTCCCTCGAGGACAGCGATGTGTGGATCCGCACGGCGGCGGCGCAGGCGCTCGGCGAGTATCGCCATCGCGACGCCATCGATCCGCTGATCCGCCACATCGAGACCGACGTGCCGCCGGTGCGCATCGCCGCCATCGAGGCCCTCGGCAAATCGGGCGACGGGCGGGTCAAGGACGTGCTGTTCCGCTGTGTGTATGAATCGGATCTGGAGATCCGGCGCGCGGCCATTCTCGCGCTCGGCCGGATTCCCGGCTCCGAGGTGTTCGACTATTTGATGTACGCGATGACCGATGCCGACTGGCGCGTGCGCGCCGCGGCGGCCACGGCCGTCGCATTGCGCGGCGACAGGACGGCGCTGCCGTCGTTGCACGTGGCGCTCGAGGATCCGGATACGTACGTGCAGCAGTCCGCGGTTCTCGCTCTCGACAAGATTCCGGATCGCTCGTCGTTCCCTTACCTCCTGGAGGCGCTGGAAAACCGGGCCATTCTCGACGAAGTCTCCGATGTATTTGTACGGCACAAGGAGCTGTACCGCGATTTGTTGGAAGAGGCGTGGCGGGTGGCAGACAGCCGCAGAGAGGTCGTGATCGCGGCGATTCTCGCGGCAATGAAGCAGTAAAGGCGGCATTCGCCTGGGTCCCGAATGTCCACGTTCAACCTGTCGCTGAACCACCATCTGGAGCTGCCGGACGACGTCTTCCGGCTGCTGCGGGACGCCATTTACAAGCGCACCGGGATGTGGTTCGCCGACAATTCGAAATACCTGCTCCAAAAGCGCCTCTCGCCGCGCGCGCGCGAGCTGAATTTCGACTCCTTCCAGAAATACTTTTACTTTCTGCAATACGACCCGCGCGCCGACACGGAGTTCGATCAGATTTACGACCTCGTCACGACGAACGAGACGTATTTCTTCCGCGAGCCGGCGCAGCTCGCCGCATTTACCGAGGAGATCGTCCCTGACATCCTCACGCGCAAGGGCGTGAAGAAGATCCGCATCTGGTCCGCCGGCTGCTCCTCGGGCGAAGAGCCGTACTCGATTGCCATGCTCTTACAGGAAGCAGGCTGGTACGGCAAAGCGCAATTCGAGATTTTCGCCAGCGACATCAATCAACAGGTGCTGTCGAAGGCGCGCCGCGGCCAATACCGCGAGAACGCCTTCCGCGCCACCGATCCGGCCGTGCGCGACCGCTATTTCATGCGCGAAGCGGATGGCTCCTGGCGCATCTCCGACGAGATCCGCAACCGCATCTCCTTCGGGCGCCTCAATCTCTACGACGAGCCGCGCGTCTCGCTCCTGGGCCATCTCGACGTCGTTTTCTGCCGCAACGTGATCATTTACTTCGACGATTCATCCAAGAAGATCGTGGTCACGAATTTCTACAATCGCCTGGTCGAGGGGGGGTATTTGCTCCTGGGCCACAGCGAGTCGCTGATCTCATTGTCGACGCAATTCAAATTGCGGCACCTCAAAAACGACATGGTGTATCAGAAATGAATGGGGCGCACGCTGTGCGCCCCTACCTTCATGACTCGGGCTGCAACGTCGTCTTAATCGCCCCCGGCGTCCGCTTGTACGCGGCGCCGTCATAGAGATCGACGAGCGCGCCCGGCACGGTCGCATACGGCAGGAAGATGTTGCACCAGAACCAGCCGGACAGGCGGCGCTTGACGATCGTCGTCGACTCTTCGTAGCCGTCTTTCTTCAGCGTAATGACGCAGCGGTCGGCTTTGCGATCGAGCTTGACGACGACGGGCGTCTGTCCGGCGGACTTCGCCCCTTTGCCGCAATCGGCGACGACGTCGGCGCCGGCGGGCTGTGAGATCACCGGGATCTCCTGCGATTTACCGTGCGCGATCGATGCGCACGAGTTGAGAAGAAACAGCGACAGCAAAAACGTGAGTGCGAGCAGTGCTTTCATTGGCGGGCCTCCCTTTCGGGCGCGGTCCTTTCGCATTGAGCGTGCCGCTTTCGAGCAGAATTTCTTAATAGTGAGTCGTCAATGACTTGACGATTTCAGTAGAGAGTTATTTGTGCTCGCGCGCAATCGCCTTTGTCAGCGCGCGGCGACAGCGTGTCCTCGGGTAGGGATTTCCCGGCCTCGCGCACTCCTTTTATGTACGGGAGGACGTATGGCGGATCAGGGCACGGTGAAATGGTTCGACGGCAAGAAGCGCTTCGGCATGATCGCGCACGACGGCGGCGGCCCCGACGTCTTCGTTCATCACAGCTCGATCATCGCCGAGGGACCGACGACGACGCTGGCGCAGGGCGACCGCGTGAGCTTCGACGTGGTCGAAGGGCCGAAGGGCCTGCAGGCGAAGAACGTCGTCAAGATCGCCTGACGTGAAACGAGCGCTCCTCGCGGCGATCGTCCTCCTTCTATCGCGCGCCGCCGCCGCCGACTACAACGTCGCCTTCGCGAACGCCAAGGGCATCTTCGTCATGACCTCGGCCGGCCGCGGCGTCAAGCGCATCGCCGGCGACACGCAGGCAATCCTGACGAACCGCGCCTGGTCTCCCGACGGCCGCAAGATCATGTTCTTCACGTTCCGCGCGGGCGACGAGGAGATCGGGAAGAAGTACAACATTCCGTTCCACTTTCCGCTCTACGTGATGAACGCCGACGGCTCGAATGCCACGCGTCTTCTCGACGTGCCGGTGATTGTCGACGCCATGTGGTCGCCCGACACGAAGAGCATCGCCTTCTCCTCGGACTTCGAAGGGGGCGCAATTTACGTCGTCGACGTCGAGAGCCGGACGATGCGCCGCCTGACGCAGATCGCGCATCCGTATTCGCCGGCCTGGTCGCCCGACGGCAAGCGCATCGCCTTCCACGCCGCCACGGCAAGGACGAGCGACATCTACGTCATCGACGCCGACGGCAAGAATCAGACGCGGCTCACGGACCTCGGCATGATCGCGCGGAACGCGGCGTGGTCGCCCGACGGCGGCCGGATCGCCTTCGTCACCAACACCGGCTGGTTCGTGATGGATGCCGACGGCGGCAATAAAAAGCGCCGGCGGCAGCAGGCTGCGCTCAATGTCGAATGGTCGCGGAACGGCAAGCGCGTCCTCGTCACCGGCCCCGGTTACGGCTACGTCTGCGATCCCGACGGCACGAACAGCGTGTCGGTGCCGGTGCAGCGCGGTCCGGTCCTCGATCCGGCGTTCTCGCCCGACGGGCGCAAGGTGATCTACCGCGTGCACGAGGGGAAGGTCGACAAGATCTACACGATCAACGCCGACGGCAGCGACTGGAAGACGCTGAACGACAACGTCGGCGAGCGCGTGCTTTTCGCGGTCTCGCCGTGACGATCGTTACGGCGTCAGGCGCATCACCGAATAGGCTCCCGACGCGCGCCGTGCCTTGCCGAGCAATGCCGTGAGTTGCTCGAGGTTGTTCTCCATCGTTTTGACCATCCACTCCTCGGGCGCGCAGGCGATGACCGCGGGCTTCATCTCGTTCGCCTTCTGCGCCTCGCCGATTCCGACCAGCGCCTCGAGCATGGATGCGCGAACCCAGAACGTCTCGACGGGATCGATCTTTCCCTCGTCGTCCTTGACCCTGGCGGCGAGGAGTTGATCGCAGTCCTCGAGGACACGGCGGCGGATTCGCTCTGCCAGGATGATGTCGGCGAGCGCGTCGCGGCCCTGGGTGATCGAGGCGCGGAGGTCGAGGGCGAGCGCGAGCTTGATGCCGTTGTAGGAGTCGTTTCTGACGTAGAAGCCTTTCTCGTGTACGCGGATGGCCTCGTCGAGATTGGCAGGGTCCCTTGGTCAGTTCGTAGAGCCTTCTGTGAACGGCGCCCCAAAGGCCGAGCGTCTCCGGGTCGGTGCTCGAACGGGGATTCAATTCCTGCAGGATGCTCTTGGCTGTCGCAAGCGCAGCGAGCGCATCGGGCTGTTCACTCTTGTACGTGGCCAGGGCGAGCTGCTGATTGAGGTACGGATCGTTCGGGCGCCGGGCGAGCAGCGGTTGCAGGCAGTTTGCCACCAGCGCCCAATCCTGCTGCGTTTTCGCTCGCGCCTTCGTCGTGCGGAACCGCTCCATCAACTCGGTGGAGGTGACGTCGGCCGTCTCGGCGGATTCGGGCCGCACGTCCTCGGCCGGCGCGACAGCCACGTTCCATTCCCGCAGGTGCGGCAGGAACTCGTACACCGGGCTGTCGACCTCCGGGTTGGCGAGCAACTGTTCGATCGCTTTCTTCAACTCGCCGCGCATCCGGTCGGCCTCCTCGGCGTCGATCCCTTTGCCGAGGTGCTCGTAGGGACGGATCATCAGGTTCCGCAGATCGAAGGGGAACTTGAACTGCTTCTCGGCCATGACGATGGTCATGTGCGGCCGCAGCGCGTGCCGCACGCCGAGCTCGTAGAGCGTATTGGCATTCGACGTCGACAGGTCGGCGATCACGATGTCGGCCTCGAGCAGCAACTGATACATCGGCTTTTCGATGAGCCCGGAGTGGATCACGTCGTCGGCGCGGATGCACTCCAGTCCCGCCGCCTCCACGGCCTGTCGGATGATGACGCGGTAGGTCTTGTCGAGGTCGAGCGTGCGGCCGGTGGCGAGGTCGGTCTTTTCGCCGAATCCCATCACCACGAAGCACTTCTTCTTCGCGTCCATAACGGTCTCTTTGTGGATTGGCGGCCATTGTACAGGCGCCGCGCTCGTTGCCGCGTAGCAATTAAACTACGCCCGCGTGCCCTCAGCCCGTCCGATCCGCGCCCTCGTCATCGACGACTCCGCGTACAACCGCGTCACGCTGTCGCGCATGCTGGAGTCGCACCCGCAGATCAAAGTCGTGGCCACGGCCGTCAACGGCGAGGACGGCATCAAGCAGGTCATGCGGCATCGTCCCGACGTCGTCACCCTCGACCTGGAGATGCCGATCATGGACGGCTTCGCCTTCCTGCGCTGGCTGATGCACAACCTTCCCACCGCCGTGATCGCGGTGTCGTCGCGCTCGAGCGACCGCAGCGTCTTCAAGGCCTTGGAGCTCGGCGCGCTCGACTTCATCGCCAAGCCGGGCGGGCGCGTCTCGCCGCGGCTCGAGGAGATCGAAAAGGACCTCGTCGCGAAGGTGCTGCAGGTCGTCGCGGTGCGGATGGAGAACCTCCGCCGGCGCGTGCAGGAAGAGGAGCACGGCAAGGCCCACGCGGCGAAAGCACCCGAGGTCTGCGCGGGCGGGATCGAGCTCGTCGCCATCGGCTGCTCGACCGGCGGCCCGCCCGCGCTGCAGCACGTCTTCGAGACCCTCGCTCTGCTGCCCGTTCCGATCGTCGTGGCCCAGCACATGCCCCCGACGTTCACCCGTCTCTTCGCCGAGCGCGTGAATCGCCTGACGTCGTACACGGTGAAGGAAGCCGACGATGGGGAGATGCTCGCGCGCGGCACGGTCTACATCGCCCCCGGCGGAATGCAAACCGAGGTGCGGCGCAACGCCGATGGATTGTTCGTGCGCGTCTTTCCCGCGAACATGAGCGACCTTTACGCCCCCTCGGTCGATCGCCTCTTCAATGCCGCGGCCGAGGCCTGCGGCGAGCGCCTCGTCGCCGTCATCATGACCGGCATGGGCGACGACGGCGCCGAGGCCATGCGCAACGTGCGCGGGCGCGGCGGCAAGACCATCGCCGAGTCGGTGGAGACGGCAATCATCTTCGGCATGCCGAACGAAGCGATCCGCACCGGATGCGTCGATCAAGTGTTGCCATTGGGGCAGATACCGGCGGCGATTGAAAGGTTGTGCACCGGCTAAATGTGCTACGCTCGCGCGCAGTCCGGGTCGGGTTCATGAGCGAAGAGAGAGCCGAGAAATTTCTAGAGTTATTCAATAAAGGCAAGGAGTTCACCGAGGAGCTTCTTCGGGAGAACCAGCGCCTCCGCTACCGCGTTGCCGCGCTCGAGACCGAACAGAGCGAAGCGAGCGCGGGCGAGATCCAGCGCCTGCGCGCGGAGATCCAGCAGCTCACCGACGAGAACCGCCGCATTCAGGAGCGCTTTCGCGAGGTCGAGGAAGAGAACAAGGACTTCGCCAACCGCTACATCGAGATCGAGGAGCAGAACAACAACCTCGCCAATCTCTATGTGGCGAGCTATCAGCTCCACTCCACGCTCGACTTCAAGGAAGTGATTCAGATCGTGCAGGAGATCGTCATCAACCTCATCGGCGCGGAGGCGTTCGCCATTCTGCTGCTCGACGAGAAGACGAACGACCTGCGCGCCATCGCCTGCGAAGGGGAGGACGTCGTCGCCGGCATCGAGAACCTCTCCGCGCGCCTCGGCGAAGGCATTCTCGGCGGCGTGGCCAAGACGGGCGAGAGCTATTACATCAATCAGGACGTCGAAGGCGGCCGCGTGACGCTGGAGAAGCCGCTGGCGGCGGTGCCGCTCAAGATCAAGGAGCACGTGATCGGGTTGATCGCGATTTATAAGCTCCTGCAGCAGAAGGACTCGTTCTCCGCGGTCGACTACGAGCTCTTCTCGCTTTTGGCCGCGCACGCGGCCACGGCCATTTTCTCGTCGAAGCTGTACTCGCAATCGGAGCGGAAGCTCAATACGATTCAAAGCTTCCTCGATCTGCTCACAACGACAAGCTAGCGGGAGGGGAGACCAAAAGCTTGCCACTCGAAAACGCGAATTTCCTGGTCGTCGAAGACTCGCCGACCATGCGCCAGTTGATCTCGTTCTCGCTGAAGCGGTTCAAGAACGCGAGAATCATCGAGGCGGTCGACGGCGTCGACGCGCTCAAGAAGCTCTCCGGCCCGGAGAAGATCGACCTGATCCTGACCGACATCAACATGCCGGTGATGGACGGGCTGAAGCTGGTCTCGCTGGTGCGCCAGAACGCGCAGCTCAAGGCCATCCCGATCATCATCATCACCACCGAGGGAGCGGAGGAGGACCGCGAGCGCGGCCTGGCCCTCGGTGCGAACGCCTACATCTCCAAGCCCATTCAGTCGTCGCATCTGATCAAGACGATCTCGGAGCTGTTGGCGGTGTGAAGCGCGCCGCGGCCGCGCTGCTGTTTCTCGCCGTCCGCATCGTCTACCTCTACGCGCGCGAGCCGTTCTTCGACGAGCTGTATACGCAGTGGATGGCGAAGCAGCCGGCGTCGTCGATCGTCGGGCATCTGCTGCACGACTCCGGCCCGCCGCTGTACTACGTTCTGGCGCGCTTCCCCTCGGTCGATGCGCTGCGGTGGCTGTCGCTGGTCTTCGCGACGATTGCCTTTTTCTTCATCATTCGCCGTTCCCTTCTCGCCGCCGCGCTCCTGGCCGTGTACGCGCCGGCCGTGTTCTACGCGACGGAGGCGCGCGCCTACGCCCTCTGCGCGATGCTCGTGGCCATGGGGGTCATGAATCTGGAGTGCGGCGGCCATGCCGCCGCTGTCAGAGCGCCGGCATGGCCGGCGCACTCCACAATCGCCTTCGTGCTGGCGGCGTACGCGCACTACTACGGCGTCCTCTTCTTTCCGCTCCTCCTGTTGAAGGACCGGCGCGCGTTCCTGCTTGCATGCGCACTCTTCATCCCCGGCTTCATCCTCGCCTTCCATCAACCCGCCGAGGCGATGCAGTGGAATGCCGTGCATCCGTTCTGGGTGCTGCTGGCGAGCATCTCGATCGCCGCGGTGCTGGCGCGCACGTGGCGCTTCGCCCCGGCGGTGCTGATCCCCGCCGGCCTCGCACTGGCCTTCGCGCTGGCCGGGCGCAATGTCTACTTTCCGATGCGCTTCGAGTCGGTGCTGGCGGTGCCGCTGGTGCTGTGGACCGCGGTCTCGCTGGAGCGGTGGAGCCCGTCCATCCGCTACGTCATCGTGGCGGTGCTGATGATCGCCGGCGCGTTCTTCACCGTCCGCGGGATCGCCGAGGAGATGCGCCGGCCGAGCGACCCGCGCGTACGGGCGGCGGCGTTCGCGTCGCGTTTCGGAGCACCCGTCGTCGCCTCCGACTACTGCTACCTCTTCGCCTGGAGCCGCCTCGGCGATCGGGTCGAGGCGTTTCCGCTGCAGCAGGGCGAGCATCCCGGCTGGTACAGCCCGCTGTCGCAGGAAGCAGCGCTCGCCGCGGCGCGTTCTCTTCCCTCGAACGGCTTCGTCTTCGTCGGCGACGCCGGGACGCCGGAGCTCGCTGCGGTGCAGCGGGCGCGGCGCACGCAAGTGCAGTTTCGCGACGGTCCGGCAGTCGTCTTGGCCGTCCAGCCCTTGACCAGCACTGTACACTGAGGCCCCGAATGCCCCACTTCATCACCGACAAGTGCATCGGCTGTAGCGTCTGCGAGATCAAGTGCCCCACGAACACGATCTGGGGGACTGCTCGCGGGCAGTACTACATCCATCCCGAGCGTTGCATCGACTGCTCGGTCTGCGGCATCTACTGCCCGGTCGACGCCATCCAGAACCAGCACGGCGACTACATCCCGCGCGTGAAGCCGAAGGAGATCCCGAAGGCGGAGGTGATCAAGGAGCTCTGCACGGGGTGCGAGTTCTGCGTCGACATCTGCCCGTTCGAGTGCATCCACATGGTCGAGCCGCAGGACGAGACGGTGGCGAATCACTACAAGATCGCCTTCGTCGAAAAGAACAAGTGCGTGGCCTGCCGCCTCTGCGAGTCGGTGTGCGACAAGGACGCCATCGTGGTGCCGGAGGCGCCGACGCAGTTGAAGACGTATCTGCCGGATTTCGTCGTCGCAGGGACGGGGCGGTGAAAATGCAGAATGCAGAATGCAGAATGCAGAATTGGAGGCGGAACAATTCTGCATTCTGCATTCTGCATTCTGCATCCGGGTCCCCCGCATGACCGAGCCCGACATCCCCAAGCAGTCCCCCCGCTCCATCCTCTTCCAATTCGTCCTCTTCCCCCTCGGCATCGCCCTCATCGCCGTCGGCGTCTTCTACCTCTTCGGGAAGATGGCCACGCAGGAGCAGAGCGTCTCCGACTATCTCAACGAGATCCGCTCCGGAAGCTCGCACGAGCGGTGGCAGGCGGCGTATCAGCTGTCGAAGTCGCTCGACCGAGGGGAGGCGGCGAAGACGCCGAACCTCGAGCCGCGTGTGGCGTCGCTCTATCAGTCGTCGAAGAGCGACGACCCGCGCATCCGCCGCTACCTCTCGATCGTTCTCGGCCGCCTGCACGACCGGCGCGCCACGCCGCTGCTGCTCGACGGCCTCTCGGACAAGGACGTCGAGAACCGCGTCTACGCGATCCTGGCCTTGGGCGAGCTGCGCGATCCCGCCGCCGTTCCGGCGCTCGAGGGGCTGGCCGCCGATTCCGAAAAAGACATCCGCAAGACGGCCGTCTACGCCCTAGGCGAGATCGGCGACGCGCGTGCTGTCCCGGCGCTGGCGCAGGCGCTGAACGACCAGGAGCCGGACGTCCGCTGGAACGCGGCCGTGTCGCTCTCCAGCTTCGGCGACCGCCGCGCCGTCGGGCCGCTCAAGGAGATGCTCGACCGGGAGCGCCTGGCGAAGGTGACGGCCATGCGCGAGGACCAGAAGGAAGACGCGATGATCGTGGCCATGACGGCGTACACGCGCCTGGTGGGGAAGGACGCCGCGCCCGATCTGCAGAGGATTGCGGATGCCGATCCGTCGCTGCGGGTTCGGGCGGCGGCGAAGAGCGCGTTGGCGAAGTAGGTAACGGGTCACGGGTGACGGGTGACAGTTGGTGATGCGCCACCTGTTCCCTGTGACCCGTTACCTGTGACCTTGTCCCCTAAGTCAAGTCCCACGCGACGTTTCACGCCTTCCTTTTTCGTTGACAGTCATCGATGAAAGCGGGATATTTGGCGGCGCTAAAAAACCGCTCCCCATCAGGCGAATGTCCGAAGAAATCACGCCATATCAGGTGACCCCGAAAACCCCCCTCGCGGGGAGTGCCGCGGCGGAGATCCGCGAGCAGGGGGAGATCACCCGCCGCTCGTTTCCGCTCGTCCTGACCGCCGCCTGGGCCGCCCTAGCCGCCGCCCTCGGCGGGCTGGCCTCGGTCCTCGGCCGCTTCATGTTCCCGAACGTCCTCTTCGAGCCGGTCCAGAAGTTCAAGGCCGGCATGGCTGCGGACTACTCCGTCGGCGAGGTCGACGAGCGCTGGAAAGAGAAGTACGGCATCTGGATCGTGCGCACCGAGGAGGTCATGTACGCGCTCATCACCGTGTGCACGCACCTCGGGTGCACCCCCAACTGGCTCCCGTCGCAGAACAAGTTCAAGTGCCCCTGCCACGGCAGCGGCTACTACAAGACCGGCGTCAACTTCGAAGGCCCGGCGCCGCGGCCGCTGGAGCGGGCCAAGATCTTCATCGATCCCTCGGACGGCCAGGTCGTCGTCGACAAGTCGAAACAGTTCCACCAGGAACGCGGTGAGTGGACGGATCCCGAATCTTTCATCAAGGTCTAGGAGAGAATGGCTGATCTTCGCGCGCTTCAGGACGGCATCGTCAATTCGCAGATCTGGAAGTCGGTGTTCCGCGTCGGCGTCCCGAACACGAACCGCAAGCGCGTTCTCGCCGTCCTCGGTTCGCTGATCCTCCATCTCCACCCCGTCAAAGTGCGCCGCAGCGGCGTGCGCATGTCCTACACCTGGTGCATGGGCGGCACCTCGTTCTTCCTCTTCCTCATCGAGACGGTGACGGGGCTGCTCCTGATGTTCTACTACCGCCCCACCATCGAGTACGCCTACTTCGACATCATGGACCTGCGCGAGCAGGCCCCGTTCGGGATCATGCGCGAGATGCACCGCTGGGGCGCGCACGCCATGGTCATCGCCGTCTGGCTGCACATGTTCCGCGTCTTCATGACCGGCTCGTACAAGCCGCCCCGCGAGTTCAACTGGAACGTCGGCGTCATCCTTCTCGTGCTGACGCTCCTTCTGAGCTTCACCGGATACCTCCTGCCGTGGGACCAGCTCGCGATCTGGGCCATCACGGTCGGCTCGAACATGGCGCGCGCGACACCCGGCGCGGGAAACGAGGGCCCCATGTCGGGGCTCATAAAACTCGGGGACATACGATTGATCCACGCCGGCGACGACGCGCGCTTCGCGCTCATCGGCGGCCGGTCGATCGGCCCCTCCACGCTGTTGCGCTTCTACGTGCTGCACTGCGTGGCCATCCCGCTGGCTGCGGGGTTCCTGATGGCCATTCACTTCTGGCGGGTAAGAAAAGATGGGGGAATCTCTGGACCGTTATGATGCAGATCCTTCTCCCCGCTCGCGGGGAGAAGGTGCCGCGCAGCGGCGGATGAGGGGCACCATCCTGCTGGCATCGCCCCTCACCCGGCGCCTGCGGCGCCACCCTCTCCCCGCGAGCGGGGCGAGGGGAGGTGACGCCGCATGACCTTCCTCAAAGACTTCGTCAACGTCCTCTCGGGATCGTCGATCTCGTTTCTACTGTTGTCGTTTTCCTTTGGGTTCATCGTCTTCTTCAACCTGCTCGACGGCCGCCTGAGATCGAAGGGCGGCTCCGCCTTCATCGGCCTCGGCGTCCTCCTGCTCCTGGCCGGCATCGTCATCCGGCCGCTGCTCTACCTCGGCATCGCCTACTTTCTGCTGATGTTCGGCTGCGCGGCGCTGGGGGGGCGGCTGTGGGACAAGAAGGTCGGGCTGCGCCTCTTCATCGCCGGCGTGGCCGCGTTCTTCATCTCCTTTCTCGATCCGAACTTCTTCCTGATCGCGGCCAAGCCGGACAACGTGCCCATCGGCGCGATGATCTTCCTCCTCGGCATCTTCACCTGGGTGGCGCTGCGGAAGGCGTATCTGAACGACAAGCAGATCGAGACCGGCGGCATCCCCTTCGAGAAGACCGAGACCGACGAGAAGCTCTTCACCTGGCCCGACCTCGTCTACACCGAGATGCTCTGCATGATCCTCCTGACGATCGTGATGGTCGTCTGGTCGGTCGTGCTGCGCGCGCCGCTCGAGGAAGCGGCCAACCCGACGTCGTCGCCGAACCCTGCCAAAGCGCCGTGGTACTTCCTCGGCCTGCAGGAGATGCTCGTCTACTTCGACCCCTGGCTGGCCGGCGTCGTGTTGCCGACGCTCATCATCGTCGGCCTGATGGCCATTCCGTACATCGACACCAACCCGCGCGGCAACGGCTACTACTCCTTCCGGGAGCGGAAGTGGGAGATCGGCATCTTCCTCTACGGGTTCCTGGTGCTCTGGTCGTTCCTCATCATCACCGGCACGTTCCTGCGCGGCCCGAACTGGAACTTCTTCGGCCCCTACGAATACTGGGATCCGAACAAGCTCGTGCCGCTCGTCAACGTCGACCTCTCCGAGATCATCTGGGTGCGCACGCTGCACATGCCCCTGCCGCGGATCTGGGTCATCCGGGAGATCTTCGGCATCGGCCTGGTGCTCGCCTACATGAGCCTCCCGCCGCTCATGGCCATCGGGCCGTTCCGCCGCTTCTATCTGAAGATGGGCGCGCCGCGCTACTACGTCGGCGCGGTCCTCTTCCTGGTCATGATGGCGCTGCCGATCAAGATGGTCCTGCGCTGGCTCTTCAATCTGAAGTACATCGTTCACATCCAGGAGATCTTCTTCAACATCTGAGATGAAGCCGCAAGAGCCGATTCCGCACAACTACTCGATGAGGAGTCTCCACTGGATCTTCCTCTGGTCGAGCGTCGCGCTGCTGGCCGTCACGTTCCTGATGGTGGCGTACGACTACGTGCGCGGCTGGAAGTGGTTCCAGCTCGAGTTCCTGCGGATGCAGCGGGAGCGCATCGAGTCGGACCTCAAGACCGCCGAGGCGGAGACGAACAAGAAGCAGCTCGCCGACCTCGACGCGGCCATGCGCACGAACGAGGTCGAGCTGGCCAAGCACCGCTCTCAGTTCGTCCTGGCCCAGAAAGAGCTCGACTCGTGGGAAGGGGAGCACTACAAGGCCGACGAGGACTACCGTTTCGCGAAGGCCAACCTCGACGCGCAGCGCTACATCGCCGAGACCGCGGTCGTGCAGCATCGGCCCGACGCCGCCGCGCAGCAGGCCGAGTATCACCGGCAGGAGAAGCACGTCCAGGATCTGCAGCTCGACCTGCAGGACGCCACGCGCAACCGCGACGCCGCGCAGGAGCGGGTGAACGCGTGGCTGAAGAAGATCAAGGACGCCGAGGACAAAAAGAAAGAGCTGCTGGCGAACATCGATCTGCTCAACAAGCAGCTCACCACCGTCAAGATCGCCGGTCCGACGCTGATCCTCAACCTGCCGATGCTCGACTTCGTCAACCCGACGTTCAAAGTCGACCAGGTGGTCATTCCCGACATGTTCATGGACGTGAACTACATGCACGTCCCGCGCGTCGACCGCTGCATGACGTGCCACCGCGCGATCGACCGTCCCGGCTTCGAGTCGAAGAAGGAAGCGGCGCGCATGTCGGCCGAGCTGCAGCAGAAGCTCGACACGTACGTGATTCCGTTCGACAAGCGGAAGGACGCCGAGGATCGGATTAAACAGCTGAAGCGGATCACGGACAATCCCGTCGACACGCTCAACCCCTGGCGCACGCATCCGAGGCTCGACACGTTCGTCGGCTCCGCGTCGCCGCATCCGCTGCTCGAGTTCGGATGCACGTCGTGCCATCGCGGCATGGACCGCGCGACGGAGTTCGGCCGCGCCGGCCACGTTCCCGCGTCGCCGCGCATGGAGCATCGCTGGTCGAAGTCGATGATGCCGTTCTTCCCGACGAACTTCGATTACGCGAAGCGCAACTACGGCTGGGAAGAGAACGAGTTCAACGAGACGCCGATGTTCCCGCGGCAGTACTACGAAGCGGGATGTCTGAAGTGCCACGGCGGACAGGTCGGCGTCGATCAGGGGGAACAGATCACGCGCGCCACGGCCGTGGTCGAGCTGTACGGCTGCTACGCCTGCCACAAGATCAACGTCTGGCGCTTCACCGATCTGCGCAAGCCGGGCCCTGACCTCAACGGCATCGCGGAGAAGACCACGCCGGCATTCGTCTTCCGCTGGATCTCGGAGCCGCACAACTTCCGCTCGACGACGCGCATGCCGTCGTTCTTCTACCAGCGCAACATGGTCGACCCGAAGATCGTGCCGGCCGCGGAGCGCGCGCAGAACATCAAGTTCCAGGACGCCGAAGTGCACTCGATCGTCGCGTATCTCTTCGCGAAGTCGACGCATCGCGTGTGGAGCGGGCCGGCGAGCGCGGGCAATGCGCAGCACGGCAAGCAGCTCGTCGACTCGATCGGCTGCATGGGCTGTCACGTCGACACGGAGTGGGTGAAGGACGAGAAGAGCGGCCAGCTGCGCAAAGCGCATCGCGACGACTTCCCGCTGGAGCGCAACTACGGCTTCAACCTGACGGGCGTCGGCACGAAGACGAACGCGGCGTGGATCTACAACTGGATTCGCAATCCGAAGGCGTACTACGCCGAGGCGCCGATGCCGTCGCTGCGGCTCACCGACGCCGAGGCGGCGGACATCACCGCGTATCTCACCACGCTGCAGAAGCCCGAGTTCCTGACGACGCCGATCCGCCCGCCCGATCCGCAGGCGGTGCACGACCTCGCGAAGGGCTACCTCATCAATCTGATGTCGGATCGCGATGCCGAGGCGAAGCTGCGCAGCATGAAACTGCAGGAGCAGCTCGTCTACCTCGGGCAGCGCAGCATCGAAAAATACGGCTGCTACTCGTGCCACAACATCCAGGGCTTCGAAGGATTGAAGCCGATCGGCACGGAGCTGACGACCGAAGGCTCGAAGCCGCTTCACCTCTTCGATTTCGGATTCGCGAAAGAGTACAAAGCCGAAGACGGCGTTGACGAAGAGATCCAGCACAACGTCCCGTCGTGGGTCTACAACAAGGTCCGCAACCCGCGCGTGTACGACGACACGCGGACGAAGGTCTACAACGACAAGCTGAAGATGCCGAACTTCCACCTCTCGGAGGAGGAAGCGCGCATGATCACAACCGTCGT
Source organism: Thermoanaerobaculia bacterium (assembly GCA_036522835.1). Taxonomy (GTDB): domain Bacteria; phylum Acidobacteriota; class Thermoanaerobaculia; order Gp7-AA8; family Gp7-AA8; genus DATDFB01. Next base: position 1,844 of record DATDFB010000226.1, on the reverse strand, counting down.
CCTCGGGCTGACCAAGGACCTCGTGTCGTCGAACCGGCTCGCCGCGCAGGACCCGCGCATGCGCCAGATCGAAGAAGGGCGCAAGCGGGTCTCGCAGCACAACTGCCGCGCGTGTCACGTCGTCGACGGCCGCGGCCGCGCGATCAAGGACGTCATCGCCGACGCGAACTTCCTTCCGCCCGATCTTTCGCCGGAAGGGGCGCGCGCGCAATCGCCGTTCCTTTTCAACTTCCTGAAAGACCCGACGGTGATGAAGATCCGGCCGTGGCTCAACGTCCGGATGCCGACCTTCCACTTCGACGATGCCGAAGCGAACACGCTCGTCACGTTCTTCAACGAGGAAGGGCGGGGGAATCAGTTCGCGGTCGAGCGCTGGATGAATCCGACGCCGCAGAACGTCGCCATCGGCAGGACGGTGTTCACGATGCTGCGCTGCACGCAGTGCCATGCCGTGACGCCGGTCAATCCCGAAGCGCCGCCGGTGCCGAATACCGCCGACTCGACGTCGCTCGCGCCGAACCTCACGCTCGCGCGCATGCGCCTGCGGCACGAGTGGATCGCCGACTGGATCCGCCGTCCGAACGAGATGATCAACGGCACGCGTATGCCGACGAACTTCCCGCGCAATCCGGAGACGGGCGGCTTCACCTCGCCCCTCGGGATGGCCATCGACACGCCGCAGTTCGCGCAGTACAAGGCGCAGCTGCTGCCGTACTTCAAGAACGAACAAGAGCTGAAGAAGTCGATGTCCGATGCGGTCGCGCTGACCGAGTATCTGCGCGACTACATCTGGTCGATCGGCATCACGCAGATGCGCTCCGCCGCTCCGGGCGGCGAGGCGCCACCGGTGACGGCGCAGCAGCCGTCGATGCCCGCAGCGCCGACGGCGGCGCGCGGCACCCAATAGGAGATTGAGAGAAATGACCATGAAGAAGTTCCTGATGATGTTGCTCGCCGCGACCTTCGTCCTCGCGCTCGCCTGCGGCAAAGGAAAAGAGCCGGCGAAGGAGAAGGGCGAAGACGACGAAGACGTGCAGCAGACCGCGTCGACGACCGCCGCGACCGGCGCGCCGGCGGCCGCTGCGACGTCCACTGCCGCGGCAGCGGCTCCCGTCTCCCCTGACGCCGCGACGATCACCGGCGCGATCAAGCTCGATGGCGCCGCGCCGAAAGAGCCGGTCATCCAGATGGCCGCAGATCCGTATTGCCAGTCGCAGCACTCCACTCCGGTGATGGACGAGGAAGTCGTCGCCGACGGGACCGGCGCGCTCGCCAACGTGTTCGTCTACGTCGAGAACGTCGCGGGCAACTTCCCGGCGCCGTCGACACCGGTCGTCCTCGATCAGAAAGGCTGCCAGTACCACCCGCACGTCAACGCGGTCATGGTCGGCCAGCCGCTGGAGATCAAGAACGACGACGCCACGCTGCACAACGTGCACGCGATGCCGAACGTCAACTCGCAGTTCAACGTCGGCCAGCCGGTGCAGGGGATGACCGAGAACCACAAGTTCGACAAGGCCGAGGTCACGCCGTTCAAGATCAAGTGCGACGTGCACGGCTGGATGAAGTCGTACATGGCCGTCATGCCGCATCCGTTCTACGCCGTCTCGCAGGCCAACGGACAGTTCACGATCAACAACCTGCCGCCGGGCAACTACACGCTGGTGGCGTGGCACGAGAAGTACGGGACGCAGAAGCAGCAGGTGACCGTCGGCGCGAAAGAGTCGAAGACGGTGACGTTCAATTTCAAGGGGTAAGGCGTGAACGACGACCCCTCATCCGCCCATTTACCCTCGCCCCGCGCGAGCGGGGAGAGGGTGGCGCGCAGCGCCGGGTGAGGGGCA
>DATDFB010000225.1:0-39665 GCA_036522835.1 Thermoanaerobaculia bacterium | reverse complement strand
GCCGCTGTCAGAGCGGCGGCATGGCCGCCGCACTCCACACGCGGGCAGTCCGCGAGCGACGCCAGCCGCGCCTCGAAGCGCGCGCGGTCGAGATGCCACCCATGCCCGTACGGATTGAAGTCGAAGCACGTCTCCGCCGGCACGTCGCTCCCCCACGTCGAGCGGTGCCCGTAACACGGCAGATGCCCGTCGCGCTCGAGGTCGAGGCCGAGCGCGTCGAGGAGCGGCTTGACCGACGGCGCTAAGCTCTCGCCGGCGCGTGCACCGCCGCTGTCGCCGCGCTCCACGATCGCGCACGTCAGGCCGTGGCGCCGCAGCGCGATCGCCGCCGACGACGCCGCCGGCCCTCCGCCCGCAATCACCACGTCGACCTTCATCGGTACTTCCGCGGGTTCGGCAGGTTCGGCGGGCGCACGCCGCCGTCGACTTTGCGCGCGCCGAGGCCTTTCGTTTCCGCCACTTTCTTCGCCTGCTCCGCTTTCTTCTCCAAGCCGGCCTTCACGCCGAGCTCCACGTTCATCGGCGACGGGAATCCGATATTGTCGTTGGTCCAATTCTGCAGCGTGACCACGCCGGCCTCGTTGAACTCCGTGACGAAGGCGTTGATCGACGCCTCGTAGTCCTCGCGCGGCGGCAGGTACCGCAGCCAGTACTTGCGGTTGCGGAAGTCGAATGCCTGCCAGCGCTCCGCGTAGGGCCGCTTCGGGTCGCTCACGATCGCGAACTGCTCCTCGGTCAGTACGTTGTTCGGCACGCGCACGGGCCAGAACGTCGGAAGAAAAACATCGTCCTCCCAGCCGACGTAGCCGTAGAGGCAGCTCGAGGTGTCGGTCTGCCACGGCACGGCCATCCAGCGGCTGACGTCGCCCGGTCCGCTGCCGTCGAGCGGTCCCCCCTTTGAGAGCACGATCGCCGACGTCATCACCGGACCGTAATCCTTCGGCGGTCCTTTACGCAGCTTCAGGCGGAACGGCGTCTCCCACATGATCGTCTGGCGCATCGGCCAGGTCATCTCGCAGCCGGGGTGGAACGGGCCGCCGATGGTGTTGTCGAGCGCGGCGCGGTCGAGCGCGCCCGGCTGCTCCTGAAGCGGCCATTGCTCGAGTGGCGGCGGAGGCGGCGGCGGTGGAGGGGGATTCCCGTACGGCGTCTGCGTCGGATAGTCGACGATGAAGTCGCCCGCGGCCCACTGCCGCAGCATGTCGTACTGAAGCTGCGTCACGCTGTAGAACTGCCGCGGATCGATCGGCGGCAACGACATGCCGTCGCCGTAGACCGGAGGAATGGCGTCCTCCTCCATCGTCTGGAACGACGGATTGCGGAAGCGCGCGAACATCGCCTCGCGCAGCGGCCGGAAGATCTCCGCGTCGGTCGCGAGGATCGACATGTTCGCAGCGAGGTCGTTGGCGCTGCCGCTTCCCCACCGCTGGCCGAAGCCGCCGTTGACCCACTGGTTGTCGGCGAGGCGTTGGAAGAGCGGCGCGATGTCGTTCCTGAACGACGGCTTCGCCGGTTTGAGCGATGGATCGAGCGGGAGACAGGCGTCCCGGATCACGTCCCACATCGTGATGACGGCTTGCACGCCGGGCGCGTAGTCGGGAGGGGCGACGATGACCCAGGCATGCTCGACCGGAATGTCCTTCTTGCCGATGCGCACGGTCGCGGTGACGGGGCCGTCGGAGACGTCGTCGTGCCACCCGTCGTTGTTCGCGAACGTACCCGCCGGCTTGCCGTCGATCGACGCGGAGTCGCCGCGGCCGCCGAAGAAGAGAAGGCGGCCGGCGTCGTCGGTGCGCAGCTCGCCGAGGGGGACCTTTTTCTTGAAGAACTTCCCGCCGTCGAGACCGACCTTTTTGCCGCGGCCGCCGATCGACTTCGGGCCGGGATCGATGACGAGCTGCTTGCGGTCCGCCGTCTTCGCGTTGCGCAGCGGCGCCGAGCCCGGCGGCGTCCCCTGGCTGCCGTCGAAGTCGGGGATGTCCATGGCCTCGATGAACTGGTACCAAGCGGCCTTGGAGTTGGCCACGTGCACGTGCCACATGACGTCGCCGTGGTCCGCGGTGACTTCGCCGAGAACCGTGCCGTTCTTGTCGTACGCGTAAATGCGGAAGCGGGCGATCTGGCGCAGCAGGCGCCCTTTGCGGTCCTTGAAGCCGTACTTCGGCGACGGCGGCGTGCGCACTTCGCCCGGCACTTCCGGGCCGATGAAGCCATCCTCGCTGCCGCCGATGCGGGCAATGCCGATCGCCGGGTGGACTTTGCAGTAGCTGACCTTTGACGGATCCATGGTCTCCCTCCCCTGAGAGGACGCTACCGATGGCAGCTCCGTGAAGGCCGCACTTGGTTGGACTCGGTGCCCGCAAGTCACCGATAATGATCGAATTCCATGCGCATCGCCAAAGGGACGATTCTCGGGCCGTACGAGATCGTTGCGCACATTGGTGCCGGCGGCATGGGAGACGTCTGGCGCGCCCGCGACAAACGCCTCGGCCGCGACGTCGCGGTCAAGGTCCTCCCCGAATTCGCCGCCGGCGACGCTGAGATCCGGCGCTTCGAGCAGGAGGCGCGCGCCGCCGGGGCGCTGAACCATCCCGGACTGGTGACGATCTACGACGTCGGCAGGACCGACAACTCTCCCTACATCGTCATGGAGCTGCTCGAAGGGGAGACGCTGCGCGACGTGATCGGGGAGAGCGTCCGGACTCCGCTGCCGCTCAAGAAAGCGCTCGACTACGCGGCGCAGATCGCCTCCGCCCTGGCCGTCGCGCACGAGAAAGGGATCATCCACCGCGATCTGAAGCCGGAGAACATCTTCGTCTCGCCCGAGGGGCGGGTGAAAATCCTCGACTTCGGCCTGGCAAAGCTCGCCGGGGAATTGAAGGATGGCGACAGCCACGGCACCGGCCGGCACCTGACGTCGACCGGCATGGTCGTCGGCACGCCCGGCTACATGTCGCCCGAGCAGGTCCGGGCCAAGCCGCTCGATCACCGCACCGACATCTTCGCCCTCGGCTCGGTGCTCTACGAGATGCTCACCGGCCGCCGCGCCTTCGACCGCGACTCCGCGGTGGAGACGATGACCGCCGTGCTCAACGACGAGCCGGAGCCGCTGCCGTCGCTGGTGCCGAAGATCCCGCCGGCGCTCGAGACGATCGTGCGGCATTGCATGGAGAAGAATCCGCGCGAGCGGTTCCAGTCGGCGTACGACCTGGCCTTCCAGCTCCGCCTGCTGCCCGACGTGCAGAGCAGCGTGGCCGACGCCATCGATCCCTTGGAATCGAAGCCGAGGAGGAGGCTGCCCTACCGCGCCGGCATCGCCGTCCTGTCGCTGCTCGCGCTGGCCGGCGCCGGCTTCGTGCTTTTTCACGGCCGGGGCGCGGCCGGCGCTCCTGTCCTTCCGCGCACCTACAGACAGATCACCTTCTCCGACGGCGTGGCCATGCTGCCGGCCCTCTCGCCCGACGGGAAAATGATCGCGTACGTCTCCACGCAGTCGGGCAACCGCGACATCTACGTGCAGCGGGTCGACGGCCTGATGGCCACGAACATCACCAGCGACTCGCCGGCCGACGATTCGGAGCCGGCATTCTCGCCCGACGGCGCGCGCATCGTCTTCCGCTCCGAGCGCGAGGGCGGCGGCATCTTCGCCATGGGAGCCACCGGGGAGTCGGTGGTGCGGCTCACGGACATCGGACACAACCCGTCGTGGTCGCCCGACGGCAAACACATCGTCATTTCCACCGCCGGAACGGAACTGCGGCCGCACACGCATTCGACGAACGGGGCGCTCTGGATCGTCGATGCAAAGACAGGAGCGAAGCGCCTGCTCTACGAGCGGAAGTCGCCCGCAACCGAGCCCGACGCGCTGCAGCCGAGCTGGTCGCCCGACGGAAAGCGCATCGCCTTCTGGGGTTTGGTCACGGGAGGACAACGCGACATCTGGATGATCGACGCCGATGCGCGGCCGCAGCCGCGGCCGAAGCTCGTCCGCGTGACCTCCGATCCTGCGCTCGACTGGAACCCGGTCTGGTCACCCGATGGACGGTATCTCTACTTCGGCAGCGACCGCGACGGAACGCTCAACCTCTGGCGGATCGCCGTGGATGCAAAAACAGGCAACCCGGCCGGAAACCCGCAGCCGCTGTCCCTCCCGTCGACCTTCAGCGGGAACTTCGCCTTTTCCCCGCAGGGAGACATGGCCTTCACGACCGTCAACCGCTCCTTCCGGCTAATGGCCGCTCCGTTCGACGTGGCCAGCGGCAAGAGCGGAGAGCCCCGCCGGCTTTTCGGCGGAAGGCAGCAGGTCATCAGTTTCGAGCCCTCGCCGGACGGCGGGTCGATCGCCTTCACCACCGGCGGTACACAGGAGGACCTGTTCATCGCCAACGCCAACGGCACGCGCGTGCGGCAATTGACGAACGATGCCGCGAAGGACCGCCAAGCCACGTGGTCGCCCGATGGAAAGACGCTTTATTTCTACTCGAATCGTGAAACGAGCTCGTACCAGATCTGGAGCATCCGCGCGGACGGCAGCAATCTCGCGCGCGTCACGGACGAAGCAGACCTCCGGAGGTACGGCGTCGACGCGATCCATGACCCCAAGGTGTCTCCCGACGGACGGACGCTGGCGGCCTTCACCGCTCGGGCCACTCTGCTCGCTCATCTCGACCGGCCGATCCGGCAGCGGCTGGAATGGCTCGCCGACGGTTTCATGTCGATGAGATGGTCGCCCGACGGCAAGCATCTTCTCGGCGTGATGCGCGACGGAACGATGGCGATTTACGCGCTCGATACGCGGCGACTCGAAAAAATCGCCGGTCGCGTGACGCGGCCCGCATGGCTGCCGGACGGCCGCCACATCGTCTGCTTCGAGAAACAGGCGACCAGAATCTTCGACCTCGACGGGCGCCGTGTGACGACCGCCGCCTCCGTGCTCCCGTCGCGCGTCGACGTCGCGGAGGACATCCCCTATCTGTCATCCAACGGACTGACTCTCTATCTGCTGGAAGGGTTGGAGCAAAGCGATATCTGGATGGGCCATTTTCAGAAGGAGTAGACTTCCGCGGGGCTTCCGGCTGACGTACACAATTAAGGAGGGATCATGTCCAAGATCAGGGACCTCGGCATCATTGTCTGTCCGGCAACGGAGACCGGCCCTGAGGGCGAGGTTCTCCAGCAGGTCGCCTATAAAATGGGCGATACGGAATGCACCGTGAACTGCCCGTCGTGCAATGAAGGCGGCGAGGAGGAGCCCAAACACCGGGCGCCAAAGTCCGGCGCCTTCAGCCCCGAGCTCATCGCGCAATTCAAGCAGCAGCTCGAAGAGCGTCTCATCGCGTAGCTCGCCGGACCGGAAGCCCCGCATGGATGCCGGCGACGCCCTCAAGCTGAGTGCGGACATCGTCCTCGTCCCCTGCATCGACCTCGACGATGACCTGCGCGGGCGGTTCACCTTCGCCGCCGGCGACGTCACGCTGACGCACCTCCACGGCCGCGTGCATTCGCAGGTGATCGACGGCAACACCGCGGCTCTCCTGGCGCTCTTCCGCGAGCCCCGAACGATCGTCGACGCCGTGCTCGAGAGCAGCCGCGCGCTCGGCAAGGAGCCACGCGCGTGGCTCGACGAGCAGATGCCCATTCTCGACCGTTTCGTGCACAGCCGCGTTCTCATTCCCGCCGGCTCCGACGACGACGGCGCCGTGCGTCCCCGCTACGACAGCGGCGCCGCCGTGGCCGGATGGAAGGTGGTCCGCTGCATCAGCCTCTTCGAGGACACGGAGGTCTATCACCTGCGCAACGGGGAAGCCGGCGCGGCATTGAAGATCGCCCGCCGTGCAGGTCCGGCCCTGCAGCCGCTGTTCGAGAACGAGGCCGAGATCCTCCGCCACCTCGACGGCAGCGGCATCGCCCCGCGGCTCCTCGACGCAGGGATGCACGAAGAGCGGCCGTATCTGGTCATGGAGTGGATCGACGGCGTCGACTCCTCCGTGGCCGCCGCGCAGAACCGCCACGACCGCGCCTTGCTGCTCGACCTCTGCGCCTCCATCGCCGGCGCCTATGCCGCGCTGCACGCGCGCGGCGTGCTGCACTCCGACGTGCATCCCCGCAATGTCCTGGCCGGCCGCCGCGTGGTGCTGATCGACTTCGGCTACTCCCGCTTCCAAGACCGGCCGCCGCGCTTCGGCCGCGCCGGCGTTCCCGCCTTCTACGAGCCCGAGCACCTCCTGGCCCATCTCCGGGGCGGGAGCGCGCCGTCGTCGGCGGCGGGCGAACAATATTCTCTGGCCGCGCTGCTGTACTTCCTCATCACCGGCGATCACTACCTCGACTTCCGCATCGACCGCGAGGAGATGGACCATCAGATGGTGAGCGATCCGCCGCTGCCATTCGCGAAACGCGGAATTGCGCCGTGGCCTGAGGTCGAGTCGATTCTCTTCCGCGCGCTGCAGAAGGAGCCGGCCCGGCGTTACGCCTCGGTCGCCGAGATGGCCGCACTTCTTGCCCGCGCCCGCGATGGCGCCGCGCGCGATGCCTTGTCGACGCCACTCTCCGCGGAAGCGCACGCGGTGCTGGACAGGACGCTGCGGTCGTTCGCGCGCGGCGGAGCGATGTTCGCGTCCGGCTATCCGTCGGCGCCGACCGCGTCGATCTATTGGGGCTGCGCGGGCGCGGCCGTGGGCCTGCTGCGCATCGCCGAGGCGCGCGGCGATCCGGCCCTGCTCGCGCTGGCCGACCTCTGGCGGTCGCGCGCCACCGCGCTCCTCGGAACCTCCGACGCCTTTTACAACGACGGCCGGTTGTCGCGCGAGCTCGCCGGCGACGTCTCTCCATTTCACACGGAGCCCGGCGTTCACGTCGCCGCCGCGATGATCGCGGCCGCCCGCGGCGACAGCGTCGCGCAGGGCCGCGCCGTCAACACCTTTCTTCGGACTTCGAATGAGCCGTGCGCGGAGATCGACCTGACCGTCGGCCGCTCCGGCAGCCTGTTGGCCGCGGCTCTGCTGCTCGACCTCGCCGGCGACGCCGACGACGCGCCGGCGTTGCGCGGCTTCGGCGCCGAAACAATGCGCGCCGTCTGGAATGAGCTCGATGACCGCGCGCCGCTCCAGGCCTCGCCCGAGGGAACGAACCTCGGCATGGCCCACGGGTGGGCCGGCTATCTCTACGCCGCACTGCGCTGGTGCTCGTCATCGGGCCATCCCTTACCGCCGCAACTCGCCGAGCGGCTCGACGAGTACGCCACCCTGAGCAGGCCCGCCGGCCGCGGCGCGTGCTGGCCGATGCAGGCCGGCAAATTGCCGGTGATGCCCGGCTGGTGCCAGGGCAGCGCCGGCCGCGTGTTCCTCTTCGTGCTCGCCCACCATCTCCTCGGCGACGACCGTTGGCTGCAGATCGCCGAGGCCTGCGCATGGCACACATGGGAGGACGAGCGCTTCGGCCCGAATCTCTGCTGCGGCAGCGCCGGCCGCGCCTACGCACTGCTCCACGTTTACCAGCACACCGGCGCGCGGGAGTGGCTGAGCCGCGCCCGGCGCATGGCCAATCACGCTGCCGCGGCCATCGCTTTGAAGCCCGATCACGCGAATTCGCTCTGGCGCGGAGAGCTCGGCGTGGCCGTGCTCATTGCGGACCTGGCGTCGCCGGAGAGCGCGCGGATGCCGTTCGTCGAATGAGCGCGCGAACCGCCTCGACGGTCGGCGAGCGATGCCCGAGACCGTCGCAGTACGCGGCCAGCTCGCCGAGCGCGGCGAGATCGAACTTGCGGGAGACGCGGATCAGGAGCGCGTCGAGCACCGGTCCGGTCACGTCGTCCTTCGGCACGTTCCTGAGATAGTTGAGCGTCTCGACGTTGGCGTCATGCTCGTCCAACCTCGGACGGACTTGCTTCCATAGGATGTGCGGCACGGCGGGCGGCTCTTCGCCTCCCTGCTCCGGGTGCCGCAGGAGGAGCGCGCAGAGATCGCCGCCCATCAACGTCGTGTGGTACGTGTGGCGAAAGACGTAGCTCGTCCGCTCGCGCTCATCGAGCGAAGCGAAGTCTTGGGAAGCCGCCGAGCGGGTGGGAAGGAATCCGTACTCGCTCCACACGCCGTCGAGGATCGCCCAGGCGCAACGCGCGTGACGCGACCACGGCCGGCCGAGCGCCGACGCACAGAGAAGCAGCTCGGCGAGCAAGTCGAAATCCTCTTCGAGGAGCTGTTCCGCGATGCAGGCGTCGACGAGCGCGGCGGCGCCGTCCGGGATCGCCGATGCGTCGCGCCCGAAATCGCTGGCGTACATGATCGCGTGCGTAACCGCGTACGCATCGCGGCTGCTCATGAGGATCGGATGGGCATTCGACGAGAGGATCGAGGCCCGGATCGCCTCGCTCATCGAGACGCGCTCATCGAAGAGCTGCGCCCGCAACCATTGCAGCTCCATCTGCCGGTTCGGGGGTTTTTCCCACGCGTCGGCGAGGCCATCTCGGAACGCCGCGCGCACGACCTCGTCGAATTCCGCGTCCGGGCGGCCCGCGCACGTCAGGGCCAGGTGTCCCATCCCGAAAAACGCCACCGTCCGCGGCAGCCTGGCCATGAGCATGCGATTGCGGTCGGAGCGAATCAGCGGATCGAGCATCTCCGCCAGCTCCTCCCCGCCGCCCGCCCCCACCCTCGCCGCCAACAGGAGGAGCAGCGCCGCCTCGACCGGCACTTTGTCGGCCAGGATGAGGGATTCGCCGATGCGCTCTCGCCACGCCTCGCGGCCATCGAGCGAATCGCGCACCGCGGCCGAGGCAAAGGCCATCGCCTGCCGCAGCCGCTCGGTCAGGAACGGGAAGGTGAGCCGCGGGCTCAACGCAGCGATGCCGGGAAGCACGAAGTCGAGTTTAGCGAAGATCGAAGAGGAGAATCTCCGCGTCCTCCGCGGCGCTGATCGCAAGCGACGGCTCGTCCCCGACCGCGGCGCCGTCGCCCTGTTGCAACGTTGTGCCGTTGACCTCGACGCTGCCGCGCGCCACCTGAATCCAAGCGCCGCGGCCGGCGCCCAGCGCGTGCTCGACACGCTGGCCCTTGTCGAGCAGCGCGGAGTAAACCTTCGCGTCCTGATGGATGTCGAGCGCACCGTTCTCGCCGTCCGCCGCGACCAGGAGCCGCAGCGTGCCGCGCTCTTCGTCGAAGAACTTCTGCTCGTAGCCCGGCGCGATCTCTTCGACGGCGGGCAGGATCCAGATCTGGAAGAAGTGCACCGGCTCGGAGCTCGAGCCATTGAACTCGCTGTGCACGACCCCCGTGCCGGCGCTCATGCGCTGCACTTCGCCGCGGCGCAGGACGCCCTCGCCGCCCGTCGAGTCCTTGTGCGCGAGCGCCCCTTCCATCACGATCGAGACGATCTCCATGTTCTCGTGCCGGTGCGCGCCGAAGCCCTTCCCGGGCGCGACGGTGTCTTCGTTGATCACGCGCAGCGAGCGGAAGCCCATGTGCGCGGGGTCGTAGTAGTTGGCGAAGGAGAAGGTGTGGCGCGTGGTGAGCCAGCCGTGCCGGCCGACGCCGCGGTCGTCGGATTTGCGAATGGTGATCATGATCCTATGAACATACATTGACTCGGCCCGTCGCGCTGGCATAGCGTTTCCGCAAACATTCGACGGCGTTCCCGAAACAAAGCAGGGAGGAACTATGCGGCTTCGACTGCCCTTCGTCCTCGTCGCCCTTCTTTTCGGAGCTCCCCTCATGGCCCAGACCGTGACCGGCACGATGCGCGGCACCGTCACGGATCGCTCGGGCGGCGCGCTGCCCGGCGTGACCATCACGATCCGCAACGTCGAGACGGGCCTCGAGCGCATCGTGGCGACGGACAGCGCCGGCTCCTGGAACGCTCCCTACCTGCAGCTCGGCCGCTACAACGTGGAGGCCGCGCTGAGCGGCTTCGGCACGATGCGCCATCAGAACGTGCCCGTCAATTTGAACCAGACGACGATGCAGGAGTTCGTTCTCGATCCGGCCATGCAGGAGACCGTGACAGTCAACGCGGACACGCCGCGCATCGACGTCGCCGACGGCGAAGTGAAGCAGACCATGCGGGCGAAGGAGATCGCCAACATTCCGATGGCCGACCAGGCCAACTTCCTCCGCCTGGCCACGAACTTCGCCGGTTTCCAGGAGAACCCCACCAGCGGCCAGGACAACCCCGCGCTGTCGTCCGGGTCATCGGTGAACTTCAACGGCACCGGCACGCGCGGCGCGACGTTCCAGGTCGACGGCGTGAACAACGACGACTCCTCGGAGAATCAGCAGCGGCAGAACGTGCCGGTGGCGACCATCCAGTCGTTCCAGATCCTCACCAACAACTACACCGCGGAGTTCGGCCGCGGCTACGGCTCGGTCGTCCTCGTGCAGACCAAGCAGGGGACGAACGACATCGACGGCGAGGCCTACGGCTACTTTCAGGACAACAAGTACATCGCCCGCGACGCCGCGCAGGTGACGCTCGATCACGGACAGCACTACCGCCGCCAATTCGGCGTCACGCTCGGATTTCCCCTCCTCCAGGACAAGCTGTTCGGCTACGCCAACGTCGACCAGATTCAGGACAAGGGCGACGTGCTGACGACGCGCGGCGTCTTTCTTCCCAGCGACCTCGATCCCTCCAAGCGCCTCACCCTCGGCAACGACACGCCGGCGAACCGCGCATGGCAGGACGCCATCATCGCCCGCTTCCCGCCCGGACCGCCGAACGCCACCAACATCGCCTCGCGCGGCTATCAGGGCTTCCAGCACAGCAACCTGCCGAAGCGGAGCGCGGCGCTCCGCATGGACATGAACGCCAACGACAAGAACACGCTCACGGCGCGCTATCAGCGCGACCATCAGGAGAACCACCCCGGAGAGCTCATCATCGGCGAGGAAGCCGGACAGGTGAATCAGGAGTCGAGCTTCGGCCTGACCTGGACCAACATCCTCTCCTCCGACATCGTCCAGGAAGCGCGCCTCGGCATCGGCCTGCGCCAGGTGGCCTGGACGATCACCGACGATCCGCTGACGCCGGTCGTGCGCATGTCCGGCGGCACCGGCCTCACCTTCACCATTCTCGGCAACGCCGGCGCCTTCCCGATCATCCGCAATCAGCGCGACAACCAGTTGGTCTACAACATCTCCTTCTCGCGCTGGGCGAAGCACACGCTCAAGCTCGGAACCGACATCCGCCGCTCCTCGCTGAACGACCGCGCGGAGAGCTTCAACCGCGGCTTCTGGAACTTCGCCGCCACCTGCCAGGGGACGAACTATGGCACGGCCATCGCCGCGTTCTGGGCCGGCTGCGTCAACTCGTTCCAGACCTCGACCGGACCGGCGTATCTGCAGCATCGCTTGAGCGAAGAGAACGTCTATGCGCAGGACGACTGGCGGCCCACCGACAATCTCGTGCTGAACCTCGGCGCGCGCTACGAGTACGTCAGCCCGCCGAAGGAGCGCAACGACCTGATCGACTACGGATTCAAAGCGAGCGACTACGTCGATCCCCGCCTCGGCTTCGCCTACACGCCGAACTGGGACCACAACCGCTTCCTCCGCGCTCTCACCGGCGGCAACGGCCAGTTCTCCGTCCGCGGCGGCTTCGGCATTTCCCACGGCCGGGTGTTCCAGTCGGTGTTCTCACAGGGCGGCGCCAGCATCCGCTACAACCCGCCCGCCGGCGCGTCGTACAGCGTGAGCTCCACGAACCTCGCCGATCCACTCGCCGGCTCTGCGGCCATCACGCGCGTGAGCGCCACATTCGCCGATCCGGACCTGAAAATGCCCGAGGCGCGGCAGTGGAATCTCACCTTCGAGCGCCAGATCATGAGCAATTCGCGCGTGCGCGCCAGCTACATCGGCACGCTCGGCAAGAACCTCCTGCAGTACAAGTGGGGGAACACGCCGGAAGCGCCGGCGCCGCCGGGAACGGCCGGCGCGAAGTGGCTTGTGGCCGTCGATTGGCAGTGCGCCGGCACCGGCCAGCTCATCAACGGCGCCAGGATCGCTACGACCGCGGCGTGCCCGAATGCGGTGCCGATCGGGGCCAACGAGGTGAGCCTGCGCGTTCCGCGCACCGATGAGCGCCGCCCCGACTCGCGCTACACCGATACGCGCATCGTCTCGAACCTCGCCGAGAGCTGGTACCACGCCGCCCAATTCGAATGGGAGACCGGCTTCGTCAACGGCTTCCTCGGCCGGGCCACGTACACGTTCGGCAAGGCCCTCGATACCGGCGCGGAGACGACGGACCAGGGCATCGGCGACGTCGGCGTTTTCCCGCCGCGGCCCGGTACCGAGGAGTACGCGCGGGGCTATTCGCGCTTCGACGTGCGTCACCGCATCACCGCGGTGGCCTCGTACGAGCTTCCGTGGATGAAGGGCCGCGACGGCTTGGCCTCGTCGGTGTTCGGCGGCTGGACGCTGTCGACGGCGTTCCGCTACGCGTCAGGAACGCCGTTCACGATCGTCGACAGCGGCGCGCCCGACGTTCTCTTTCTCGGCGTCAATCAGAAACCGAACCGTCCGATCTGCGTCGACCCGCAGTACTGCAACGGCTCGCTCAACAATCCGATCCAGAACGGCGGGGTCCCCGTCACGGCCTTCCGCCACGCCGTCTACGGCGACACCCTCGAGGACTTCATCGGCCGCAACACCTACCGCTCCGACGGCTCGAAGAGCATCGACGCCGGTTTGTACAAGAGCTTCCGCCTCACGCCGGGCACGAGCTTCATGTTGCGGCTCGATTGCTTCAACGTTCTCAACTGGACGCGCTGGTATATCCCGGGGAACGACATCAACGCCCCGGCATCGTTCGGCAGGGTCACGCAAACGGCCTACGGCGCGACGAACAGCGGGGGCACGGCGCCGACGCCGCTCTCGCCGCCGCGTACGCTGCAGCTGGGGTTCCGCCTGATTTACTGAGGGTTCAAATGGTCCCAGGATAAGAGCTTGTAATACATCTTCGTCATCGAGGACACATTGCGATTCCACAGGTCAGAGTCTCCATGACGACCGCGGAGACTGTCTCCGTGATGACGATAGATCATGGAAATCTCCTCGGATACCGCAATGCGTAGACGTGCGTCGCGAAGGTAGAGCGCCGTCAGTTTCGCGACCAACACGTCTTCGACGTTCAAGAAGCGCGGATGGTAGACGCCGTCGAATTTGTTATACGCCTTCATTCCCGCCAACGTGCTCGGCTTCCACATGATCGACCCGACCGGATAGGGCGCGATTCCTCGCGCGACATAGTCCTGCGGACCCATTGCAAAATCCGGCTCATGAATGGTGATCTTGCGATTCCGGCGAATGGCGATTTTGCCGAGCGCTGCGCCAACGTCGGGCGCCTCGAGAGCGTTCGCGCGCGAGGAGACGTCGCACATGACGTCATCGGAGTGAAGCGGAGTGACGGCGCTGACAGCCTCGTACTGCCCTCCAAGGACGGCGTCGATCCCGCAATTGAGAGCATTGGACGCGGTTTGGAGATCGGTCTTCTTCCGCTCCCTCCTCAGGTACCGAATCCTCCGGTCGTCATACTTCCTCACAACGCGCTGGATGCCTTCGGGATCGGGCGACCCGTCATCGACGATGATGTGAAGGTGAGCCGTTCCATCCGAGCCGAGCCTGTTGACGCTGGCAACACACTCATCGAAGAGATTCAATCGCGAAGGAAACTCCGGAGATACGTAGACCGGCGTAATGATCGCCACTAAAGCCGCCGGGGGCGGCGGCATTCTGCCGTCGTTTGCCGTGCGACGATCAGGCCGATACGTCGAATCAGAAGAATCACCGCCCAATGAGGTCGTTCTATCACGTCCCACGACATCGGCGGTACTCTCGCGTCATGCGACCCCTTCGGTATTCCATCAACGTCACATTGGACGGCTGCTGCGATCATCGTGGAATTCCGCCGGACGAAGAGTTGCATCGTCACGCGGTCGAAAATCTCGAACGCGCCGATGCGCTTCTCTTTGGCCGCGTGACTTACGAAATGATGGAGGCGGCGTGGCGGCCGCCGGCGCGGGCGGGAGCGAGGCCGGATTGGATGGAGCCCTTCGCCCGCACGATCGACGCGGCCAAGAAGTACGTCGTGTCGAGCACCCTCGACCGAGTCGATTGGAACGCGGAGCTCCTGCGCGGCGATCTGTACACGGCCGTTCAGCAGCTCAAGAACGAGTCGGGTAAGGGGCTGTTCGTGGGAGGCGTGACGCTCCCGCTGGCGTTGACGGAATTGGGGTTGATCGACGAGTACGAGCTCGTGGTGCATCCCAGGCTGGCCGGCCATGGGCCGACGTTATTCGCGGGGCTGTCGAAGCCTGTCGATTTGAAGCTCGTGAGCCGGCTGGAGCTCGGGTCGGGGGCGGTGGCGATTCGGTACGAGCCGAGACGGTAGCCGGCTATGGAAACTCTCGACAGGTGCTTTGGGCGACTCGCGTCTCATGCGGCAAGCTCACGCATTTTCCATCGGTCCTTGAAGTTTCTTGCCGCCGAGCAGTCCGACCAATGCACCAAAGCCGATCTTCGCCATGTCGAAGAAGCCAAGGATGACCTTCTCGAACAACGGAGGCGGCTGCTTCCCAGCAATGAGTGAGAGAACCAGACACAACACGATGAAAAGAAGTGTTCCGCCGACGGCGGTCATGAATACCCATTTGAATTGCGGAGCGATCGTGGAAGAAGACAACGTTAGATGCGCCCGCGTGAGCTCTGACAGTGTTTCCTGACCTTCTGCGGAATCGAGGCAGACGTATTTGTTCAACTTTGGAGACCAAATGGATGTCCGCCCAGGATCCTTGAAGCATTCGGCGGCTATGGCAATCACATTCGCGGTCATCGTTCCTCCGTCTGCAACCATGGAGTTCATGGACGTTCCTCGTGCTCAACACCGCCGGGATCTGCAATGTGCCACGCCTCGCCGCCCGTAGGACCCTTCGAAGGCAGCGCGGATCATTTCAAGGCTGAAACCTAGCGCACCTTCGCCAGCCCGCGCGGCGCGGCCTTCACCAGCGCATTCTCTCGGTCGATGCCGTGACGCTTGTCGAGCACCGACTGCCGGATCACCTTCATCATCTGATCGAAGTAGTCCTCGGCGCGATCCAGCGCCTCCTGCGCGTCGTGCAGCGCCCGCTGGAGGTTGAGGATCACCTCAACCCCCGCGAGATTCACGCCGAGGTCGCGCGTCAGCGCCAGGATCATCTCCAGCTTCTTGATCTCGTCCAGTCCATACAGCCGCGTATTGCCCGCCGTGCGCGCCGGCTTGATCAGCCCTTCGCGCTCGTAGAGCCGCAGCGTCTGCGGGTGGATGTTGTAGCGCTCCGCGATGACCGAGATCATCACGTAGCCGTCTGATCTTCGCCGGCCCATGACGCGCTCCCAGAGCTACTTATTCTCCTCGACCACTTCCGCCTCGATCACGTCATCCTTGCCGTCGCCCGACTTCGGCGCTTCGCCGCCGCCGCTGCTCTGGCCCCCGCCCCCGCCCTGCGCGCCCGCCTGCTGGTACATCACCTCGGCGAGCTTGTGCGACGCCTTGGTGAGGTTCTCGGTGGCGCGCTTGATGTTGTCGGCGCCGCCCTGCTCCATGGCCTTGCGCGCCTCGCTGATGGCGCTCTCGAGATTGCTCACGTCCGAGCCCGAGATCTTGTCGCGGTTCTCGTTGAGCATCTTCTCGACCTGATAGACAAGCGTGTCGAGCTGATTCTTCGCTTCGATCTCCTCGCGCCGCTGCTTGTCCTCGGCGGCGTGCGACTCCGCGTCGCGCACGAGATTCTCGACTTCGTCCTTCGACAAACCCGAGGAGCTGGTGATGGTGATCTTCTGCTCCTTGCCCGTGCCGAGGTCCTTGGCCGACACGTTCATGATGCCGTTCGCGTCGATGTCGAAGCCCACTTCGATCTGGGGCATGCCGCGCGGCGCGGGCGGAATGCCGATGAGGTGGAACACGCCGAGGAGCTTGTTGTCGCGGGCCATCTCGCGCTCACCCTGGAGCACCTTGATCTCCACCGACGTCTGGTTGTCCGCCGCCGTGGAGAACGTCTCCTTCTTGTGCGTCGGGATGGTGGTGTTGCGCTCGATGAGCTTCGTCATCACGCCGCCGAGCGTCTCGATGCCGAGCGACAGCGGGGTCACGTCGAGCAGCAGCACGTCCTTGACGTCGCCGCCGAGAACGCCGCCCTGCACGGCCGCGCCGACCGCCACGACTTCGTCCGGATTCACGCCCTTGTGCGGCTCCTTGCCGAAGTAGTCCTGCACGTGCTTCTGCACGAGCGGGATGCGCGTCGAGCCTCCGACGAGCACGACTTCGTCGATCTTCTTCGGATCGATGCCGGCGTCATTGAGCGCCTGGCGCACCGGCCCCATCGTCTTCTGCACGATGTCGCCGATGAGCTGCTCGAACTTGGCGCGGGACAGCTGCATGTTGAGGTGTTTCGGCCCCGACTGGTCGGCGGTGATGAAGGGCAGGTTGATGTCGGTCGCCATCGTCGAGCTCAACTCGATCTTGGCCTTCTCCGCCGCTTCCTTCAGGCGCTGCAGAGCCATCTTGTCCTTCGACAGGTCGATGCCCTGGTCCTTCTTGAACTCGTCGATGATCCAGTCGATGAGGCGCTGGTCGATGTTGTCGCCGCCGAGGTGCGTGTCGCCGTTGGTCGACTTCACTTCCACGACGCCGTCGCCGACCTCGAGCACCGAGATGTCGAACGTGCCGCCGCCGAAATCGTAGACAGCGATGGTCTCGTTCTTCTTCTTGTCGAGGCCGTACGCGAGCGCGGCCGCGGTCGGCTCGTTGACGAGGCGCTCGACCTTGAGGCCGGCGATCTCGCCCGCGTCCTTGGTGGCCTGGCGCTGCGAGTCATTGAAGTAGGCCGGCACGGTGATGACGGCGCGGTCGACCTTCTCGCCGAGGTAATCTTCGGCGGCCTGCTTCAGCTTCTGCAGGATCATCGCGGAGATCTCCGGCGGCGAGTAGAGCTTGGTCTGAACTTCGACGCGGGCGTCGCCGTTCGGCGCGCGGGTGACTTTGTAGGGGACCATCTTCATCTCTTCATTGACCTCTTCGTACTTACGGCCCATGAAGCGCTTGATGGAAAAGATGGTGTTTTCGGGATTGGTGACGGCTTGGCGCTTGGCGACCTGGCCGACGAGACGCTCGCCGTTCTTGGCGAAACCGACGACCGAGGGGGTCAGGCGGCTCCCTTCCGAGTTCACGATCACCTTGGGCTCGTTGCCCTCCATGACCGCGACGACGGAGTTGGTCGTGCCGAGATCGATGCCGATGATCTTGGACATTTAATTCTCCTTCCGAGACTTAGGCGCTAGCTTGAGTGCATTCGAATCAACTTCGTATGCCTTGGAAACCTGAGTGTAACTCTGTTAAATTCCGGTAATCAAGAGTGCAAATTTAAGTCCTACAACGTACGTTATCCTCACCTCGGAAGGAGCTTCTTCTATGGATCCCTACAACACCTCGAATCCGCCCTGGATCAGCGCCAGCACGGCGGAGCTCGAATTCCGCACCCGCGCCTTCATCCGATCGGTCTATATGTGGATGGCGGGCGGGCTCATCCTCACGGCAGTGGCAGCACTGTGGGTGATCAGCTCGCCGATGATGCGCGCGCTCGTGCTCGGAAACCCGATCGTGATGTTCGGCCTGATCATCGCGGAGCTCGGGATCGTGGTGGTGATGTCGGTGCGCCAGCGGACGATCACCGCCGGCGGCGCGCTGGCGGCGTTCCTCGTCTATTCATTCCTCAACGGGATGACGCTGAGCGTGATCTTCGTGGTCTACCGCCTTGGCTCGATCACGCTGGCGTTCGGCGTCTCGGCTGGGATGTACGCGGCGATGGCGGTCTACGGCCTGGCAACGAAGCGCGATCTGACGTCGTGGGGCTCGTTCTTCACGATGGGCCTCTTCGGCGTGATCATTCTGTCGGTCGTCGGGATGTTCATTCACGCCACGGCGCTGCAGATGACGATCGCCACGATCGGCATCTTCGTGTTCCTCGGCCTCACGGCATACGACAACCAGAAGCTGAAGCGCTACGCCGTGGCCGGCCCGAGCGACAGCGCCGCGATTTTCGGCGCGCTGATGCTCTACCTCGATTTCATCAATCTGTTCCTCTTCGTGCTCCGGCTCCTCGGCGACCGGCGGCGGTGACGGAGCTCTCCGTCATTGCCGACGACCTCTGGCGCTACTGGCTCGAGCGCACTATCGAGCTGCGCCGGAAGTTCGGCCTGACGATCGAGCATCTGCCGGACATCACGTTCGCCGCGGTGGAGCGCGAAGCCGCGTTCGCCCGCGCGATCCTGCAACGGCTCGACGCCGTGCAGCCCGGGGATGACGATGAGCGGCTGACCGCGGCGATCATCCGCTGGCACTGCGAGCTTTCGATCGAGGAGCTGTCGCTCTTCTGGTACCGCTTTCCCGTCACGCCATACCGCACGGCGTTCTTCGTCATTCACAACGCGCTCCCCGGCGCGCAGGCCGCGCTCGCCGAGATGCCGCGCTTCGTCGACGATGTCCTCGGCGTGCTGCGCGAGCAGGAGCGCCGCGGGATACTGATTCCGAAGGACGAGATCCCGACGGTGCGCGCGCTGCTCGGCAATCTCGCGCAGTCGCTCTCGCCCGAGATCGCGCGGCTCCTCGCGCATTTCGACGACGAGTACGCCGCGCGCGCGCCCGACGGCGTCGGGCTGTGGCAGTACCCCGGCGGCGCCGAGGCGTACCGGATGCTCATCCGCCAGGAGACGACGCTCGATCTCACGCCGGAGAAAATCCACGAGATCGGCGTGCGCGAGATCGAACGGATCGAGAACGAGCTCGGCGAGATATCCGACGACCCCGGGTTCCGGCACTTCCTCAAAACGGACGAGCGTTTCTTCGCCAAGACGCCGGAAGAATTCGCGGCGCGGCTGATGGCACCGGTGCAGCGCATCGAAGCGCAGGTGCCGCGCTTTTTCCTCCGCACGCCGAAGGCGCCGTACGGGGTGAAGCGCCTCCCCGAGGAGTTCGAAGACGGCGACACGTTCGGCTACTACCAGTGCCCGACCGCGGCGGAGCCGCAAGGCTCGTATTATTTCAACGGATCGAAGTTGAGCGAGCGCACTCTGCTCTGGTCGGCCGCGCTGATCGCGCACGAGCTGATCCCCGGCCACCACTTCCAGATCGCGCGGCAAGAGGAGAACGAGTCGCTCCCGATGATCCGCCGCGAAACATCTCCGACCGCGTTCGGGGAAGGATGGGGCGAGTACGCGTCGTGGCTCGCCGGCGAGATGGGCGCTTACGCCGATCCCTACGACCGCGCCGGCCGGTTGATGCAGGACGCGATGCTCTCGGCGCGCCTCGTCGTCGACACGGGCATGAACGCGCTCGGCTGGTCGCGGCAGCGCGCCATGGACTACATGCGCGAGCACACGATGCTGTCGGATACGGAGATCGCCACGGAGACGCTGCGCTACGCCGTCGACATCCCGGCGCAGGCGCTCGCCTACAAGATCGGCAGCCTGAAGATGATCGAGCTGCGCGCGCTGGCCAAGGACTACGACGTGCGCCAATTTCACGAGTGGGTCATCGGGAGCGGCGCGCTTCCCCTGCCGCTGCTCGAGGAGCACGTGCGGCGCGCGATGGGGGCGCACGCCGTGCGCCCCTACCGGTAGGGGCGCACAGCGTGCGCCCGGTCAGCGCGATGCGATAATCGCGGCTCACCATGAGACGCTGGGCCGCGATCGTTTCCCTCGCCTTCACCGCCTGCATCACGAGCTCGGCACCGCCATCCGACTCGCTCCAAAAGATTGCGGACGACGTCTGGCATCACCAGCTCGATCGGAGCATCGAGCTGCAGCAGAAGTTCGGCGTGCCGATCCGGCATCTGCCGGACGTGACCTTCGCGTCCGCGCAGCGCGACGCGGAGTTCTCCCGCACGATTCTGCGACGGCTCGACGCGGTGCAGCCGGCGAACGAAGAGGAGCGCCTGACCGCCGGCGTCGTCCGCTGGCTTTGCCAGGAGTCGATCGAAGAGCCGCAGCTTTTCTGGTACCGCTTCCCGGTCACGCCGTACCGCACGCCGCTGCTCGGCGTGCACAAGGTGCTGTCGCAGATGAAGGAGGAGAAGAAGAAGCCTCTCCTCGCCGAGATGCCGCGCCTCGTCGACGACATCCTCGGCGTGCTGCGCGAGCAGGAGCGCCGCGGCATCCGCGTTCCGAAGGAGGAGATCCCGGCCGTGCGCGCCATGCTCGACGGCCTGGCCAAATCGCTCTCGCCGGAGCTCGTCCGCCTGCGCGCGCACTTCGACGAGGCGTACGTCGCAGAGGCGCCGGCGGGCGTCGGCCTCTCGCAATATCCGGGCGGCGCCGAGGCCTACCGCGCGCTGGTGCGGGAGGAGACGACGACGAGCCTCACGCCGGAGCAGATCCATGAGCTCGGCCTGCGCGAGATCGCGCGCATCGACCGCGAGCTCGACGCGATCCGGCAGGAGGTCGGCTTCAACGGCTCGCTCGCCGAATTCCGGCGCTCGCTGAAAACCGATCCGCGCTTCTTCGCAAAGACGCCGGAGGACGTCGGCGAGCGCTTGACGGCGCCGCTCCGCCGCATCGAAGCGCAGGTGCCGCGCTTCTTCGCCCGCACGCCGAAGGCGCCGTACGGCGTGAAACGCCTGGCGCCCGAGTTCGAAGGCGGCACGACGTTCGGCTATTACCAGGTGCCCACACCCGCCGCGCCGGCCGGTACCTACAACTTCAACGGCTCGAAGTTGAGCGAGCGCAATCTGCTCTGGTCGGCCGCGCTGATCGCGCACGAGCTGATCCCCGGCCATCACTTTCAGATCGCGCGGCAGGAGGAGAACGAGTCGCTGCCGATGATCCGCCGCGAGACCTTCCCCACCGCGTTCGTGGAAGGTTGGGGCGAGTACGCGGCGTGGCTCGGCAACGAGATGGGAATCTACGCCGATCCGTACGACCGCGCCGGGCGGTTGATGATGGATGCGATGCTCTCGACACGCCTGGTCGTCGACACCGGCATGAACGCGCTCGGCTGGCCGCGGCAGCGCGCCATGGATTACATGCGCGAGCACACGATGCTGTCGGACACGGAGACCGCCACGGAGACGCTGCGCTATGCGGTCGACATCCCCGCGCAGGCCCTCGCCTACAAGATCGGCAGCCTGAAGATGATCGAGCTGCGCGCGCTGGCCAAGGACTACGACGTGCGCCAGTTTCACGAGTGGGTCATCGGAAGCGGCGCTCTTCCCCTGCCGCTGCTCGAGGAGCACGTGCGGCGGGCGATGGCGAGGTGAGCGCGTCGTTCACTGATGGAAGAACAACCGCTTGCAGTCGAACGAGAACCGCTTGCAGTGTAAGAACAACCGCTTGCAACGGAAGAACGACCGTTTGCAACGGAAGAGTCATCGTTTGCAACCGAAAGAAAACTGCTTGCAATCGAAGAGCAACCGCTTGCAACGGAAGAGTCATCGCTTGCGACGGAAAGCAAGCCGCTTGCAATGGAAGAAGGGCCGCTTGCAGTGGAAGAACAACCGTTTGCAACGGAAGAACGACCGCTTGCAACGGAAGAGTCATCGTTTGCAACGGAGAGAAAACTGCTTGCAATGGAGAACAACTGCTTGGGTTTGCCAAGTGCTTTCTAGGCCAACTAAGCGTGAGAGCTTCCGATCGAAACAAATTCGCTTCGATCGGAAGCGAGTTTTGTCCCGTTGCAAGCGAGCTTTCTTCGATTGCAAACGGTTTTTCTTCTGTTGTAAGCGAGTTTTCTTCCGTTGCCAGACAGCGCGAGATCCCGCCGAGACGAAACAGGCGTGAACTCGAAGACGCCTTCGTCATTGACTCGAGGTCATGCCGCTGCCCGAGGAGCGCGAGCGGCGCGCGATGTCAGCCGCTTCAAGGTGAGCGCGTTATTCACCGCGTACGCCGAGTCATCGTTGTCGAAATAGACGTACACCGCCTTCATCGTCGAGCGCCAGTCCTCGATCCGCTTCGCCCACGCCGCGAGTTGCGCGTCGCTGTAGCTGCCGGCGTACTTCGACCGCGTCGGGCCGTGCAGGCGGACGTATGTCCAGTTCGCGGTGATCTCGAACGGCGAGTGGTAGCCGGCCAGCTCGTAGATGCAGAACGCGGCGTCGTACTTTTGCAGCACCTCGTACACCTTGTCCGTCATCCACGACTGGTTGCGCAGCTCGAACGCGTAGCGGTGGCCGCGCGGCAGCGCGCGCAGGAACTCCTCGAGCCGCTCGACGTTCACGTTCCATCCCGGCGGGAGCTGCCAGAGGATCGGTCCGAGCTTCTTGCCGAGCCGCTCCGCGCGCGGCAGGAAGTTCCAGATCCCGCGGTCCGGGTCCTTCAACTTGATCATGTGCGTGATGAAGCGGCTCCCCTTCACGGCGAAGAGGAAATTCGCCGGCGTCGCTCCGCGCCACGAGTCGAACGATGTCTCTTTCGGCAGGTGATAGAACGTGTTGTTCAGCTCGACGGTATCGAAGTCGCGCAGGTAGTACGCGAGCATGTCCGCCGGCCGCAGGTCCTCGGGGTAGTAGCGCCCGAGCCAGTGCTTGTAGTGCCAGCCGGATGTGCCGATGCGGAGATCCATGATGGAAGGTAGGGGCGCACGGCGTGCGCCCCTGATGATGAGATTAGGGTTTCGCCACGAGACGATCGCCGACCGCCTGAACGTTCGTGATCGTGATCGTTCCGTTCGTGCTGCGGCCGATGACCAGGCCGCCCGTCGCGTTGCCTGACGCCGTTGAGAGCGCCGAGGTCGTGCGCGTCGCTGCCGGCGCCGTCGTCACGACCGCCGTCCTGCCGGCGCCGACGTTGCCGACGCCCGGCGTCGACGCGACGTTCGGCGACGCCGTGAAGCCGGACGAGATTGTCGGGGTCAGGAAGCCGCCAAGGTTGCTCGTCACGACTGTCGCCGGCGCGCTCGCATTCGCGGGATTCGCCGCCACGCTCGCGGCCACGCTGCTCGCCGCGGTCACCGGCGTCGCCGCCGTCACCGGCGCGGCCGCCACAAACCCGCCGCCTCCGCCGGCGGTAGTGACCGGGATCGGCTGCGAGCTGATCGACGAATTCACGGTGAGCTGCGGATTCGCGACCAGCGACGGATTCTGCCACTGCCCGGTCTGGATCGCGGGGTTCATCACGTAGCCGCCGGTCGTCGGATCGGACGGCCCGAGGTAACGGCCGCGATAGCCCTGCGCCGCCGCGGCGTCCGCGACGTCAGCCAGATTCGGCCGCGTCCGAGTGACCACCACGCCGGGCGCCGGTGTGTACGACGAGATCATCGGTGGATTGACCGGACGCGACTGCTCACTGCCCGGCACGGAGCTCGGCATCGTCGGGCTCACTGACGGCGCGTAGCGCTGCGGCGCTCCCGCGCCCGGCGTCCGGTCCGTCGTGCAGCCGACCGTTGCCACTGTACAGGCGAGCGACGCGACGGCCATCAGCCGCAGCGCCTGGCTCGCAAAGCTTGGATTCTTGCGCATAGTGTCCTCCATACGTCTGACCTGTTATTTGAGCAAATGGAGGGCCAGGATTTGCGTCGCCTATCTCATTCTAAACACGTGTCTTAGGACCGATCTCGCTGCCCAATAGCCGCACATGCCGTGGACCCCGCCACGGGGTGGTGTCGAGCTCGATCCGAGGAAGATTCTCCGGTTCGGCGTGACGTAAGAGTGGAGCGGCGGGAAGGGCTTTCCGATGAGCTGCAGCAGCGTGTTCGCGCCGCCGCCGATGTCGCCGCCGACGACGTTCGCGTCGTAAGCCTCGAACTGCGCGGCGTTCATCGTGTGCCGCGCCACGATGAGGTCGCGGAACCCCGGCGCGAAGCGCTCGATCTGATTCTCGATCGCCGCGGTCATGTCCTCGTTCGATCCGTGCGGTACGTGGCAGTACGCCCATCCGGTTTGCTTTCCCTCGGGCGCGCGCGTCGGATCGAAGAGGCTTTGCTGCGCGACGAGGACGAACGGCTTCGGCGTGCTGCGGCCGCGCCAGATCGCGGTCTCGTGCTCGTCGATCTCCTCGAAGCGTCCGCCGACGTGCACGGTGAGCGCTTGCGCGCACGCCTCGGCGCGCCACGGGATCGGCCCGTCGAGCGCCCAGTCGACTTTGAATACAGCCGGGCCGTATCGGAAGCGCTGCAGCTTGCGGACGTAGCGCGGCGGCAAGGCGTCGGCGGCGATCGAGGCGAGCTGCCGCGGCGTGACGTCGAAGACGACGGCGCGCGACGGCGGGAGGTCGCGCATCGACGTCACGCGGCGATTCGTCTCGATCGTGCCGCCGAGGCTGACGAAGTGCTCGGCCATGGCCCGGGCGATCGCTTGCGAGCCGCCGCGCGCGCACGGCCAGCCGACCGCGTGCGCCGACGTGGCCATCGAGATGCCCGCCGCCGCGGAGCCCGCCCACCCCGGCGGGATGATGGCGTGCGCCGCGCAGCCGCCGAAGAGAGCGCGCGCCGCATCGCCGCGGAAGCGTTTCATCACGGAGCTCGCGGAGCGGAGACCGGCGAGACCGAAGCGCGCCATGAGGAACGGATGACGCGGGATGAGCGGCACGGGCCGCAGGATTGACTCGAAGAAGGCGCCGGCATGATCGACAAAGGGTCTCATCAGCGCGCGCCACGCTTTGGCGTCGTCTCCGAGTCGCTGCGTCGTGGCGTCGAGCGACTGCTCGAGCACCGCGGCCGTGCCGTCGTCGAGCGGATGCGCGACGGCGTACGGCGACTCGACCCACGTCAACTTCAGCGGCAGCGTTTTGAGAAACGGCGAGACGAGCGCCATCGGATGAATGGCCGAGCAGACGTCGTGATGAAAGCCGGGCAGGGTCAGCTCGCGCGTGCGCGTGCCGCCGCCGACGGTATCGGCGGCCTCGAGAAGCAGCGTCGACACGCCCGCCTGCGCAAGGACGATGGCGGCCGCGAGTCCGTTCGGGCCGCCGCCGACGACGATGGCATCGTGGGCCATGGCGGCAAGCGTACTACGCCGCCTTCGGCAACACGCGATCGGTGAGCCTGGTCGCTCCGCTCGGACTCGAACCGAGGACTTCTTCCTTGTAAGGGTGCCCAGCCGCCCGAGACGATCAACAGCGGAACCGTGTAGACACTTCGTAGACACCTGAACCGCCGCTGAGTTTGGTGGCCCCTGCCGGTCTCGATCCGGCGACCTCCTGCTTGTAAGGCAGGCGCTCTCCCAACTGAGCTAAGGGGCCGTCAGGTGAGGCGCTGGCATCGTAGCACTTCTGCGAAACTGCAACGAACGCGGACGCCGCGCAAGATCGAGCTATTTCCAGCACAGGTCACGATGGTGGAAGATTTCCGACGCGGTCGGAGCCTGACGAATTTCCCCGGCTTCGAATTCAGGCCGGCGTTAACGGCGGCGCGGTCAGAGTGCTTCCCTTACAAGGAAGAAGTCCTCGGTTCGAGTCCGAGCGGAGCCACCAACGGCGCCTCTTTCTATGCACGCGATCATCTCGTAAAGGCGAACGATGCGAAGCTCGGTACCGCCACTGCCGAGATTGGCTATGCAGTGGCTCGCGACCGAACGCCGACACAAGGATCAGTCTGGCCGATCAAAACCAGCTCAGACGGTTACGCGGAACCGAAGCAACGATACGCGAAGCTCGTCGGCAGCCAACGGGGAACGGAGCACGGCCAGCTCTTGATCAACGTTGGAGACGTCGCAAGACATTCGAGGTATCGCCTCATTACCGTTCGGGTATTTGCGCCTCGATCGCGCGTAGGCGTTCGCGCCCAGAGCACCAATGCCTCTCGACCATCGATCTCGCCTCCCGCACGCATCTATTGAAGTGCCAATTTCATGCAGTTGCTCCGGAAGGATTGGCTTTGTTAAGCTTTGCCTGACCTGTACACAACGAGGATGATATGAGACTTCAGGCTCTTCCGCTGATGGGTGTGCACAATGCCCAGAAGACGTGTACCAGCGGGCTCAGCGGTCCGCTGACAGTGAGCTTCACCGTGTCGGGGACGAATTTGAAGCAAAAGATTACCGGGACGATCGCGCCGAGCACGACCTACGTCAGCGTGCCGATCAACGTGTCCGGACCGTTCACGGTAGCGATGGGCCTTTCAGACATGTCCGACGGGCAGGTCAGGACCGTGCTGGCGGCGAATGCCGTCGTGACCTACATTCCGATCTATTTCCCGATAACTCCACAGCGCTCGGGACCTCTCATGCCTACGATGATCGTACGCGTACCCACAACATGAGCGAGGAACGAATGCTGATCCAAGCGATGCCGATCTACAACATCTTGCCGTACAACACGACGCCGAAAGTTCTCGGATGTTACGGGACGACGAGCCCCGCGCCTTCGATCCACTATTCGATCACCGGCCCCAACATGAAATTCGCGCTCAATGGAAGCGTCCCTGCCGGTGGCTGTGGCAGCGTGAACCTCGATGACTTTTCGCCGCCGTTTTCCATCAGTTTGGGACAGTCGAGCATCCAGGGTGCGAAGGCGAACAACATTTCTTCACGGAATGCGATCGTGACCTACGGTTACCTCGGCGCGAAACCAGCCAATGTGGGGAAAGCCATCGGCGCCTTTGTGATCGTCCGGGTTCCTTGAAGGAAGGCCGAGCGTGAGCGCCACTATCTCGCTTGTCGCGACGAACGGCGATTGCTCGCCCGAGCCCGAAGTCCTTCACGCACAAATCGCCGTGGATCCGCAGAACACAGAGCTCCACCGCGCGTTGAGCGTCGCGCTTTTGTTGCGCAACGATGTCCCGGCGGCGTTGGTGTCCGCCGAGCGTGCACTCGCCATCGGACCTCGGGAGGCGGAATCGCATTGCTTGCTCGGTCAAATTCATCTTGTGCGCAATGACCTGCAGGCCGCGGACGTGTCGTTTCGACAAGCAGCCGAACTGGACCCAGAAAGCATCGAGGCGCGCGCGCAGATCGCCATTGTGCTTCTCGCACAAGGGAAGAGCAGCGAAGCCAGTGCCATGATGACTGAGTTGGTCGCCCGCCATTCCGACTCTCCGTTGTTGTGGGCAAACCTGGGCGCTTGCCGAAGGGCATGCGGAGACCACGAGGGTGCTGTTGTCGCGTATCGGCGCGCCATTGGCCTGCAACCGGAATGGACCGCGATCCGTCGCGATCTCGCCCGAGCGTTGAACCAACAGGGGCGTTTCACTGAAGCGGAGAACGAACTGCGCACTGCGGCGGAGCGCGAGCCGGATTGTGCCGAAGGGTTCTTCGAGCTGGGTATTTCGCTGCAGATCACTGGACAACTGAAGGAAGCTTTGACCGCTTATGAGCAATGCCTCGCGCTGCAGCCCGAGTCGAGTCTCGCGCTATTGAATGCGGCGGCGATTGCATCCGCGCTCGGTCAAACTGGGCGTGCGATCGATTTCTACAGGCAGGCCTTCATTCGCAATCCAGGTTTTCGGATGGCGCACCTGGATTTCGGCATGGCCGCGCTGATGGCGGGAAATTTCAAGGACGGTCTACGCGAATTCGAATGGAGGTGGCCGGCGGGCGGCGCCACGCTGCATCGTCCTGAGTTGCAGGTTCCTCTCTGGGACGGCACGCCGCTCAACGGGCGTTCGCTTCTCCTCTGGTGCGAGCAGGGATTCGGCGACGTGCTTCAATTCGTCCGTTTCGTCGATCGCATCGAGAAGAACGGCGGGCGAATCGTATTGCACGCGCCGAAAAAGTTGGCGCGTCTGCTTGCCACTTGCCGTGGTGTCGACGAAGTGGTGGGGGACGACGACTGGCTCGACGCCGATGTCCAGTTTCCGCTCGTTAGCCTTCCTTCCATTATCGGAGTGGGGATCGATTCGCTCGGGATGACGCCGTATTTGGCTCCGCCGGAACAGTGTGAAGCCGCTGAACAGGCGGTCGTCCCAGACGCTGCGCATCTGAACGTCGGTGTCGTCTGGAAAAGCGGCGCGTTGTATCGGCGACATCGCCTGCGCGACTGCGACGTCGCCACGGTGGCCGACCTCTCTACCATTCCGGGGGTGCGTCTCTTCAGCCTTCAATTCGGAGAGGCCGCTCCCGATGTGGAGTCGTGGTCCGACGCGATGATCGATTTGTCCGATCGGCTCGGCGACTTCTTCACCACCGCCGCCTTCGTCAAGCGTCTTGACCTCGTCATCACGGTCGATACGGCGATGGCGCATCTCGCCGGAGCGCTTGGCGTGCCGGTGTGGCTGCTGTTGAACGCGCACTCGGAATGGAGATGGATGCTCGACCGCGCCGATTCTCCCTGGTATCCGACGATGCGAATCTACCGCCAGACGCGAAGCGGGGACTGGACCGCTGTATTCGACCAGGTGCGACGCGAACTCGAAAGTCTGGCGCGAATGAAGACTGGGGCGACGGAAGCGCGTTCCAAGCTTCCGCCGCGCACGATTCCGCCGAAGACATTCGTGAAGCAGTATGGCGAGCGCCGCACCGGCACGAACTTCGTGCGCGCTCTTCTTTGCGCGAATTATCACGTCGAGGTGCTGATGCACATCTTTGGCGATAAGCACTCCGCGCCAGCTCCTTTCGACGAATACTGGCGTGAAGCCCAGAGCGATCCGATGCCTGCCCGCGCTTTCGCCTGGCGCGCCACATTCTCCGTTCCGGCCGCTACCACCAATGCGCTGGATCCGCTGCAGGTCGAGGACGTCACTGAAATGGCCGACGGAATCGCGAATGCATTCGCGTCGCGACAGATGCGTTTCGTCGTGTCGATCCGCGACCCCTATGCGTGGGCAGTCAGTCTCGGCTGGTTTTTGGGCTGGTCGGCGCGCGGCACGCCCATTCCGGATGAGCAGCTCGACGAGCTGCGGTCTGCCTGCCTCCGCTTCAACGAGCGATATGCTGCATGGTTTACACTCGCGAAAACCTGGCCGGAACACTGTTTCTTCGTGCGCTACGAAGACGTTTATGCCCATCCGGAAGTGGTCTGCGAGCGAATGTCGACCGCTTTTGCTCTCGCCCGTCGATCGCGGCGGTGGCGCAATGAAGAAGGCATAGTCCTTCCTGCAAATTGGGACCACGCGCGCCCCTCGCTTGAGCGGCGATTCGAAAGCATTAATGATCGAGAGCGCGCGAGTCAGTCGTACCTGACGCTGGCTGCTCGATCGGTAATCACAACCGCGATCGATTGGGTACAAATCGCGCAGTTCTATACCCCCGATGAACAGCTGCTTCTTCAATGATGGGAGGACGTCTCATGCTGATTCAGGCAATGCCGATTGCAAATATCAAGAGCAACACGATCCACTTTCAGAATGCGCAAGGAGGGCTGAGCTTTTCCATCGGAGCCGCAAGCCCGATCACGGGGACATTCAGCGCGGGACAATATACAAGCATAGCGTTGCCGAGCGGCAAGTATCCGGTGAAAGTTGGCGGTCAGGGGTTCAGCAATGGCGCATCGCTAACTGCGCCAGCGAATGCCGTGGTCACGTACATGCTGGTATTTCCGATCTTTTCCGCGGGGAATGGCGGATTCATTTTCCTGCGCCTGACTTGAGGCCGCCGATTCCGCCTGCTAATTGCCACACAGCGTGGTGCAGCGCGCGCAGGATCCAACGTTGTTCAGCGGCTTGGCAAAGAGTGAGGTGTCGTGCGACGTGCTACCATCAGGGTGCTCACCTTGACGGCCCCTTAGCTCAGTTGGGAGAGCGCCTGCCTTACAAGCAGGAGGTCGCCGGATCGAGACCGGCAGGGGCCACCAAACTCAGCGGCGGCTCAGGTGTCTACGAAGTGTCTACACGGTCCCGCTGTTGATCGTGCCGGGCGACTGTTGCTCGTCATTGATGAGGTAACATTCCTCGGGCGGTGGTTCGTCAACGGTGGTCGAAAACATTCCGTGGACCCTTACAAGGAAGAAGTCCTCGGTTCGAGTCCGAGCGGAGCCACCAACAATCCAGGAAGCTGAGTCAGCAGTAGCGAATCGGGCGCGCTTCCAGCAATATCTCTCCTCAATGCTGCGCCGGCTGAGACGGAAGCGGGTCCTGCTTCTCGACGACGATCCTTCGATGCAGCGCCTCGTGTCGGCGCTGCTCAAGCGCGGCGGCTATCGCGTCGACACCTTCCTCACCGGGCGCGAGGCCATCGCCGCGCTCGAGCGCGACGGCTACGACGTCCTGCTGCTCGACCTGATGATGCCGCACGAAGGCGGCAACACGGTCATCAAGCACCTTCGCGCCCATAACCCGGCGCTGCTCGAACACGCTCTCCTCGTCACAGCGTCGCCCGAGGCCGTGCTGGGGCGGCTGACGAAGGAAGTCGCCGGCGTGGTGAGAAAGCCGTTCGACTCCGACGAGCTCTTGGGAGCCGTGAAGCGCGTCTCCGGCAAATGAAGTTCACGCTGCTCGACGGACTCTTCGCCGTGGCGCGCCTCGACGCCGACGCCGACGTGCCTCCGTGGGCGCACCGCGGCGCCTTCACCTCGATCACCCGCACGGCGCACGAGCTCTCGATCGTCTGCGACGAAGGCGGCGTTCCCGACGACGTCCCCGCCGAGCGCGGCTGGCGCTGCCTCGGGCTGGAAGGGCCGATTCCGTTCGAGACCACCGGCGTCGCCGCCCGCTTCACCGCCGCGCTGGCGGCGCGCGGCATCAGCGTCTTCGTCGTCTCCACGTTCGACACCGACACCGTGCTCGTCAAAGCGTCTAAAGTCGATGCCGCGGTCGAAGCGCTGCGCGAGGCGGGATACGATGTGACGGCGTGATCTCTCGCTTCACTCTGCGCCGGCTCCCCTCGCGCTCCACGACCTTCGCGGAGGACGTGCGCGCCGGTCTCACCGCCACGCCGAAGTCGCTGCCGCCGCGCTGGTTCTACGATGCCCTCGGCTCCGCGCTCTTCAGCGCCATCACGAACCTGCCGGAGTACTACGTCACGCGAACCGAGGAGGCGATCCTGCGCGCGAACGGCGCAGAGATCGTCGAGGCCATGGGCGGACCGGTATCGCTCGTCGAGCTCGGCAGCGGCGACTCGCGCAAGACGCGGCTGCTGATCGAGGAGCTCCTGGCGCGGCAGGGGACGCTCGTCTATCAGCCGATCGACATTGACCCGAGCGTCCTCGAGTCCACCGCGCGCCAGCTCCTCGCCGACTTCCCCGCGCTCACCGTCAACGCCATCTGCACCGAGTTCTCCGACGCGGCCGCCGCCCTCCGCACCCTCCCGGCCCTTCCCGGCACGCGCACGGTCGTCCTCTTCCTCGGCTCGACGATCGGCAACCTCGACGAGAACGAGGCGATCACCATGCTGTCATCGCTGCGCAGCGCGCTCGCGCCGGATGACGCGCTCTTTCTCGGTGCCGACATGCACAAGCCGAAGAGCGTCCTCGAGCCGGCCTACGACGACCCGCTCGGCGTCACCGCCGCGTTCAATCTGAACCTCCTCGGCCGCATCAATCGCGAGCTGGGCGGACACTTCCGCCTCGACCGCTTCGCGCACCGCGCGTTCTTCAGCGAAGAGGCGGGACGGATCGAGATGCACCTCGTCTCACGCGAGGAGCAGACCGTGCCGATCGACGCGCTGGGATTGCAGGCCGCGTTCGCGGAAGGCGAGACGATCCACACCGAGAACTCGCACAAGTACACCGCGGAGCAGATCGAGCGGATCGCGCGCGCGACGGGGTTTGCGATGGCGAAGCGGTGGACCGACGAGCGAAGCTGGTTCACCGACGCGCTGCTCGTCAACCGGTAGGGGCGCACAGCGTGCGCCAATGCGCATGGGCGCACCGAGAACAGAATACGATCCCGCCCCACCGCGTTCTCACCTCCGTTTCGGGTATCATTCGCGTTCTTTGTGTGTGCCGGGGTAGCTCAGTTGGTTAGAGCACCAGATTGTGGATCTGGGGGTCGGCGGTTCGAGACCGCCCCCCGGTACCATCGCGAATGACAAGCGTCGAGCCTCGTCTCTCTCGCGGCCTCCGCGACCTTCTTCCCGATCAAATGCTCGCCCGGCAGCGGATGATCGACACGATCCGCCGCGTCTACGAGCTCTACGGCTTCGTCCCCCTCACCACTCCCGCCATCGAATACCTCGACGTCCTCTCCGGCTCGGCCGGGCAGGAGGCGCAGCAGTCGATCTTCCGCGTCAGCAACCCCGAGGGAGAAGCGCTCGGCTTGCGCTTCGACCTCACCGTGCCGCTGGCGCGCGTCATCGCCCAATACAAAGAGCTGCCGCGGCCGTTCCGGCGCTACCAAGTCTCCCCCGTCTGGCGCGCCGACAAGCCGGACAAGGGGCGCTACCGCGAGTTCACGCAGTTCGACCTCGACTCCGTCGGAACGGAATCCGAGGTGGCGGACACCGAGATCATCGCCGGCATGTGCGACAGCCTCGGGGCGCTCGACGTCGGGCCGCACCTCGTCCGCTTCTCCAGCCGCAGGATTTTGAATCTGCTGCTCGACTACGCCGGCATCTCGGGCGAGCAGGGCGTCGACGTCTTCCGCGTCCTCGACAAGCTCGACAAAGTCGGCATCGACAAAGTGCGCCTCGAGCTCATGGACGGCTACAAAGACGAGTCGGGCGACACCATCCGCGGCGTCGGCCTACAGCGCGATCAGGTTGAAAAAATCGAGCGCTTCCTCGCCGTCAAAGGGACGAGGCAGGAAGTCGTCGCGCAGCTCCGCGATCTTTTTGCCGGCGTCGCCAACGCCGAGACGGAGATCGCCGCGGTCGCGAAAATCTCCGGCCACCTCTACGCCTTGGGCTACAGCGACGACCGCGCCGCGCTCGACCTCTCCATCGCCCGCGGCCTCGCCTACTACACCGGCCCGGTCTTCGAAGCGATTCTCCTCGACGCGCCGCAGTTCGGCTCGGTCTTCGGCGGCGGACGCTACGACGACCTCGTCCTCCGCTTCCTCGGCGAGCGCATCCCCGCCGTCGGCGCGTCGTGCGGCGTCGACCGCCTCCTGGCCGCGCTCGAATACCTGAAAAAAACCGTCGCGCGCAAAGCGACCGCGCGCGTCCTCGTCACGGTCATGGACCGCGCGCTGATGAGCGACTACCTGCAGATGACGTGGGAGCTGCGCCGCGCCGGCATTCCGACGGAGCTCTACGTTGGCACCGCCAAGCGCCTCGGCAAGCAGCTCGAGTACGCCGATGCCTACGACATCCCGCTCGCGCTCCTGGTCGGCTCGAACGAAAAGGAGCAGAGCGTCGTCACGGTCAAGAACATGGCCGCCGGCCGCGCCAAGGCGGCGATGCTCGGCGACCGCGACGAGTGGCTGGCGGCGCGGCCGGGACAGACGACGATTCCGCGCGATAAGCTCGTGGAAGGAATTCGCGAGCTGTTGGCGGAAATCGAACGATGACCATCGTCCTCGACGGCGAATCGCTCTCCATCGAAGAGCTGGCGCGCATCGCCCGCGATCCGAGCGTGCGCGTCGATGTCGACCCATCGACCGGCGAGAAAGTGGCAAAGTCCGAGGCGCTCATCGCGCGCGCGGTCGACAACTACAAAAAAGCGTGGGCCGCCGGCGAGCCGGCGCCGACCGAGTACGGCGTCACCACCGGCTTCGGCGAGTTCAAAGACAAGCCGATCGCGCCCGAGGACCTCGAGCAGTTGCAGCGCAACCTCCTCCTCTCGCACTCCGTCGGCGTCGGCGAAGCGTTTCCGGCCGACGTCGTGCGCGCCGTGCTGGCCACCCGGCTCAACGCGTTTCTGCAAGGGCGCTCCGGCGTGCGGCGGACGCTCGTCGACGTCGTGCAAGCCATGCTCAACCGCGGCGTGATCCCGGTCGTGCCGCTGCAGGGCTCCGTCGGCGCAAGCGGCGACCTCTGCCCGCTTTCGCATACCTTTGCCACGCTTCTCGGCGCCGGACAGTTCTACACGATGGACGACCCGGCGATTCGCGACGCGGGCGAGCTCCCGCAGCTCCTCGGCTTCGACGCCGAGACGATCAAGCCGACGTTCAAGGAAGGGCTGGCGCTCGTCAACGGCGTGAACTTCTCCGCCGCGATGCTGGCCCTCGGCGTCTACGACGCGGAGCGCCTCGCCGACCTCTGCGACGAAGCGGCCGCGCTCTCGCTCGAGGCGCTCTGCGGCTGCACGCGCGCGCTCGACGCCAAGGTCCACGATGCCCGCGGCCACCTCGGACAGATCCGCAGCGCGGCGCGCATGCGCGAGCTCGTCGAGGGCTCGCACCTGGTCGAGCGCGCCGGCGCCGTGCAGGACCCGTACTCACTCCGCTGCGCGCCGCAGGTGCACGGCGCGTCGCGCCACGCCATCGACTACGCGCGCGACGTGGCCGTGCGCGAGATCAACGCCGCCACCGATAATCCGCTCTTCTTCCCCGACGAGAGCGAGCCGTTCGACCTCCGCTTCCGCGACAACTGGCCGCCGAACTATCGCGGCGACACGCGCCTCGCCTACTCCGCCGGCAACTTCCACGGCCAGCCCATCGCGCTCGCTGCGGACTTTCTGGCCATCGCGCTGGCGGAGCTGGCGAACATCTCCGAGCGCCGCACGGCCATGCTCCTCGACGGCAATCACAACCGCGGGCTGCCGCAGAACCTCACCACGCGTCCCGGCGTGAACTCGGGACTGATGATCGCGCAGTACACCGCCGCCTCGCTCGTATCCGAGAACAAAGTCCTCGCGCACCCCGCCTCGGTCGACTCGATCCCGACGTCAGCCAACGCCGAGGATCACGTGTCGATGTCGACGCACGCCGCGCGGAAGATGCGCAGCATCCTCACGAATGCGCAGCACGTCGTGGCCATCGAGCTCCTCGTGGCCGCGCAGGCCATCGACTGGCGCGCCGGGATGGAGTGCGATCCGCTCGCCACCCCGCGCGCGATGTCGATCGAGGAGGCCGAGCAGCAGGCGCGCGACTTCGAGTCCGCCACGCGCGGCCGCGCCCGCGACATCGCCCTTCGCCTGGGGCGCGGCACGCGCGAGACGTACCTGCGCGTGCGCGACGCCGTGGAACCGGTCTACCGCGACCGCGCCTTGAGCGACGACGTCCGCCGCGTCGTCGCCGCCATCACCTCTGGAATGCGTAGCTGACCTTCATGAAGAACTGCCGGCCGCTCTTCAAGAAGTCGGTGGCCTCGGGGGTTATCTCGCGCAGGTCGCCGTATCCGAGGAAGATCAGCGTCTGCCAGTTCAGCTTGTAGGCGAAGAGGAGCTGGCTGGCCAGCGAGCCGCCGTGCTGGTCGACCGCGAAGTCGTACAGCGCCTGGTTCTGATTCGTGCGCTGGTTCTGAACGATCGCGCGCAGGAACATCTTCTGATTGAACGTGTAGTTGGCCCGGAGGCGCTCGAACTGCGAGGTGAAGAGGCGCCCTTCGTCGACGCCGTTGTTCACCGTCAGCCAGCGCACGCCGTTCGAGAGCGAGAGCTCCAGGTGATCGCCCGGGCGCAGCAGCACGCCGAAGTTCACGTTCGCGCCGTGGCCTAAACGGTTGTTCGCGAAGTCGACCTGCTGTCCGGCCCAGCCGTCCGAGGAGATCTGCGAGATTAGGCGGTTCACCGCGAAGCTGAACGCCCAGAGGAGCTGGTGGCGCTGGAAAAGCGGACCGTTGTTGTTCACCGTGTCGTACGCGTAGCGGAAGCGCCATTGGGAGCGCATCTTCCCGTCGGCGCCCCAGCCGAACGATGCCAGCCGATACAGCAGCGAGCCGTCCTCGGTCGTGTCGTACTCCCCCATCGCGAACGTGCGCACGCGGCTGAAGAAGCCCTTCGGCCGGAACGTCCAACCCGTCTCCGCGTACGTCGTGCGGAAGCCGACCTGCGGCACGAAGCCGGCGTCGGCGCGGAAGTCGTCGGTGTAATTCTGGTGCTGGCTGTAGAAGTCGAACTTCTCCGTCTGATGCTGCCACCAGACGTTGTACGCGTGGCCCTTCATCTTCTGGCCGTTCCACTCGCCGGCGAGATCGGGACGGTCGGGCGTGTGGCTGTCGCTGACGAGGAACTGCCCCGTGAGCGTGTCGTGCTCGTTCTTGAGCTGGAAGTCGGGGCCGAGAACGCGGTTGTGCGCGCCGCCGCCCATCTCGCGGTCGGTGAGGAGCATGCTCACGAACGAGTTGCGGCTGAAGTCGTGGCGCACGCGGCCGATCATGTCGGTCGACTTGAAGTCCTGGAAGGCCAGGTCCGAGCCGAACGCCGAGGGCAGGATCACGCCGCCGCCGCCGCGGTCCTGGGCCACGAGGAACGTGTAGGCGTTCGAGCCGAACTTGCCGGTCGAGCGCCCGCCCCAGCGCGGCGACGTGATCGTGCGCGTGTACAC
The DNA here is from genome assembly GCA_036522835.1 of Thermoanaerobaculia bacterium. GTDB lineage: Bacteria > Acidobacteriota > Thermoanaerobaculia > Gp7-AA8 > Gp7-AA8 > DATDFB01. The sequence continues at coordinate 3,473 of DATDFB010000225.1, read as the reverse complement.
CGCCTGGATGGGCGTGCTGAAGAGCTCCACCCCTTCGAGGAAGAACGGCCGCTTCTCCGGCAGGAAGATGGCGAAGCGCTCGTTCGAGGTGATCACGGCGACGTCCGACTCGATCTGCGAGAAGTCGGGATTGATCGTGGCGTCGACGACGCTGTCGGGCGTCGGCGTCCATTTCAAATCCGCGCCGCCGTTCGAGCCGACAGGGCGATTGACGAACTGCGATCCGAGGCCGTCGCGCGGCTCGCCGACCTGCGTGGCGGTGGCGTAGGGAGCGATGATCATGTGGCCGGCCGGCGGAAGATCGGCCAGGCCCGCCAGCGTGTTCTCGTTGCAGATGAAGCAGTTGCCGCCGCGCGGAAGCTTGTTCGCGAACATCTGATAGCGGCGGTCGCGCGGCCAGTTGCGGTAGAGCATGATCCCCCACTCCTGCGGATTGCGCGCGTCGTAGCGCAGCGAGGAAAGGGGGATGCGGATCTCGAGCGTCCAGCCGTGGTCGTTGATCTTCGCGGCCGAGTCCCAGAAGAAGTCGGGCGAGGAGTCTTCGTTGCCGGTGGAGTCGTCGCTCACGGCGTCGTACTGGATGCCGCGCGCGGTGGCCAGGAAGAGGATGGCCGTCTTGTGATCGTGACGCGTGTCGAGGATGACGCCGGCGTAGTCGTCGGTGTTGCCGCTGATGTGATCGCGGTCGTTGAACGGCGAGCTGATCTGCTTCGGGTTGGGATCCTCCATGTCGAAGCCGGCGTAGAAGTACTTGTCGTCGTACATCAGATAGCCGACGCTCTTGGCCTTCGGCTCGATGTTGTCACCGGGGTTCGTCTCCCACCATTTGTCGATGCGCGTGGCGGACTTCCATGCGGGCTCGGAAAGGTCGCCGTCGACGGTGATGCCGCTCGGCGCGCGGGAGATGGTGATCGTCGGATGCCCCTCGGCTGCGGCGTCGGCGGCGTGCAGCGGGAGGGCGATGGCAGCGGCGAGCGCTGCGATGGCAACGAGTGTCGTTCGCATTGCGCCTATAGACGACGCGTTCACAAAAAAGTTTGGCTGCATGCCGCAATATACGAACAGATTCGTAGATGGATGCGCACCTATACTCTGCCGCCGTGACAAAACTGCAAAGAGCGCAGGGCGCAGGGGACGGGGCGGAGATCGAATCGCGCGCCCCGCGCCCTGCGCGCTCGAGCCTGCGCGAGATCGCGGCGTTCGCGTTCTTCCTGGCGCTGGCGATCTTCTTCACCTGGCCTCTGGCGATCCGCCTCTCCAGCGGCGTGGCCGATCAGGGCGACCCGCTGCTCAACGCCTGGATTCTGGAGTGGGACTGCTACGCGCTCGTGCACCAGCCTCTGCATTTGTTCGATGCGCCGATCTTCGTCCCCGCGCACCTGCCGCTGGCCTACAGCGAGAACATGCTCGGCGTGGCGCTGCCGCTCTTTCCGTTCTGGCTCGCCGGCGCGAGCGCCATCACGCTCCACTCCCTCGGCATGCTCCTCGGGTTCACCTTGAGCGGCTACGGCGCGTGGGTGCTGGCGCGCGTCGTGGCGCGCAACGGCGCGGCGGCGCTCATCGCCGGGATCTTCCACGCCTACGTCTCGTTCCGCATTTCGCACGTCCCTCACGTGCAGATCATCTCCAGCGGCTGGCTGCCGCTGATCCTGGCGGCGCTCGTCGTCTTCCACCGCAATCCGACGCGCCGCAACGCCGCGCTCTTCGCCGCCGCGATGGTGATGAACGGCCTGACGAACATCTATTGGCTGCTCTTCAGCGCCGTGGCCGTGGCGGCGACGGTCTGGCTCTACGCGATCGCGGAGCGGCGCGACGCCGCGTACTGGCGACGCCTCCTCGGCGCGATGGTCGCGGCGGCCGTGATCCTGCTGCCGGTACTGGCGCCGTACGCCATCGTCTCGAACGAATACAAGATGAAGCGGATGGGCGGCGAGGCCCTGTCCGGCTCCGCGAGCTGGATGGACTGGCTCGTCCCCGCGCCGAACAACGCGCTCTACGCGTCGCTCCCCGACCCCGATCTCCCGCGCGCGGAGCGGAGTCTCTTCCCGGGGTTTCTGGCGCTGCTGCTGCTCTTCTGCGCCGCCGTTGCCACGCCGCGTCTCGATGGAGGACAGGCACTCTTGCCTGTCCTCCCCGCCGCCCGAGGACAGGCAAGAGTGCCTGTCCTCCATGTCCTCGACGTCGCCATTCTCCTCACCGCCTTCATCGCCTACCTCGGTCTCGTGCGCAACGACGAGCTCCACCCCCTCGGCTTCAGCGGCTCCGACATCCCGCTGATGCTCCTCGCGGTGCTCGTCATCATCCGCTTCACCGATCGCCTCCGAACCTGGCTCGCCAACTCCCGCTTCTCCGTCGATGCCTGGGCGGCGATGGTCTGGATCCTCGTCGGCTTCCTCGGCTCGTTCGGCCGCAACGGCTTCTTCGGCGAGTTCCTCTTCCGCCGCACGATGGTCTTCCGCGGACTGCGCGCGCTGGCGCGCTTCGCCACGATCTCGTATGTCGGCTTAGCCGTGTGGATGGCGCTCGGCGCCGTGGCCTTGCTGAATCTCGTCCCGCGGCCGCTGTGGCGCCGCGCGCTCGCCGCCGTCCTCGTCGCCGCCGCGCTCGCCGACGTCTGGCCGCGCCTCATTTGGGAGTACGTCTGGTTCGAGCCGAGCGAAGCGCAGCTCTGGCTGAAGCAGAACGGCCCCACCGCCGGCGGCTCGACGCTCGAGCTCCCGCTCAACAACTACAACACCCCCTTCCTCTACCTTCTCGGCGCGACGGTGCACCACCAGCCGATCATGAACGGCACCTCCGGCTTCGAGCCGCCGGTCCACCGCAAGCTGCGCGAGAAGGAGGAGAAGCTCTTCTACGATGACGACTTCACCGAGACGCTGGAGCGCAGCGGCTGCGCGCTTGTCCTCGTGCACTCCGACTGGGCCGGCAAGTACGGGCCGTCGATCGTCGGATGGATCGAGCGCAACCTCGAGAGCGGCCGCATGACCTTCGTCCGCCGCTTCGACCACAGCAACCTCGGCGACTGGCTCTTCGCCGTCACGCGCAACGCCAAGGTCCGCGGCACGGCCAGCGATCCGCTGCTGACGAAGTTCCTGCGCGGCGAGGCCACCTACAACCACAGCGTCTTCGGGCGGATGGACAAGCCGCTCAACGGACAGGAAGTGACCGGCAAGCTGCTCGTCGACGGCTGGGCGCTCTCCCCGCACGGGATCAAGAGCGCCACCGCGCTCATCGACGCCGGCCGCGTCCGCGTGCCGATGTTCTTCACCCCGCGCGACGACATCAGCCGCGGCTGGCCGTGGTACCCGAACGTGCCGTGGCCGGCGCTGACGTGCTACGTGAACGAGCGCCCGCGCGGCGTCGGCGAGATCACCGACGTGCAGATCGAGGTCGTCGACGGAAGCGGAAAGGCGATCCGCTTCCGCGACGCCAAGATCACGTGGAAGCGCTAGAACGCGGGAGCAGCGCTGGCT